>JAJDHV010000064.1 GCA_030266365.1 Synergistaceae bacterium OttesenSCG-928-I11 | reverse complement strand
TAGGTGCGCCGGTCGGTGTTGATAATCAAGTTCGTTGATATATCCGCCACGAGGGGTTTGACTAGGACGTGAACCTGCTCCATATCGCCCGCACCGGATTTAGATGGAACGAACTGCCAGCGCACCGGATCGCCGGGATGCACACCGGTGACGCTTTCTCCGGGTTGGAGCATGATGTCGGTCACATACATCGGGCGACAGACGAGTTTTGGGATATAGCTGGAAAACGTAATCACAACTGAACCGGCCTGCCCGAGCGACGGCGGCACCGCGCCCTTCGCCTGTGAGAACTCCTTGACCAAATCCAGCGCCCGGTTGTCTATATCCCGCAGCGTCAGATCCTCCTTGATCTCCAACCACTTCCGCGCCCGTTGCTCCTCCTCGTACTCGCGCTTCGTTATCTGCTGCATACTAGGCCCGCCCTGTCCCTGTGTTTGTCCATCACCGTAGGGGACGGTGCTCTGCCATTGGTCTTTGTAGCCGTCCAAATCGGCGTGATCGTAACCATCGACCGCGAGAATCGCTTCGTTCAAATCGAAGCTGATAATCCTCCCACCGTACTCTATCTCCGCCCACTGCGGGTCGGGGCGTACTTCGTCGCCGACCTTGTACTCTTTCGCCGTTCCAATCGCGGGGACGACGAACATACATATCGCCACAACCAATAGAAACACTGGTTTTCTGAGTATCCGTTTCATTTCACACTACCTCCATTCCTACTCACGTTCACGACTTCCGAGAAGTTGAAGTCGGTGATGAAGATGCCAAGGGGATTGATGAGGATCTCCTGCATCGTCTTTGGCGTGACAATCGCCGTGGCGAAGATCCCGCGATAGTGCTTTGTCGAGATTTCTCCACCATCCCCAGCGTTGTAGGTCTTCTCCGTCCACTCGCACTGCCAGTTCTTCTCGGACATGGAGAACACGCTGTTCACGGTGACGTGAACCGTCTCCGTCTCGCCCTGAACCATTGGGTTGTTCTCCCTGTAATACTCCTGATACTTTTTCTCCGCTGGTGTGCTGTTAGGCGTGCAGTTGTAGACGAAGTTCATCAGATGCAGTTGCGCCTCCGGGTCGGCGAAGACCGTCTTCATCGACCAGACGTACCGCCCGATGTGGGCGATGACGAGTCGCGAATCGACTCTTGATGGAGAGACCGGTTCGACCGCTATCTCGTAACCGTGTTCGTCGACCTGCACGATGTACGGCACGACCGTTATCTTGCCCGCCATGTAGATCACGCTGACGACGCAGGCGACACAGCAGAGGAGCAGAGCCAGTGAGACCCTTCGCCACTGCGCGGCGTTCTTCGAGAGATACCCGTACCGCTCCGCCGCCTCCGTTCGCCCGTTCAGGAAGGGGTCTTTGTCCAACACCCTGGATTCTTCGTGCTGCGGTTTTTTCAACTTTTTCAACAGGCCCATTCGCATCACTTCCTTTCGCCTCTGTATCCGCTGTCTTTGTCATCCGGTGACGGTGTCGGGTTTATCGCGTCCTTATTCGCCGCCGAATAACCGGAGCCTAAGTTCTCGTAACTGCCGACGTGATAGGGATTGTCGGATGCACCGAATCCCTGCTTTGATGACTTGTCGTATAGATCTTGTGCCGCCTCCGCGTTCGGGCGAACCTGAGCTGCCCTTCCCTGGTTCAGTGCAGCCGAGAACCCGCCCGGTGAGGTGTTCTTGAAACCGAGACCGACGCCATCTCCGCGATCCACGGTCTTGCCTTGATTGACTGCCGGATCAAAGCCCTCCGGGTTACTCCAGATACCGGACGAAGTTTTTGGCGAAGAGCCTTTCGTATCGGGAGTACCTGCAACTGTTGTGCCTGTAGTATTCGAACCCGGCACCGCCATGCCGTTCCCGCTCAGAGTGCTTCCATCGCGGTGAAACTCCTGTGCTCGGTGATAATCGGAGTAGATTTGCTCGCCCGAACTGCGCGGGTTGCCGTGACTGGAACCGGCGAACACGGCCTTGACCGCGTCCCATGCACCCGCTGTTCTGGATTGCGTGCCGGAAGAGCCGGTATCCCTCGCCGCCTGTGTCGTGTGCTGATATGCCTGAGCGGCTTGAGATACGGTGCTGACGCTGGAGGTCGTGCCATGCGCGAGGTTGCGGCCCATGGAGTAGACGGTCATACCAGCACCCATTCCCGCCGCCACTGCACCACGAACGGCACCGCCGTCGAGGTGTGAACCCATTCCGGTGAGGATGGAGGCGGCGTATTGAGGGACGGCCTTGACGATCATATAGAAACCGATGAGGGCGCAGGCCATAGGCATCAAGAACGAGAAGACCCCGGTGGAGTCGTTCAACTGCGCTTGAATCATGGCGGGCCATGTCCCCATTATGTTCGACATCGTCCCCAGGCAGAGCGAGAGCATGAGCATCTTCACCCCGACGTTCACGAGTGCCTTGATATAGCCCATGAAGTAGTCGCGGAAGTAGCCGATGACAAAGAACGACGCGGTAAACAATCCTCCGATGAGGATGAAGATCGCCTCGATCTCCACCACCAGCACGGTTGCGGCAATCAAGAAGAACAGGCAGTTGATGAGGAAGATCAGGAACGTCATGCAGATGATGAGCCCGATATCCCGCCAACCCAGTCCCGCCGTAAACTCCACGAGAGGGTTCACGACCTTCTGGAAGAGATCCATCAGGGACGAGAAATCGATGCTCTGCCCACTGATCCTGCTCCCTATCATCTTGATAGACTTCGTAATCAGCGCCAGTCGCAGAGGTGCATTCAACAACCAGACCAACAATCCAAAGTCACAGAGGATGACGCCTCCCTGCGTGATGCGCCGCCCTTCTTTGAAGATACGCCGCAATACTTCGCGGGCACAGGCGACCAGTTCGATGTCGCTCATCAGTGGGGTTTCAAGATATAAATCGTCCGTTAGATACTCGCACTCACCGTGGTGACGATAGCCGTGACGTATGAATACGCTCATCGCGCATGCCGCCAGATGCGCCTGTCGCAGGGATTTCCCGGCCTTGAGCGTGTGGTCGATGATGGCGCACTCCACATCTTTGAAATTGGTAAGTGGCTCGCTGTACGTTCGGGATACCTGAATGGACTTGGGCCTCGGTTCTTCTGGTTGTAGCGATATCCGGGGATGCCCCTGCAACTCCTGTTGGGTCATCAGGCCCCTTACGGAGAGCAGCTTTTTTACCCATAGCGGGTCACGCCTCGCAAAATCCATCGCTGTGACTACGCCGAATCGGTGCAGTTTCAACGATGACTTGCGCCCAATGCCCCAGACATCCTCGATGGACGTTTTGCATAAGAATGTCTCAATGTTATCTCTCGTAATCCGCAGGACACCGTCGCCCTTTTTCGCCGCGTCGCTCGCGAGCTTAGCGAGCGTCTTTGAGGACGCAATGCCGATGGAGACTGGAATACCAACCCATCGCAATACCGTCTCGCGTATCTCATAGGCGTAGCTCTCGGGGTCTTTTATCGTCGAGACGGAGAGGTCGAGAAAAGCTTCGTCGATGGAGTATTTTTCGAGGTTGGGGGTGAATTTTGCCAACACTTGCATGACCTTGCGGGAGACCGTGCTGTAAAGCAGCAGATTGCCGGAGCGGACGACGACGCCCTTTTTCTCCAGAAGCCCGCGAACCTGAAAATAAGGAGTCCCCATCGCAATTCCCATCGACTTCACTTCGTTCGAGCGAGAGATGATGCAGCCGTCGTTCGAGGACAGCACGACCACCGGTCGCCTCTTTAACGACGGGTCGTAGAGCCGCTCACAGGAGACGAAAAAATTATTGCAGTCACAGATTGCGACGAGGTTGCTCCCATCATAAAACATGTCATGCCTGCTGGAGATACCAGACGACCGTACCCCAGACAATATCTCTGGGGGTTGTCTGCCTCATGCGGGATACCTTGAGGCCATTGCCGAGCGAGAGGACAACCAAATCTCCTTCGTTAGGGATAGTCGCCATATCAATGACAAGGAAGCAAGCCTTCCCGTTCCTATCGGTTCTGACAAGGTGTGTGCTTATGGGTTCGCGGACGACCTGGGGAGCGAGTGCGACGAATTTTTCTCTCGCATCGGGTGGAATGGAGCGTTCGGAGTCGATGTAGCTGTTGTTGAAAGGCATTTGATAACACCTCGCATTCAATAATTTATCATTGGATGCGAATAGTACAACTAGAAGCATGAATCTGTAAAAGCATACTTTATGTTATCTTTCTGGATGTACATGAAAATTTAAGTATGCTCATCATCCCCTTCTCACTTTTCTTCAGACGCCTTCAGGATATAAGCGCCCTCAGGGTTTTTTTACCAATCTTGTTCCGTGCAGAATCTTGGAAATCTCATGCGCTGATATATTACTCATGACTTAGAATCCGCTAATTCTATGAATTTGTTATCAAAGAGCATGCTTTGATTACTCCGAAAATCAAAACGATTAACGCAATACCAATTACGAGCTTTTTTCGCAGTGCTGATGCGGCTATAATTGTGATGATGAAGAAATTGATTAGGCAAAAAAAAATGACACACACCAAGAGCATTCCAGACATGACCCCGGAACAGGTTGTGTTTATCATTTTGATGGACAAATATTTACAGGCACGACTGGATCCGTTCATCAGCCTTCTGGAACTTCATAGGCTAATGTACTTCATGCAGGAAGCAGGGGAACCATTGTGCCTGAATTACGAGAAAACGCCTTATGGTCCGTGCGCCGTAAATCTCCATCACATATTGCACGCGATCGAGGGACATTTCGTACTTGGTTATGCGGATAGTGTGAGCTCCTTGTATAAGCTTCTGGAAGCCGCTCCCGAGGCGGTTCGTTTGGCGAAAAATAAGTTGAGTGGTCTCAGAAGTACAAAAACAAATTTAACTCGGGTCGAACGTTTGGTTCACGGTTTTGAAACCCCTGATAGTTTAGAACTGCTTGCCATTTTACATTGGATAAATAAAAAAGAATGTGCGACAACCCTGACAGAATCAATAGACAAGATTTACCAATGGACTGAAAGAAAATATAAATTTCCAAAGGGCGATATTGAAATCGCATTTGATGTCCTTACGAATTTCGGTTGGTTATCCGCAGTTCAGTAAAAGGAAATCAGGAAAAATGGGCACGCTTTGCGTTTAGGATAAGGCTATGCCTGATAAAGAGGGACTGAGAGTTATATTGCGAGAATTGTTAATAGACTTGAGTAAATTGTTCGAACAAATTCCTGACGATGATAGAGCAAAGTACCCGATAATTTGGGGTGCCAAAGACCGCTTCTGCATCAAAGATATACATGCCTACACGCAGATTACAGACGAGATAATTTTGCGGAATAAACACCTTTTAAAGAAGTTTCACCAAAAGACTCTTTTATCTTATGTAGCGCAGTCCCTTTTGAAGGCCTTGCGTAAACAGTCAATTATTGATGATCTATTTTCATCAACGTTTTTCGATGATTTATTAAGCCAAAGCCCAGAATCACTTACTTGTGCTACTGTTATCACAGGCATTTCTTTAGAGGAAAAAAGCGACATTTCAATTGGTGCGTATAATATTTTTACACAAGAGGAATTAAAATATCCATATAAAATCGCGGATGAATTATTTTTATGGATTACGGTGAAAATCAACAATTCATACGATAGAGAACTCGCAAAAGAAAAGGGAAACTCCCTATTTAACGACTTTCGGAGGATGATTTGTTTTTTACTCGGCCAATACGGAGACAAGTATGAAATAAGAATCGGCTTCCCATTATTAAAAAAGATTGGGCCATACCAAGCATCCGGCGAGAACTACGAAATTGTTTTTTTCAATGAAAACAAACAAATGTTAGGGGCGCATTCAAGCAAACCGATTTATTTGCTCGTCCCTCTTCACGACCCATACTTCGCACAAAATCCGAATTTTTCGCAACTCTGGGAAATTCACTCAAGAATGACAAACAATAGTCATCTCACAGAACTTGAAAAAAGAATTGTAAATTCTGCTTTGGCTGTTGGTGAATCAATTGTGACAGATGATTTTCGTAATTCAGTGATATACTCATGCATTGCTGTCGAAACATTGCTATCATTTGATGAGAAAAGTCTCTTCCAGCCAAGCATTGGAGAGAGAATAGCTGAGAGTGTCGCTGTGTTAGTTGGCCCGTCGCAAGATGAAAGACTAGCCATCTATAAGTTGGTTAAAAATGCCTATGCACTTAGATCTGCTCTCGTTCATGGCGGACAACCTGAAATGGAAAACAACCACTTCGCATTGAACTACTATCTGAAAATGATTATAAATAGGCTGTTAAATGAAGAGCCTTTTATTCATATGAAGACAATTGTTGATTTATATGGATATATAAAATTTAAAAAATTTTCGTTCTAAAAAAGAGGTGTTTTTATGGGTAAATTTTATGCTGTAAAACAGGGACGAATCACTGGTATATTCGATAATTGGCCTGAGTGTCAAAAATCAATCAATGGCTTTGCGCATGCTGTATATAAGGGTTTCTCAACGAAAGAAGAAGCGGAAGCCTTCCTATCCGATAAAGACTTGTACGAAGACATCGTGAAATCTGATATCGACGCAGGTTACATTGTAGCATTTTGCGATGGCAGTTTTAATGAAGAAAAACAACGCTACTCTTATGGTGTCCTCGTTATTGATAAAAACATGGAAGAGCATGAATTGTGCGGTTCTGAGCGCAACCTGAAGTTTCTTTCAACGAAAAATATCATCGGTGAAATTCGTGGTGCAATTGTAGCTATGGATTGGGCTGTTTCAAATGGCTATTCAAAAATTAAAATTTATCATGATTACGAAGGCGTTGCAAAATGGATTTCTGGAGAGTGGAGCGCCAATAGTGACGTTGCGAAAATGTATGTGGGCTTATACAATACTAAATTTTCGGAAATTCTGGAAGTCAAATTTGTTAAAGTAAAAGGACACAGCCACAACAAATACAACGACAAAGCTGATGAGTTGGCCAATAAAGCCCTCGCTGGACACTTGCGAATCCCTATTGAAGGCAAAAGCTGGTTTTCAATAGCCTACTTCGAAGAAAGCGAGCTTTCTGCTATTTTCGAACTTTTGGCTGAAGATTTTCCGGAAGTATCAATTGCCAAAGAACTTTTTCCAGATAAAGATATTTACCGGCTTAAGCTTCACAAAGACAATGTGACGGTAACCCACTTTAAATCTGGAAAGAAAAAGTTACTAGTGCAGTCATCAAATTGCACACTTTTTCAAGTATTTACCACATATGTGTATGAATTAATTGGGAAAAAGGCCGATAGTATTTTAAGTGATGTATTTAAAGTAAAAATAGATCTCGTTAAAATAGACCACAAGCTAAATGAGATATGTCCAGACTTTCCCAACGATTATCCTGAAAATATCAAGCGCTTAATGCGTCAGTCGATAATCAATCTGGAACAGACAATGGATTGCGAAGATTATTCACAATTTGCTTTCCCAGCGCTTAAAGCACTAGAGGGCCACATGAAATATCTTTTGGGGAAAATTGGAAAACAGATAACTACCAAAACTCGCTTTAGCTGTTTCGATAAAGATAAATCTACGAATTCTTACATTTTGCCACAA
>JAJDHV010000063.1 GCA_030266365.1 Synergistaceae bacterium OttesenSCG-928-I11 | reverse complement strand
TGCAGCGCGTGCAGCGCGCATGTGGAACGCAGCGTCGGGAAATTGCAGGGCGTCGAATCGGTCAGCGTCAATCTTTTACAGAACAGCATGACCGTCGACTACGACGAATCGCTCGTCTCGATGGCAGATATCGTGAAGGCGGTCGAAGATGGAGGATACGGGGCCTCTCTCGCAAGCAAACGCCAGGAGAACAAAAAAGCGGAGGCGTATCGAAACCCGATGGAGGACGAAATCGCCTCCCTGCGTACGCGCCTTATCACCTCAATTGCGCTTCTCGCCCCCCTCATGTACGTCTCGATGGGACACATGATGGGCCTGCCGTTGCCGCACGTTTTTCACGGAACCGAGAACGCGATGACGTTTGCGCTGACGCAGTTTTTACTCACGTTGCCGATTCTCTATGTCAATCGAAAATTTTTCATCGTCGGTTTCAAGGCGCTCTTTAAAAAAGCGCCAAACATGGACACGCTGATCGCGATCGGCTCCGGCGCAGCGGTCGTCTACGGAATCATCGCCCTCTACGCGATCGGATACGGCCTTGGACACGGCAACGCAGAACTCGTGACCTCGTACTCGATGGACCTCTATTTCGAGTCCGCCGCGACGATCCTGACCCTGATCACGGTTGGCAAATTTCTCGAAGCTCGTTCGAAGGGGCGAACATCCGACGCGGTCGCGCGCCTTCTCGACCTGTCGCCTAAAACTGCGACAGTCGAGCGGAATGGCAACGAATTACAGGTTCCCATCGAAGAGGTCGAGGTCGGCGACATTCTCGTGGTGCGCCAGGGCGAGGGCGTACCGGTCGACGGTGTTCTGACAGAAGGAAACGCGTCCATCGACGAATCGGCGCTCACCGGAGAGAGCATCCCGGTCGAGAAATTCACCGGCGACAAGGTCATCGGCGCGACGATTGTAACGTCGGGCTATTTCAAGTTCCGCGCGACCCGCGTCGGCAACGACACGACACTCGCCCGCATCGTCGAACTCGTGCAGGACGCCAACAGCACAAAGGCCCCGATCGCGAAACTTGCCGACAAGGTAAGCGGCGTCTTTGTCCCTGTGGTCATCACAATCGCGCTGGCAACGACAGCGGCTTGGCTCTTGCTCGGTTACGGAACGGCCTTCGCGATCTCGACCGGCATCGCTGTGCTCGTCATCTCCTGCCCTTGCGCACTCGGCCTTGCGACGCCGACGGCGATCATGGTCGGCACTGGGAAGGGAGCGGAACTCGGCATTCTCGTCAAATCCGCCGAAGCATTGGAAACGGCCCACGAGGGCGAATCGATTGTCCTTGATAAAACCGGCACCGTGACGGAGGGGAAACCCCGCGTGACGGACATTCTCCCCGAAAACGGCGTTTCTGCCGATACATTGCTCTCCGCTGCTGCCTCGATCGAAAAAATGTCCGAACATCCGCTGGCGCGCGCCATCATCGAGCGCGCGGAAGAGAGCGGCGTTCCCATCAATCAGGCATCCGCGTTCGAAGCGACGCCGGGACGCGGAATTGAAGGCACTGTCGAAGGGAACGTCATCCTGGCGGGCAATCGGGAGATGATGCGCGAACGGACAGCAGGGGAGTGGAATCCGGTCTTCGAAAAGGCGGACCGACTCGCGGAGAATGGCAAAACTCCGCTCTATTTCTACGACGCGACAAACGCGCGATTCCTGGGGATGATCGCCGTTGCGGACGTCGTGAAACCGACGAGCGCCGACGCGGTTGCCGCATTCAAATCGATGGGACTTGAAGTCGTCATGCTGACGGGGGACAACGCCCGCACGGCGGAGGCCATCCGTAAACAGGTGGGAATCGACCGTGCGATCGCGGAAGTCTTGCCGCAGGACAAGGAGCGCGAGGTGCGAACCATCATGGAGTCGGGCAAGAAGACGGCGATGATCGGCGACGGGATCAACGACGCCCCTGCGCTCGCGCGCGCGGATGTGGGGATCGCGATCGGCGCGGGAACGGACATCGCCATCGAATCCGCGGACATCGTGCTCATGAAGAGCGATCTTCTGGACGCCGCAACGGCGATCCAACTGAGCCGCGCCGTCATTCGCAACATCAAGCAAAATCTCTTCTGGGCGTTCTTCTACAATGCCGTCGGTATTCCGCTCGCAGCCGGCGTCTTTTACGGTTGGCTGGGCTGGAAACTCAACCCGATGTTCGCCGCAGGGGCCATGAGCCTCAGTTCGTTTTGCGTCGTCACAAACGCGCTGCGCCTCAAATTTTTCAAGCCTGTTTCGCACACGACCGCCTATAAGGCGGAAAATAAAAAGGAGGAGAATCAAATGACCAAGACAATCAAAATCGAGGGGATGAGTTGCGGACACTGCACCGGAAGGGTGAAAAAAGCGCTGGAGAGCTTGCCGGGCGTAAGCGCCGAACTGAGCCTCGAAAAGCATACCGCCGTTGTGACGGCGGGAGCAGAAATCTCGAACGAAATCTTGAAAAAAACAGTGGAGGACGCGGGCTACGAAGTCGTCTCCATCGAATAGCGGCCTTCGGCAATCGGGATGAAAGCGGACAGAAACGAGACGACGAAACTGCTCAAAACGGCACGGGGCCAAATCGACGGCATCCTCAAGATGATCGACGAGGACAAGTATTGCGTCGACATCTCGCACCAGTTGCTCGCGTGCGTGGCGATGCTCAAGAAAGCGAACCGGGGGATTCTCAAGGCGCACATGGCGCACTGCGTGAAAGAAGCCTTCGAGAGTGGAACGCGCGAGGATGCCGCGAAAAAAATCGACGAACTGATCGAACTGACAGCCAAATTGTGATGACACAGTAAAAGAGCAAACGAGAAGGGCGATGCGGCCAAAGCCGCATCGCCCCTATCGTTTGTGTTCGTATCGGTATCGCGAATGCGAAGATTAAAGCGTCGCTGCTTTGAGCGCCATCTTCGACTTACGGCGGGCTGCCGTGTTGCGATGAATCACGCCCTTGACGACCGCCTTGTCCAGGACGCTCTGCGCTTCGTCCAGACGTTTGGTCGCAAGCTCTTTATCGTTTCCCTCCACGGCCGTGAGGAAGTTCTTCGCCGCGGTCTTGCAGCGCGTCTTCCAGTAACGGTTGTAGAGTCTGTTCTTCTCGGCAATCAGCACACGTTTTGCTGCGGATTTCTTGTTGGGCACCGGTGTCACCTCCTTCTCCAAAAGCGGTAATAATCATATCACACAGACACGGGATATTGCAAGATTACATGACTCGTGCACACTTGCGCACCATGCTAGAATATCATAGATTCCCACAAAAAGAAAAGGAGCGGGAGACGAAATCATGAAATCGAAATTTCTGCACGCAAACATCAACGTACTTGATCTGCAAAAGAGCATGGCCTTCTACGAAAAAGCGCTTGGGTTGAAGGAAGTGCGCCGCAAGGAAAAACCGGGTTTTACGCTGATCTATCTCGGCGACGGAGAGACGGATTTCCAACTGGAACTGACCTGGCTGAAAGACCGCACGGAACCGTACGACCTCGGCGACAACGAATCACACATCGCGTTTCAGGTCGACGACTACGACGCCGCGCACAAACTGCACGAGGAAATGGGCTGTATCTGCTTCGAAAACCCGGAGATGGGCATCTACTTCATCGAGGCCCCGGACGGGTATTGGTTGGAGGTTTTACCGCGAAAATAAACAAAAATCTTGAGGAGACAATGTGCCATTTCGTTTGGCAGTAAAGTCAGATCCCCAAAATATCCGCGTGCGTTCCAGTGTTGGTCAAGCGTTAAACCTTTCCGACCTACCCGACAGCGAAGGCGAATGGGCTCAAACCATTCGAGTATCTGAGGCATATCCTCGAGACGGTGCCCAACATCTCCAGCCCGCAGACTACTCCAACCTGCCCCCCTGGAGCGATTCTCTACCCGAATCATGCAGACTGACATCGACGACCGCCACCGCTTGAGGAAAGAATAGCGGAAAGTCTTATACTTGGGCTGGTCGGCAAGGTTGACGCTTTACGAACACTCTGATATTGAAGCGAGCTCTGACAAACGAACGCCTCGCAACGAAGGGAATGCCTAGCATTCTCCGACGTTACGAGGCGCTACACTCAAACTACCGAACGCCGTATACGGGTCCGTACGTAGATCGTACGAGAGGAGGGCTTCTTGATTAATGGGAGGCCGTCCTATTTGATCTTTATATATGTGATCAAAATACTATCTTAGCACCAAATAAAACACTTTTGCACCATCATAAGCAGCGCCAGAAGAATTCTTTAAGACGCCCGTACTGGTTGCATTGCTCAGCAATTTCAGAAAAACCCCATTACCAGTAGTTTTATTGGCAATCGTGGTCGCGTCTATCCGCATCATCGTACGACCAGTATAGGTATCGGCTCCTGGATAGAGTCGAACATTATAAATTTTGTCACCTAAGAGTGGGCGATCCATATATTTATCAATGCTCTTTCCCCATGCCGTACCATATAAATCTAGGCCACCAGCAGGAATCGGTGATGGCCACTCCTGATTATCAACGTAATAGAGCAATATTGCCGATTTCAGAGATCTCATATCATTAATAATTTTCGTCGCCTCTGCGCTGTCCGTTGCAGCACCAGTTGCAAGCATCATCATGCCTGCCAGAATCGCGATGATCATGATAACGATCAAAAGCTCAACTAGTGTAAAACCACCTTTTCGTGCATGCATTATCTTTCTCATCATTTTTCATCCTCCCGAATTGTGAGTATTGTCGCTAGATAATCTTGCCTCGTGTCATTGTTCAGAAAAACCCGTTTGTTTCAACGTTTTCTAGTATCTATCTTGCGACCGCCTCCTTTTAATTTGAAGAAGATTTTGCGTATGAAAAACCTTTTGAATCCTACATAAATTGTTGCATGGCTTGCACGAGTGGAATGAAAATCGAACCAACAACCAAACCAACACCAAGTCCAATCACAACAATCAGCACTGGTTCGATGATCGACGTAAGCGCCTTGATCTTCTCGTCCAGTTCCAAGTCGTACCAATCAGCAACTTTTGTCAAAACTTCGTCGACTTGGCCCGTTTCTTCGCCGACCGCAACCATATGAGCGACCATCGAAGGAAACAATTTTTGCTCTTTGATCGTTACACTGAGTGGGATACCGTTCTGCGCACGCTCACGCATCAATCGAAAAGCATCACCTACAATGACGTTATCGGCGACACCTGCTGACATCTCAATTGAATCCAGAATTGAAACACCTGCCGTCACCAATGTTGAAAATGTTCGAAACGAGCGTGCCATGATCGCCTTGAAGATGATGTCGCCCATGATTGGGAGCCTGAGTTTCGCTTTATCAAGAACACGGTGACCTTTTTCCGTTTTATAAACCATTTTCAACAAAACCCAAATCAATATGAATGGTACCGGCAATAAAAACCAGTATGCTCTCAAGAAATCTGAAAATCCAAAAATTGCTGCGGTTAAAGCCGGGAGTTCCTCCATGCCAATATTTGTGAAAGCTTGCCGGAACATGGGGACGATGAACATACAAAGCGCAACCATCGCAAGAACAGTGAAACATATAACAACGGTGGGATACATCATTGCAGATTTGATTTTTTTCTGAAGCGTGTATTGGCTTTCTACAAACGCCGCCAATCGCGACATGCTGATGTCAAGGACGCCACCTTCTTCGCCTGCGCGTACGAGAGAAATTTCTAGATTGTTAAAAACTTTTGGGAAGCGCCCCATCGACGCGGCGAGCGTCGTGCCGCTGCTGACCGCGTCACGCATACCCGCAATTGCTTTTTTGAGTGTTGAGTTTTCAGTTTGACCAGCCAACAAGTCGAGTGTTGCGGCAATCGTAATGCCTGAATTGATCATCGTCGCCATCTGTTTGAAGACAACGCTCTTATCTCGTAGCGTGACTTTTGCAGGGATGAGTTCTATTTGAAGAAGCGATTTTTTCTTTTCTCCTGTGTCGCCTCTGGAAAGAACACCAGCGACTCCCTCCGCTTCGACAAAAATCGGCGCCCACCCCTGATCTCTGATCCAGGACAATGCGGCGCTCTCGGATGCTGCCTCGCGTTTGCCGCTGTTGATTACGCCTGTTGCGGTTCTCGCACGGTAATTGAAAATCACGCCGATACCCCCCTGGAAAAATTACAAGTTGTATTAATCAAGCTTTCCCTAATTTGCAACAACTATTTCCACATAATTATAGAGACGCATTCTATACTTTCAATAGGACCAGAGGCTCATATTTCGTTTTTAAATCATGTGAATCACGAACGCAAGGCGTTCAATGGCGGTGATACTTTTTGTGTTTCATGCACACGTATAAATAAAGCCCTACACAGAGGCACTTGCACAGATATATTATCGGCAGACTCTCTTGAACCGTGAGAGATTTCGAATGTTATGAGATATACTTAGTCTATATGCGAAGGAGGCGTTTATATGACGTCCTGGAACCTCCCAAACCTTTTGAGTCTTTCGCGCGTCTTTCTGGCACCGCTCGTGATGGTCTTCCTTGCGGTCCGGGGGCAGTTCGGCACGTTGTTCGGCGTAAATATCGGCGACATCCTGGCGGGCGTTGTTTTTATCGTCGCGTCGATCACCGATGCGGTCGACGGGTACGTGGCGCGAAAGCACGGCATCGTCACCAATTTGGGAAAATTCATCGATCCGCTCTCGGACAAAATTTTGGTCGTGGCGGCGTTGATCTCGCTCGTCGAACTCCAGCGCCTCCCTGCGTGGATCGTCGTCATCATCGTCTCGCGGGAATTCATCGTCTCCGGCGTCCGGATGGTGGCGGCGGCAGAGGGGGTTGTGATTGCAGCAAGCGCTGGAGGCAAGGCGAAGACCGTCGCGCAGATCGTCGCAATCGTCATGATGATCTTCGACATGCCGTTTGCTATGCCCGTCATGTGGATCGCCATGCTCCTCACTGTCTGGTCCGGTTTGGATTATCTCGTCAAGAGCAAGGATTTTTTCCGCTGAATGCGTTCTCGTTTTCGCGTTTGCATAAAGGCCCTCATGAGATATAATACTCCGCACGGCTTGCGCAACTGACTGGGCTGACAGAACTGGTAAAAGAACCGCGACTGAGAAGGAGGAGGTTGTTCGATGAAGAAGTACGTGTGTTCCGTGTGTGGCTATAACTACGACCCCGCTGCGGGTGATCCGGATTCGGGCGTCGCCCCCGGGACGGCGTTCGAGGATATTCCAGATGATTGGGTATGCCCCGTGTGCGGCGTAGGAAAGGATATGTTCGAACCCGAGTAGACAAGAAAATTTAGAGAGGGGAGGCCAAGGCCTCCCCTCTCTCGTATTTTCATATTGGAGATCCAGTGCATCACCGCAATTTGATTTGCATCGCAAGCGTCTCCGCGGCTTTCATGATTTGTTCTTTTTCCATCCCATACACATCGCTCTCCAGCGTCAGCACACCGTCAGGCAGAAGAAGGGAGAGAGAGTGACCGAGAGTGGGGTGGGTTTCTAAAATCGCCAAATTTCCAGCAATCGAGCACGTCTCATACGTCGCGCCCGCGCCGATCGGGCCGTCGTCGCTCATCAGTCCCAAGGTCGGGGGATAGAGGAACTTTGGCCCCTTGCCGCCCATCCACGTGGCCTTGAAGGCACCTCCGTCGGCCGTGCGATACGAACGCTCGATCCAGAAACCGTGATTGCCGGAGACCGTGTCGAGCCCGACAATTTTGCAGGCTCCGTTTTGCCAGCCCGGGATTTCCGGCAGTGCGGGGGGCTCGGCAAACGCCGGTTGCAGCAACGCAATCGACAAAAAGCAA
>JAJDHV010000062.1 GCA_030266365.1 Synergistaceae bacterium OttesenSCG-928-I11 | reverse complement strand
TTACACAAAGGGGAGAAATTTTTGTCTGCTGTGTCCGACAGAACATTTGCGATCAAAGTATACGGGTGCCAGATGAACGTATACGACGGTGACCGGTTGCGCAGCGCGATGACGGCACTGGGGTGGCGAGAAACGAGCGAAATCGAGAGCGCCGATTGCGCAATCTTCGTCACGTGCAGCATTCGCGACAAGGCGGAACAAAAAGTCGTGAGCGAGTTGGGGCGTTTTCGCGCAACTTGGGAGAAATCCCACAAACCGCGCGTGGCGCTGCTCGGATGCATGGCACAGAGGATGGGGGAGACCGTTGCAAAAAAATTCCCATGGGTGACGGTCGTTGCCGGTCCCCGGCATCTTGGTGCCGTGCCGGGCGCGATCTCCGAATCGTTTGAGAAAAACGAAAATATTTTTTTGTTGGACGAAGACCCCAACGCACTGGACGACCTATCCTGCGCACCAACGCCCAGCGGCAACCCCCACAAGGCATATGTGACGATCGCGCACGGCTGCGATCAATTCTGTTCCTACTGCATCGTCCCGTACGTGCGGGGACGCTTCGGCTCGAGGAAACCGGACACCATCCTCGGCGAGATCGAGGCGCTGGTACATGGGGGTGTTCTCGAGATCACGCTCCTCGGCCAGAACGTCAACACCTACGGGAAAGATATCGGATATCGCTTCGCCGATCTCCTCACGAATGCGGCCTCCATTCCGGGGCTCCGTCGCCTCCGCTTCGTCACCTCGCACCCCATCGATTTCACCGACGACATTCTCGAGGCGATGACCAGCCGCCCGAACATCTGCCCCGGGATCAATCTGCCGGTTCAGGCTGGCAGCGACAAGGTATTGAAAGAAATGAACAGAAAATACACGCGCACCCAGTATCTCGCGACAGTCTCCCGCATCCGCGAGGCACTTCCCAGTTGTGGCCTCACGACAGATCTGATCGTCGGTTTCCCCGGCGAGACAACCTCCGAGTTCGAGGAGTCCGTTTCGCTATTGCGTGAAGTTTGTTTCGACCTCGTCCACACTGCCGCCTACTCTCCGCGCGAAGGAACACCTGCTGCGCAGAGAACCGATCAAGTCCTCGGAAGAGAACGCGCACGGCGATTGAACGAGGTCAACGCGATACAGGCAGATATTTCTTCCGAAATCAACCGTGCGTTGGTCGGCCAAACGTTCGAAGTACTCCTCGACGAACCGGCCCAAAAGGGAGAGGGGCTGTTGCAGGGGCGAACGACGACGGACAAGGTCGTCCTCGTCGCATCTGGCGCTGAACAAATCGGTACGTTTCAAAACGTGAGGATCACAGGCTCCAGTGCATGGTGCCTCGAGGGGGAAATTCTGTGAGGATGCTGCACCGCGATCCGAGAAGATGGCTCTTTCTTGCAGGCGGCGTGTGTTGCTTCATCATTGCGCTCGGTATCGTGTTCACGTTCCGCGGAAAATTCGGGAGCGACACGAAACCCGTGCGGACGGCCTCTGTATTGCCTGAATTTGCCGTAGCGCAAAACACTGCGGATTCGGAATCCATGTGGGTCGTCTACGTTACCGGCGCTGTGATGTCCCCAGGCGTTTACGAGATTCCAGAGGGCAGCCGAGTCAACGACGCCGTCAAGAGAGCCGGAGGGTTCTCCATCCACGCCAATCCGGATGGGATCAATCTCGCGGCACGTCTCAACGACGGCACCCATATCCGGGTACCCGCGATGGGCGAGGCGGATAAAACGCAAACAGTCCAAACTCCGACTCCAATGACGCCCTCGGGTACTGTTACCTCAACCACACAACAGGATTCCGGAAAAATCAACATCAACACCTGTACCGAAGAGGACCTACTCGCGCTGCCGGGCATCGGTCCGGTGCTCTCCCGCTCCATCATTGATCACAGGGAAAAGAACGGCCCCTTCGGCGATATCGAGGAAATCTGCAACGTCAGCGGCATCGGCACGAAGCGTTTTGAGGCCATTCGCGAATACATTGTCGTCACCGGTTATTGAGGAGGCCCGTTTCAACGCCTTCGACAGGGATTTTTCGTCGCCGCTCGCAAATGCTCCCGCGTGGATCGCGCTTCTTTTTTGTTCGCTCTTCCTTTTTTTAACCGTCTCTCTCCATTACCCTTCCTTGGTTGCATTCGTCGTCTCACTCTTGGTCTGTATCGGTTGGGGGTTGGTCGGAACCGTCTCGCCGAATCGGTCTTCTCTGCCTGTTTGCGCAGCGCTGCTCCTCCTTTGCACACTCTTCGCCCTCCAGGTGCATCGACAGACGAATGCACCAGAGGCGTTTCCAGGCACGATCCACTCGACCGGCGAAGTCCTCACGATCCGAGAGTGGGGGTTTCGGACGCTCGCACTCGTCCGACTGCGCGAGGAGGAGGGAGGAAAATTTCTCCTTTCGTTCGAAAAGGAGCGCCCAGAGCTGAAACCCGGCGACCTTCTCTCCTTTTCTGGAAAAACCGCGCCGTTTGAACGACCCGAAACGGGCGTGGGGTTCGACGAATTCCTTTATTGGAAGGCAAAGGGCGGACTTGCAAAGATCGCGAACCCAAAGGCGGAAAAAATCGGCGTCGTCCATTCACCGGCATACCTGCGCCATCGGATGACCGAGAGAATCCGCGCAACGCTGCCGCAACAGACCGCAGGCTACGTCATGGCCGTGACGACGGGGGAGCGCGATTCAAGACTCGAATCGCTCCACAGATCCGTCGGCACATCGCACCTGCTCGCCGTTTCCGGTTTTCACGTCGGCATCGTCTTTCTGCTGGGGTGGACGTTGTTCAAACGCTTTCGTCCTCGCCTTGTTTTGATCAGCATTCTGATCTGGGCATACACGATCCTGACGGGTGCAGCGCCGAGTGCCATGCGGGCCGCCTTTATGCTGCAACTCGTCATCGCAGGCAGGCTTGCGGGGCGCGCGGGCAATTCCTTCAACACGGCCTCCGCCGCCGGATGCCTGCTTCTTCTTTATAACCCCTGGCTGTTCTGGGATATCGGGTGGCGACTTTCCATGCTCGCGATTCTCTCGGTCACATCGATTGTCGCCGCGGATTACAACAATCGAACGAAGGCAATTCTCGCAAGCCCGCTCGTCTGGCTCGCCACCGCCGTTCAGGCTGCCTGGACGTTCGATCGGGTGCCGCTCGCGGGGCTCGTCATCAATTTTCTTGCGATTCCGGCGTTCACGTTTTTATTTCCCATTGCGCTCGGTTGCTCGCTCCCTTCGCTTCTGGGCATGCCTGGCGGATATATCTTCGTCGCCATTCCGGAAATATTATTTTCGATGTGGGAGCGGCTATCGTCGAATATCCTCTACCTCTGCCCTCGGGATGTTTCTTTTTCCCGGGGGCTGTTGTTTTGCGCGCTGGCGACCGTCACGTTTTTCTTCGCGCGCGCGTCCGGTTTTCAAACAAACCGCGCCATTCTCGCATCCGTTCTCGTCCTTTTCTCCGCTGCTTCAGCAATTTTTTTCGTGTAAAATATGGGGGATGCACCTGCATCGAGATTTTTTTCGGAGGACCGCGAGATGCTGCTCGTTTTAGACATTGGAAACACAAACACCGTCATCGGCATATTTAAGGAAGAAAAACTCGTCGCGCACTGGCGACTCTCGTCGATCGACCACACGAGCGACGAGGCGGGACTGCTGGTGCAGAACCTGCTCGACTCCCATCGCTTTTCCAGGGACGAAATCGACGGCGCCATCCTGTCAAGCGTGGTGCCGCGATACGAAGAGATGTGGGCGCAGGCATTGTCCGCCTACCTCGACATCAAACCCTTCATCGTAAAGCACGACATGCCCCTCGGCATGACAGTCGACGTGGACTACCCCGACGAGGTCGGCGCAGACCGTCTCGTCAACGCCGTGGCAGCGATGGAGAAATATGGGAAGCCACTCGTCACCGTCGACCTCGGCACCGCAATCACGCTCGACGTCGTATCCAGAGACGGCGCCTACATTGGCGGCGCCATCGCCCCGGGCCTCGCCGTCAGCATGGAGACGCTCTTCTCCCGCACGGCCAAACTCCCGCAGATCGCACTCACCGCACCGGAGCGGGTCATCGGGCGCAACACGAAACACGCGATCCAGTCAGGGATCGTCTACGGCTACGTCGGCCTCGTCGACGCGCTCGTCGAACGAATTTGGGACGAACTCGGCTGCCGGACGCCGGTGATCGCAACCGGAGGGCATGCCGCCATCCTCGCCGAAAATTCGCGGACGATTACGAACGTCGAACCGTGGCTCACGCTCGACGGGCTGTTGATCCTGTACAAACGCTGCGCGAATATCCGATCGTGACATTCAAACCGTTTTCCCGACACAACATCGGCGGCGTCGAAGTCGTTTCGCCCATCTGGCTCGCGCCTCTGGCAGGGGTAACGACACACACATTTCGCGCATGGCACAGAAAAATGGGGGCGGGCCTCGTCCACACGGAGATGGTGAGCGCGGTCGGCCTGTCGTACAAAAACCGCAAAACCGCCGACTTGATCGGCGACGACAGCGAACCGGGGCCGATCGTCCTCCAACTCTTCGCGCCCGACGCGGAAAGTATAGCGCGCGGAGCGTCGCTTGCCGTACGAATGCGCCGTTTCGACGCATTGGAGGTCAACATGGCCTGCCCCATGCCGAAGGTGACGAAGAAGGGGAGCGGAGCGAAACTGCTTGAGCATCCGGAGGAGGCGAAAAAAATCGTCTCGGCGCTCAAAGACTTTGATCTGCCCGTTTGGGTCAAGCTCCGCATCACAGACCAAAATCAGCACCCGCTGACGACCGCGGCGTTCTGCGAAGCACTCCTCGCCTCGGGCGCAAATCTTCTGATGCTGCACGGCAGGACCCCTGCACAACGGTACGAGGGCTTTGCGAACAAAGAGGCGATCGTCGATATTGCACACACATTCCCTGGCCGCATCGTCGCGAGCGGCGATTATTATGCGCCCGCGGATGCGCAATTCTATCTAGACGGCGGCTGCGTCGCGGTGCTTGCGGCGCGCGGTTCGCTGCGGGATGCCTACCTCATCCCCAGGACGCACGCGGCGCTCGGGTACGAAATCCCAGAGACGATGACCAACCCCACAACCGGCGACCAGATCGACGCGTTGATCCAAATCGGCCGGGAGGGGATCGCACACGAAGGGGAACGTTTCACCCTGGTGCTGATACGAAGAATGCTCTCCGGGATTTTCAAGGGTTTCCACGGCGCGTCGGCGATCCGACAGATGTGCGCCTCGTGCACAAGCTGGACGGCACTCGAGGATTCGTTGACAAGATTGCGCGACGACAATTCCGTGCGCGCGGACCGCAACCTCGCACAGCACACAATAATGATGTAGAATATTCTAGATTTTTTATTTTGGAGGGAGCCATCTGCATGTCGGAAGAACTCGTGAAGAACAATACGGGCGAAATGCCCGAAGAGGAGATATTCAGGCAACGAAAGGACAAACTCGAACGCCTTCGCAGCGAAGGGGGCTACGATCCCTTCGAACAGGACCGATGGGATCAGAAACAGACCGTCGAACACGTCAGGGCCAATTACGACGGCCTGCAAATGGACGAAATTTCCTCGGACGCCCTTTCCGTCGCCGGCCGGATCATGACGCTCCGCCGTCACGGCAAGGCTGCGTTCGCCAACCTGATGGACGAGACGGGGACGATCCAGCTCTACTTCCAGCACAACGAGCTGGGGGAGGAGGCGTACGCGTTCTTCAAGAAATGGGTCGACGCCGGCGACATTCTTGGCGTCGAGGGGAACGCGTTCCGCACGCAACGCGGCGAACTCTCGATCAAGGTAACGTCCTTTTCGCTGCTCTCCAAATCCTTGCGCCCGATGCCGGAGAAGTGGCACGGCCTCAAGGACGTCGAGATTCGCTATCGCCGCCGCTACGTCGACCTCATCGCGAACCCGGAGGTGCGCGAGGTCTTCCGCAAACGCGCGAAGATCGTCCAAACGTTCCGCAAGGTTTTGGAGGATGCCGGATCGCTCGAGGTCCAGACGCCGATCCTTTCCTCCATCGCCGGGGGCGCGAACGCACGCCCCTTCGTCACGCACCACAACACACTGGACATCGACATGTACATGCGCATCGCACCGGAACTCTATCTAAAGCGCCTCATCGTCGGCATGTTCGGTCGCGTCTACGAACTCGGCGCGAACTTCCGCAACGAGGGCATGGACACGCGCCACAACCCGGAATACACCTCGATGGAGGTCTACTGGGCCTACGCCAACTACAGCGACATGATGAACCTCGCGGAAGACATCCTGGTCGCGTGCGCCGACGCCCTCGGCAGCCGCAAGATCACCTATCAGGACCGCGAGATCGACCTGACTCCGCCGTTCAAACGCGCGACGATGGCGGACCTGGTCAAAGAGGAAACGGGCATCGACTTCATCCATATCACAGACGAAGAAGCGCGCAGACACGCGAAGGAAAAGCATATCGAAATTTCGCGCAGCAACACACGCTATGATATTCTCCCGCTCTTCTTCGAGGAGTTCGTCGAGGAAAAATTGATCCAACCGACATTTGTGCTGGGGCACCCGACCGTGATCTCGCCGCTCTCGAAGCGCAATAAGGAGAACCCCGACGTCACCGACCGCTTCGAACTATTTATCAATGGGTGGGAGTTCGCGAATGCGTTCAGCGAGTTGAACGACCCGATCGACCAGCGCGAGCGCTTCGCCGACCAGTCGAGGAAGAAGGAGGAGGGCGACGAGGAGTCGCACCCCTTCGACGAAGATTTCGTTAACGCGCTCGAGTACGGCCTGCCGCCGACCGGTGGGATGGGAATCGGCGTCGACCGCACGGTCATGCTGCTCACAGGTGCGAAGAGCATCCGCGACGTCATTCTCTTTCCAACGATGAGGCCGCTGTAGGGGAAAATGGTCCCGGCACTCTCCCAGGACTCCTTAAAAAAACGGGCGGAATACCTCCGCGCTGAAATCGCGCGCAACGACGAACTCTACTACGTCCTGGACACCCCGCAACTGGAGGATTACGAGTACGATAAACTCTATCGCGAGTTGCAGGAGATCGAAGAGGCGTACCCCGACCTTGCGACACCGGATTCACCGACCGTTCGCGTGCGGGGCGCGCCGAGGAGCGAATTCCGCAAAGTCGTGCACGATGTCCCGATGCAAAGTCTCGACAACGCGCTGAACGTCGAGGAACTGCGCTCATTCCACCAAAAAGCGCTCAAGCCCCTCGACGGACATGATGTTTCCTGGGTGTGCGAGCCGAAGATCGACGGACTCGCCGTCTCGCTCATCTATGAGGATGGGCTTCTCGCGTCCGCCTCGACGCGGGGCGACGGCGTCACTGGCGAGGATGTGACCCAAAATATTCGCACGATCCGCTCTCTTCCGTTGCGGTTGAAAAACATGCGGAGCGGAACCGTCGAGATTCGCGGCGAGGTCTGCATGTCGAGAGAGGACTTCGCCGCCCTGAACAAGTCGCGAGAGGAGTCCGAAGAACCGCTCTTCGCCAACCCGCGCAACGCCGCAGCGGGCAGCCTTCGCCAGCTCAATCACCATGTCACGGCGTCGCGCAAACTGAAAATCTTCCTCTACCACGTCCAGAACGCGCGCGAGCTCGGCATCGCCACCCAGTGCGAGATGCTCGACTGGATCGCGATGGAAGGCCTTCCCACACAGGGGCATAACGTCGTGTGCGAGACGCTGGAGGAGATCGAGCGATATCTGGAGGAATGGGGGAGACAGCGCTTCGACAGCCCCATCAACACGGACGGCGTCGTCGTGAAATTGAACGACCTCATGCTCCGCGAAACGCTCGGAACGACCTCCAAGGCGCCGAAGTGGGCGATCGCCTTCAAATACCCACCGGAGGAAAAACGAACCAAGGTCCTCGACATCGAAATCACTGTCGGTCGTACCGGCGCGCTCACCCCGACGGCCCGACTCGAACCGGTGCAGCTCTCCGGCACGACCGTCCAGCGGGCGAGCCTGCACAATCAGGACGAAATCGAGCGCAAGGACGTGCGAATCGGCGACACGGTCTGGGTCCACAAGGCGGGCGAGATCATCCCGGAAATTCTGCGCGTGGATCTTGATGCCCGCACCGGCGCGGAGGAGCCGTTCCGGATTCCCTTCGAATGCCCCGTCTGCCATTCGAAGGCGGTACGCCTTCCGGACGAGGCGGCGATTCGCTGCCCGAACAAATCCTGTCCCGCGCAGCTCAAGGAAGAGGTGCTTCACTTCGTTTCGCGCGCGTGCATGGACATGGGCGGGATCGGCGAAAAACTCGTGGCGCAATTGATCGGACGCGGTATCATCGCAAACGTCGCAGACCTCTACGACCTCAAGGCGGAAGACTTGGCAGGGCTCGACCGGATGGCGGAAAAATCCGCACAGAACGTGATCGAGGCGATCGAGGCGTCAAAGATACGACCTTTTGGCGCGTTGATCAATGCCCTCGGCATCCGCAACGTCGGGAAAAAAACGGCCTCCGATATCGCGCTCCACTTCCGCAGCATGGACGCCCTGATCTCGGCCGACGAGGAGGAGCTCGCCGCCGTCGACGGCGTCGGCACGATTGTAGCTGCAAG
>JAJDHV010000061.1 GCA_030266365.1 Synergistaceae bacterium OttesenSCG-928-I11 | reverse complement strand
GACACGATCGGATCACGACCCGCCGGAAGTGAGGCGGAATCACGGGCATCGGTGTATCTCGCGGGGTTGTTTGGTGAAATGGGACTTTGTGTCGACATCCAGCGTTTTCATTTTCTTAACTGGATGCCACTGGAAGTACCGGTGCTCAATGTGCTCGAACCGGTCGCCATGAAAATCCCATGTGCGCCAATGGCGTTCACTCTGGCTACTTCTCCCTCCGGTATTGAGGGCGATGTTTTGAAGATCGGAGAAGCGTTGCTTCAGTTTGGGAATATTCGCAGGCAGAAGTACACACTGGTGCATGAGGGAGAGGAGGTTGCGTTTTTTTTGAAGGGTGGCAACGAAGAGGCGTCGACTTTCCCATCCGGTTCCCCATTTGTTCAGATGCCGGGTGTCATCGTCGGAGCGCGCGACGTCGAGCGGTATGTGGAACCTTGGCTTTCGGGTACCCAAAAAGTGAGAATGCGTCTCACAAACCGATGCGTTCAGGAGATGGCTTCTTCACAGAATGTTATCGCGTATATGGGGGAGGGTGCACCCAAAATAGTCATCTGCGCGCACTACGACGGTGTGTACAATTCCCCGTCCGCGAACGACAACGCGTCTGGAGTCGAGATGCTTTTTCGTCTCGCGCGAAAGCTGATCAAAATTTCGCGAACGCCCGATTTTCCAGGAGTTGCTTTCATTTGCTTCGGCTGTGAAGAGTTGAAATTCAATGGCTCCTCACACTACGTACGGAACCTGCAAGAGCACAATGCGCTGGAGAGCATCGAATACGTCGTCAATCTAGATATGGTCGCCGCGGGCAACGAAATCGCGATCGGAGCAGGAAACGGAATGGAGGTCTTTGTCGAGAAAGTGCGAAAGGAGATGGGAGGCGATATCAAAAGCAGAATTATTGTGGAAGGCGTCAAACCAACATCCGACCATTGGGCATTTCACGAGTCTGGAATCGCCACTGCCGAGTTCACATGTTGGCCGTATGCGTATTATCACCAAGTGACCGACTCGTTGGATCGCCTTGACCCGATGATGATGCGTGAAACGGAAATGCTCGCGTTCGCGCTCGTCAAGCAACTACTGAAGGAGGTGACGAAATGAAGGCAGAAACCATTCGATTGTTGGCCGTGATGGCTAGCCCGAGAGCGAACGGCAACAGTGCATGGATCATCCATGAACTCCTCGAAGATACCGGGAGGGATATCCCGGTCAAATCGACAGTTTATTCGATGTCGGGAAAAAGAATCTCCCCTTGCACTGGTTGCCTTGGCTGTTACAAAAACGGTGGTGACTGCGTCATCAGAGATGACTTTCAAGAATTGAAATCTCTTTGGGTTTCGAACGACGCGATTCTCTACGTGATGCCTGTCTACCACCTCGGTGTGCCAGGGCAATTGAAGTGCTTTTTCGACAGGCTTGGAAATACGTTTCACGGACAACCGCCCCAAAAACATAGGAAAGTGATCGGCGCAATTGCGCAGGGCGGAATCTCAATGGGTGGACAGGAGTTAACAAACCTGTATCTCATGTCTCACGCGTTGATCATGCATTCGTTCTTCGTGATCGGCGACCGGGCGCAACTCGGCATTGGCCTTGTTTCCGGAGTGGGTGGAAACAGGGATTCTTTCCGCGAAAAATCCGTATCCGGCGAAACGGGATATGTTCGCGATCTCGAAATCTCCCGGAACATGCTGCGGAGGCTTGTAGAGACCACAGCGATTATACGCGCGGGTATTTCTCTCGTGTGCGAGACGCAGGAGGAAGATGAAAAGGAGGTGAGAGAGTGAGCCTCAGGAGTGCGATAAAAGCGCAGGAGATTCTTGATTCGGCCTATGCAACAGGCGCCGAGGTTGTTGCAATGTTTGAAGAAGCCGGTGCAGACGAAGCGACTTACGAACGACTGAAAGGCGACGGGTTTACAGATGTTGTTCGGGTGTTCATAAAGGGTTGCAACGGCCGTAGTAGCGGTGGAGAGGCGCCGACGCTGGACATTTCAGCAAGTCTCGTCGGTATTGGCGCGCGACCAGCCTCAAAAGGATTGATCGGCGACGGAGACGCCGCGATCGTTGCCTGCGCGACGGGATTGAGGCTGCTAGACATGCGTGGGAAGGGCGACGGCGTTGACGGCGATGTTGTTATTCTCATGAACATAACCGGAGCTGCACCATCGTTTGAAGCGGAGGGACACCAACCACCCGAGATTGGGTGCCCCGTTAACTTCTGGCTCATGAAACAGAAGTTTGTCGACGGCACCGCCGATGCCATCCTAGACGTCAATGTGGCACGAAATGACAGATACTGTAAGAAAAAGGGTTTTGCCATCACGCCGACGGTCAAGGAAGGGTGGTTGCTTCGTGTCTCCGAGGATGCGCTTGATGTAATGGAGCGCGTTACGGGGGAGATGCCCGCTGTGATGCCGCTCTCAATGCAAGATGTGATGCCGACGCGGAATGGAATCTGGTTTTTGAACGACATTGGCGCTTTGCCGTATGGGATCGACAGCCCCTGCATCGGTGTCGCACTCTGTTCACCCATCGTTACGAACCCATTCGGTCCGGGCATGACGAATCTTACCGAGATTGAACCTGCAATCCGATTCTGTGTAGAGGTTGCGAAAGACTTCGGACAGAGGCGGTTCGATTTTTACGACAAAGAAGAGTTTATAAAAATTGTAAAATTGTACGGTTCGATGAAACACCTTCAGACATTCGGACGCCAATCTGACGTAGTATCGCAGGCAATGTTCCGCGAACTCGTAGAGACGTATGGTCCGGATATGGTGAAATAACGCTTCAAATAAAATAAGGATAGGGAGGTAAGGATCATGGAGTTCATACCGAAACCGTCTTTGATGCCATACGTTTTCGCATATTTCGCTGTCATCGTTCTATTGGGATTTTTCTACGGTAAACATGTCAAGGGGGCGAAGGATTTCGTTCTGGCGGGTGGCGCACTTGGGCCGATTGTCGTCGGAGGGACGCTTGGTGCGACCTGGGTTGGCGGCGGAGCCATTTCGGGAGGTTCCGGCGCACTTGGAGGAAACTATGGCATCTGGGCGGGATGGATCTACGTCATCGTCCTGAGTTGCTCCATCCTGCTCATCTATATGTTTGCAGACAAGCTGAAACAGCGCGGCAAGTTCACCATACCAGGTGTGCTTGAGCAGGCATACGGCAAATTCGCCCGTTACTATTGCGGTATTATCGTCGTCATCGCCTGTATGGGCATCGCAGGGACGCAGTTCACCGCGTTCGGGTTTATGCTCAACACCGTAACGGGGTTCGACAAGACAACGGCCGTTGCAATCGGTACGGTAGTCGTCGTCATCATTGCAATGCTCGGCGGCCTGCGCTCTGTCGCTCCGACCGACCTCATTAGCGCCGTCTTCATGGTGCTTGCAATGGTGATTGTCATACCGATGGTTGCGGGGCTCTCCGGTGGCTGGGGTGCTGTCATGGAGAAGGGAGCCGCATCGGGTGCCCTGAACTTCCCCTGGGGGCGGTGGAACGCTTACGGCGTAATCGCCGTTACGGCCTCGAGCATGTTTCTCTTACTGGGCGATCAGGGAATGTTGCAACGCGTCATCGCCGCGAAGGACAATTCGACCATGCGCAAGGGAATTTTTATAGGCATGCTTTTCATGATTCTGTTGAGCGGTAGTTGCGCGACGCTTGGTTTCGTCGGTAGAACGCTCTGGGGCTGGGATATGAACGCGAGCCTTCTGCTTCTTGCGAATGCAACTGTTTTGCCGACCCTGATTGGAGGTATGTTTCTCGCCGCGTGTACGGCATTCATTGTGACAAGTGGGAATTCCTATCTTCTTTCCGCAGGGACGAGCCTGGTTTACGATATCATTGTTCCGTTGAGCGGAAAAAAGTTCACTGATGACCAACAGGTTTGGATGAGCCGTTGGCTGATCCCGGTTATTGGTCTCATCGGGTTTATCACGAGTCTTTGGTTTCCGAGCGTTCTGGCGGCACAACTTTACGCATATACACTGTACGGTGCCACACTTACG
Source organism: Synergistaceae bacterium OttesenSCG-928-I11 (assembly GCA_030266365.1). Lineage (GTDB taxonomy): Bacteria > Synergistota > Synergistia > Synergistales > Synergistaceae > JAJDHV01. The sequence goes on along the minus strand of JAJDHV010000061.1, from coordinate 4,881 downwards.
CCGGCCCTCTTCGCCGCCTTCCTCTGGCGCAGGGTCACGCGAATTGGCGGCATTGCATCGATGCTCACTGGTTCGATCGCAACGCTGGCTAACGAGATCGCAAAAAAACCATTTGGCCTCGAGAGTTCGATCATCGCGATTCCCCTCTCGATAGGTGTCCTGATTGTAGTGTCCCTGTTGACGCAAGGGACGAAAAGTGGCGTGGTCGGCTCCGTGGAAACGGACGGAACGATTGATCAACTCTAGACCCATATGATAAAAGGGGGAGGTGTGTGGTGAAACACACCTCCCCCTTTTGATTCGTGAAAATCCATTTTTCCGCGTTATTCCATTTAACCCCCGAAGGATATAATGTCACATGCAAGGGCCGTGCTTAACTTTTCTCACTCGTTCAGATTGACGAAAAACAGGAGAAACGCATTCATGTCGAACGGAAAAAAATACAAGATCGGCCAGATGGCCAAGTTGTGCAACCTCACGACGAAGCAGCTTCGCCACTACGACGAGGACAAAATTCTGAGTCCCGCCTACAAGGACGAGGAGACGAACTACCGCTATTACACCGAGGAGCAGATCGAGGAGATTCTGCTCATCAAGGAGCTGCGGCAGATCGGCCTTTCCCTGAAGAGCATCGCGGCGTTGCTGGGCAAGCGCGACCTGCCGTCGCTCAAACGCGAACTGCGCGAGAGCATCCAGCAGGCGAAGGTCGAGCTTCACGAGGCCCAGCAGAAATACGAGCGGACGATCGACGTCTTTTTGCGCGTCGCGGGCGCGCTCGACTGGCTCAACGAAGCGCCGGAAGAGGTGGAGAGCGGCGTCGCGTCCTTCCAGCTCGTGGACGTGCCCGTTCGCCCTGTCGTCTACACCAGATACCGCTGCTACTGGAACGCAAAAAAATTGTTCATCGGGCGACGGGCGGAGCTGTACAAGATCGCGGAGGAGCACAAACTCGCGACCGAGGGGCCCAACATGGCGCTCTTTCACTCGGACTACATGAAGCAGTTCAGCGACGATCCCGACGACAGCGAGGGCGATCTCGAGATCTGCATGAACGTCAAGGAGCCGAAAACACGGTGCGCCAACTGCCGCCACCTGGGCGGCTGGAAGGCCGTCAGCGGCATCCACATCGGGCACTACCGCCACATGAAACCGACGTATACGGCGCTCGAACGCTTCGCCGAACAGCGCGGTCTTGCACTCTCCGGCGCGGCGCTCGAAGAGTATATCGCCGGCGCCACGATGACGAGCAACGAGGAGAACTACGTGACGAGAATCTACCTCCCTCTCGCTGGGAGCGTGCTGTAGGGTTTGCAAAAAGCATTACGGCATGGGCACCCGCACAGAAAACGAGCAACAACAGTACCGATAGACAGACAACGCGTTTCATGCAATCTCTCCCTTTTCTAGGATATGCAACACGATTGCATTGTGGTTATTATAAATCCTGCCGCGCGGAATGCAGCAGGCGACCGCCATATTCAGCGCAACAGCAGAGGAGCGCCCTCCCCGGTGGTGGGAAGGGCGCTCCTCTGCTGTTTTTATTTCGTCGGATCAGCCGAGAATTTTTTTCAGATCTTCCTCCGGCGTCGTGATCGGGATGACGTTCCACTTCTCGACGATCGCCTTCAGGATGTTCGGGGAGAGGAAGGCGGGGAGCGTCGGGCCGAGGTAGATGTTTTTGATCCCCAGGGCCAAGAGCGTCAGGAGGATGCAGACCGCCTTCTGCTCGTACCAGGAGAGGACGAGCGTCAGCGGCAGCTCGTTCACGCCGCACTTGAATGCGTCCGCCAGTGCCAGCGCCACCTTGATTGCGCTGTACGCGTCGTTGCACTGGCCCATGTCCATGATGCGCGGCAATCCGCCGATTTCGCCGATATCGAGGTCGTTGAAGCGGTACTTTCCGCAGGCGAGCGTCAGGACGACGGTGTCCTTCGGCGTCTGTTTCACGAAGTTCGTGTAGTAGTTGCGGCCCGGCATTGCGCCGTCGCAGCCGCCGACGAGGAAGAAGTGCTTGATCGCGCCGGCTTTCACCGCGTCGATCACCTTGTCCGCAACACCCAGAACCGTGCCGTGGCCGAAGCCGACGGTCAGGACGTCACCGCCGTTGATGCCGGTCATCTTGTGCTCTTCCTCGTACCCGCCCAGTTCGAGCGCCTTCTTGATGACGGGGGTGAAGTCCTTCTCCGGTCCGATGTGTGTCATGCCGGGGTAGCCGACGACCGCCGTTGTGAAGATCCGGTCGCTGTAGGAGTCGCGCACCAGCATGATGCAGTTCGTCGTGAAGAGCACCGGCCCGGGGATGTGCGAGAACTCCGTCTGCTGGTTCTGCCACGCGGTGCCGAAGTTGCCCTTGAAGTGTGCATAAGCCTTGAGTTTGGGGTAGGCGTGCGCGGGCAGCATTTCGCCGTGCGTGTAGATGTTGACGCCCTTGCCCTCCGTCTGCTTCAGCAGGAGGTGCAGGTCGTGCAGGTCGTGACCCGTGACGACGATGAAGGGGCCCGGTTCGATGTTCGTCGATACCTTGGTCGGCGCCGGTGTGCCGTACGTCTCGGTGTTCGCCTTGTCGAGCAGCTCCATGCACTTGAAGTTGACTTGGCCGACCTCGAGCACGAGGTCGAGCAGCTTGCCTGCGTCCGTCTCATCGCCGAGGGTTGCGAGTGCCCTGGGGAAGAAGTTGTAGACCTCGTCGCTCTCGTAGCCGAGCGTCGCCGCATGGTGTGCGTAGGCCGCCATCCCCTTCAGGCCGAAGAGGGCGAGCGACTTGAGGCTGCGGATGTCCTCGTTCGCGCTCCAGAGGGCCTGCATGTCCATCGGCTGCATTTCGGGATATTTTTTTCGCATCGCGTCGATCTTCGCGACGTACGCATCGATGGCGGGGTCGTCGAAGTTGACGTTCGTGACCGTCACGAAGAGACAGTCGACGATCAGGCGCTCGGCTTCGCGGTCGTTTTTCCCGACGACCGCCTTGCTGAGTGCGACGGTGTGTCCGATCAGCCTGTCCTGCAAGTTTGCGGTGTCGGCCTTCTTTCCGCAAACGCCCTGGATGGTGCACCCCTGGTTCTTCGCCGTCTGTTGACACTGGAAACAGAACATATTCGACATGATCGCTCTTCCTCCTTGTGTGTTTTTACAAAACCGCCGTCACTGGCGGGCCTCTTGGTTCATATTTTCAAGCGAGCGCGGGAAAATTTTTTCTTTTATGTTGTGAAATTGGATTAACACAATTCTATCATGGCCTTTGCAGGAAAAAACAACGCTCCTTTCGCCCGGTCACAATCTCCGCCATATTACGTATCGCCTCAGTTTTCAAGAATTTCTCCGTCGGTCGAGATCGTCACGACCTGCCAGGGGATCATCTTGCCGCTCTTGACGAGCGCGTTCTTCACCGCGTTCTCGATGCCGCCGCAGCAGGGGACCTCCATGCGGACGACCGTCACGCTTTTGACCTCGTTGTTCGACAGGATCGCCGTCAATTTTTCCGAGTAGTCCCCCTCGTCGAGCTTGGGGCAGCCGATCAGCGCGATGCGATTTTTGATGAACTTCTCGTGGAAGTTGCCGTATGCGAACGCCGTGCAGTCCGCCGCGACCAGCAGGTTCGCCCCGTCGAAGTACGGCGCGTTCACCGGCACGAGCTTGATCTGCACCGGCCATTGACTCAGCCTGCTCGCTGGCTCATGTGCCGCGGGCTCCGTTTCGCACGCCGTGTGCTCCTTGCGCGAGATCGCCCGCGCGTGCGTCCCCGGGCAGCCGCAGGGGAGCGAGTCCGCCTGCGCGGCTTTTTTCTTCATGTTTTCCTTCACCGCCGCCTCGTCGTACGCTGCCGCTTCGCGCTCCTCGAACGTGATCGCGCCGGTCGGGCAGGTCGGCAGGCAGTCGCCCAGCCCGTCGCAGTAGTCGTCGCGCAATAATTTCGCCTTGCCGTTTTCCATACCGATCGCGCCCTCGTGGCACGCCTCGGCGCAGAGTCCGCACCCGTTGCACTTCGCTTCGTCTATTTTGATGATTCTCCGTTTCATCCCGTTCCCTCCCCGAGTGAATTTTTTTGCGTTCTTGCTTTGTTGAGGGCAGTCTACTATACTTGCGTCGTCCGGTCTGTTGTTTTTCCAACGAAAGGAGATGCGACGATGAAAAAAATTTCCGACCTTCTCCCTCTGCTCGAACGCGTTCCGCTCTTCGCGGACATCGCGCGCGCCGACCTCCCGGCGATGCTCGACTGCCTCGGCGCCGCGGCGAGAGCCTACGGAAAGGGGGAGACGGTCTTTCTGGCGGGCGACGCCGCCTCGCGCATCGGCCTCGTCTGCGACGGCGCTGCACAGGTCGTCCGCGAGGACGTCTTCGGCAACCGGACGATCCTGACCTCGCTCGGACCGGGCGAACTCTTCGGCGAAACCTTCGCCTGCGCGCGCGTCGACCACCTCCCCGTCAGCGTCGTCGCCATGAGCCCGAGCGAAATCCTGCTGCTCGACTATCGCCGGATCGTCACGACCTGCCCCTCCTCCTGCACGTTCCACGCCCGCCTCATCGAGAACATGCTCGGCATCCTCGCCGAAAAAAATCTCATGCTCAACCGCAAGATCGAGGCCCTCTCCGCGCGCTCGACGCGCGGCAAACTGACCGCATACCTCGCCGCACAGGCCGAACGAAACGGCTCGCGCGCGTTCTCCATCCCCTTCAACAGACAGGAACTCGCCGACTACCTCGCCGTCGAACGAAGCGCCATGTCCGCCGAACTCGGAAAAATGCGCGACGAAGGCCTCATCCGCTTCCACCGAAACGAGTTCGAGCTGCTGAAAGCGTAAAAACAGAGTCGTGGGCTCCGCCCACACCCGGCAGGAGGCAGTGCCTCCTGCACCTCCGTCATAAAAATCAAACGTCATAAAA
>JAJDHV010000060.1 GCA_030266365.1 Synergistaceae bacterium OttesenSCG-928-I11 | reverse complement strand
TCCGCCTTACGAGCGGCAGAAGGGCGAGCGCCGCAATTGCGACGGCGACACCTGCGCCGGCAGCACATCCGCCACCGCCACCGGAGCTGCTGCCCGTGCCGCCTTCGCCGCGCCAGACGTTCGTCCACAGCGGGTCGATGAGGGTGTCGTTGCGGAGACCGTCCGGCAGGATGATGTAGCCGATCTCGTCTCCGGACACCGCTTCGTTCCGCGGGCCCTTCACGACGAACGATTCGCCGTGATAGTTGATCACGTAGTAGCCGAGCGTGATGGTGAGCGAGCGCTCCGTCTTGTCGCTCCAGACTTTCAGCATGCCGGCGTCATAGGCCTCCTGCGGTTGCGCGACGCCGCGCACGAGCCGTGTGTACCAGCCCTCCATCGCGCCCTCGTGGATGCGTTTGTGCAGGACCAGCACGTCGAAAATATCGTCCAGGTGCGCGACAGGGTTCTCGATGATGTCCCATGCCCGGCCGGGGTCGTAGAAGTCGTTCATGTCGTCCGACTGGATCGTCACCGTGTACGACATCGGCACCATCACGATCTTGCCGTCGGCCGATGCGGGCAGTTTTGTCAAGTCGAGCTCGATGTTGGCGGAGAACTTGTCCGTGCAGTCGAAGCACTCCGGCAGCGCCTCCGGCTCCGGTTCCTTCTCCGCCATGCGGATCGTCTCGATGTCCTCCAATATGAACATTTCGAGTGTCTCGTCGTCGCTCACTGCCGTCGTCGTGAACTCGAACGACGTGCGGTTCGGCGCGTATCCGGCGCGCGTGGCGGTGAACTGTTCGCCGCAGCCGTCACCGTTGCTGCGGGAGGCGTATGTGACGAGGTAGTTTCTCAGGTGTTCGGTGAGGAGATCGAGGATGTGTGCCGGGATCGTCTCCTGATGGTTGCCCGGTATGATCTCGACGTCCGAGCGCGCGAGGATCGCGTTGACGCGGTCGATCTCGTCCTGTGCGGATGGCGAGAGCACCACGACGACCGGGAAGGGGTCCCCGACGTAGAAGCCTCTGCTGTATGTTTCCTCGTAGAGCGTCTCGTCGCCCTTGCTCTGTTTCATGTGGACGACGACGCGGTAGCGCTCGCGCCCGCTCTGCGCACCGCCGGCAATGACGGAGAGGTGCGCGGAGAAGGGGTTGTCCGGGTCCGCCGAGACGATCACGTTCCAGTTTCCGCCGCCCTCCGGCGGGAGGATATCCCACGAAACCACCGGCATCGGGTCCGGGTAGACGTCGCGCGAACGCGCCGGCTTGTCTGGCGAGAGGCTGTCGGTCATGCCCTTCCACTCGATGTAGACGTCGGCGGACTCTCCTGCCTTCATCGGCGCGAGGGGGACGTTGCGGACGTAGAACTCTGCCACGACGTCGCCACTCGTCACAGGTGCCTTGGTGCGGATTTCGAGGGTGTACGTCATGGTCGTCGTTCCGTCCTGTGCCGTGACGGTGATTGTCACGGGGCCGTTTGAGAAGTCGATCGGGCCCGCGGGCTGTACCGTTGCACCGTCCGGCAGGGCGATGTCGAGATTGACTGCGGTGAGATCTGTGCCGAGTGGTAATGTGATGAGATACGAGTTGCCCGATTGGAGTTCTGCCGCATAAACCGTGCCATCAAGCGTGACGGAAAATCCGTTCGCCGTCGCAATGTTGGAGGGGGCGTTGACGACAAGCAGGTAGTAATCCGCGCTCGTGATCCCGTCCTCGGCGAGAACACGGAAGCCTTGCGGGAGCCCGGCGGAGAAGTCGAGCGGCATCTCCGGCGGTGCGTCGAGCATCGCGCCCTGCGGAAGGGTGAAGGAATAGTAAACCGCGTTCAATGGTGTGCCATATGGCAGGACAAGCTGGTAGTGGTCCGGTGACGAGGCGAGCGGCGAATTGGCAGAACGCTCAATTGCATCCGCCGACACGGCGATGGAGGTCGGCGCAGTCGCGTTTGACAGCGGGACGGCGGTGAGCGTGTGGCTCGCCACAGTGCCATCTTCGGCTGTGACGGTGAAGCTGAGCGGAGTCGAAAGGTCGATGTTGCTCAAGTCCGTGGGATTGATTGTCGCTTTGTCGTCGGAGAGCGTGATGTCCACGGAGACGCTGTCGAGTCGTGTGTTCGGGAGCGATACCCCCCATGCGCCTGGCGTGTTCTCAGTCACAGAATATGTCTCGTTGTCGGCGTTGGTTGTGACCGTGATGCCCGAGATGGCGGTGCTGTTCGAGAGCTGTTCGGCTTTGAGCGTGTAGGTCTTTTGTGTGACGCCGTCCGGTGCGGTGGCAATGACTGCCACGGGGCCACCGGAGAAATCGAGTGGGCTGTCCGGTGAGACGGTTGCGCCTTCGTAAATGTCGAAGCTGACAGGCACTGAGGAAAGGCTCGTGTCGGTTGTCGCGATCTCCAGCATCCACGTTGTCGCGTCCTCAGATACGGCATCGCGCTTGACTCCGTTGGTTGTCGCGGAAACCGCGAGGATGTCCGCGCTCGTGAAATAGTCGGGGGCGGGGTTACCGCCGTATACTTCGATGGTGAGGGGGATGGTCGTGTAGCTTGGTGCCCCCCCGGCGGCGAGCCGTAGATCGTAGTCATATGTCCAGTTCACGGCGTCGCTCGGAGCCGAAATCGTGATTGTGCGGTTGTTAATGATGTATTCGAGGTTGCTCGTGGCCACTTCTGCTTCGGCAAACGAGGCGTCGGTCAATGAAAACATCGGGATGGCAACCAGATCCACGCTTATGGATTCTCCCGGCACGAGCCTGATGTTGCGGTTCCGGGAGAGACCGATCGTGTCGAGATTGAGCGTGTTCGTGTCTGCGCCGAAGAATGCCTGCAGATGCGGACGGTCGCCGTTGTCCATGCTGGTATAACACCAAGTGTCAGCGAAGCCCCAGCCGGTGAAGGCGGCGCTACTGAGGAATTCCGTCTTGGTCAGGCCTTTCGCCCGAGTGGATTGGTCGATTGTCAGCGAGCCGACATCGGCGATGCCGGCCGTGGCCAAGTCAGAGCGCCAATAGCAATTTGCAATGTCGCTTTCGTTGAAGGTGCCACTGCTTGAGAGCGTCCCGATCAGGCCGCCTGGGGTGGAAGGGGAATATATCCCATCGTTGTATGCGTAAGAGTTTTTTAGAGTCGCGCCATTGCCGATGTCCAGTGCGCCGATCAGCCCGCCTAATTTTGCACCGTTACTCCCCCCCTCCGACGTGTCGGAGACGCTTCCGGCCGCATAGGAATTTTCGATTCCATGAGCGCTTCCGTCTAGCGTCGCAGTGCCGACGAGTCCGCCAAAGATGCTTTCTGCCGAGAGTTCATTCGGGTTACTAAAACTAGCCGATACTCTGGTTGTGGCGTGACAGCGGTCGATTTTAACATCTTCAACAGCCCCCACCAGGCCTCCGGCATATGCAAGAATCGGGTTTGACGCATTCCAAGGTCTTGAAGCGGCCACGGTCCCGGCGGCATAGGAGTCCGTCAGAGTGCCAGACGACATGACTCCGACAAGCCCTCCTACGGGTGTATGATCGCTCGTACTGGAGGTTGCCCCGGCCGTGACGGAGGCATTCGCTGCCGATTGTGAAATCTCTGTGTTCGTTGCGGTGCCGATGAGTCCGCCAACTGACGTTGTACTTGACCCATAAGGATACATCATGATTGTGCCTGTCACGTAAACATTTTGAACGATGCCGTCGTTTACCATGCCAGCCAGTGCTCCAACGGTAAGAAGGCCTAGATTGCTCGAACCGATATCAATATTGCAGTTGATTATGCCGACGTTCTTGACTGTTCCCCCGTCGACGACGCCGAACAGCCCGGCAACGTCATAGCCGTAGGGGGCTCCTTCGTTTCCGAAAAAAATTTTCAACCCCCGTATTGTATGCCCATTGCCATCGAACGTGCCCTTGAAAGCGGTAGTGGACAAAGCAGTTCCGATCGGTGTCCACTCCATGTTATTCAAGTCGATGTCGTCGACAAGCTTGTAGTGGAGGGTGGTCCCGGTTCCCAAGTTGACGTTCTGCGCCAGCAGTGCCAATTGCGCCCCCGTGGCGATTTGGAATGGGTCTCCCGATGACCCGTCACCGCCCGCGAATTCCGTTGCAATGTCACTTGGGCCACCCCACGGTTCACTCGCCGTCGCGGCCTTCGGTCCCATTACAGAAAAAATTTTTCCCGGCGGCAGATAAAGTTCGAAGAGATTGAAGATAAAGAAAAACAACGCCGTTGCGCAGATTCGCCTGCGCGCCCCACTGAAACGCACCTTCCACATCGCGATTCCCCCTTATTTCGTTGTGCAATATGTCACACCGGCAGACACCATCGATATGGTTAAAGTTTACTCTTTTTCTGTGCTTATGCCAAGCGCCCTGGAGAAATTTTTTATTTCTAGGGCAAGCTTGGTGATAAAAAAGACGGACCCCCTCGCGGAGATCCGTCTTTTTCATTTCTCTGTTGTCGACGCTTACTTCAAACGTCCCTCCATCGCCTTGTAGTGCGTGTGGAGGAGGTGATGGGCGCGTTCGCCGTTCGGCTTGCCCATCCATGTGTCGTAGAGTTCCTTGATCGCGGGGTTCTCGTGCGACTTGCGGAACTTCATGTTCTCGTCCGCGTTGTAGATTGCGTCCATGCGCGCCTGACGCACCTTGTCGTCGATCGGGTAGGGCTGACCGCCGCCGCCGAGACAGCCGCCGGGGCAGGCCATAACCTCGATGAAGTGATAGTCGGCTTCACCGGCCCTCATCTTCTCGAGCAGTTTGCGGGCATTGCGGAGCGTGTGCGCTACCGCCACCTTGAGGATGACACCGCCTCCAAGATCGACCGACGCCTCTTTGATTCCCTGTAAGCCGCGGACGTCGCAGAAGTCGACCTTCTCAAGCGTCTTGCCGGTGTAGACCTCGTACGCCGTGCGGAGCGCCGCTTCCATGACGCCGCCGGTCGCGCCGAAAATCTGCGCGGCTCCTGTCGAGATGCCCATCGGCGCGTCGAAATCCTCCTCGGGGAGGTCGGTGAAGTCGATGCCCATGCTCTTGATCATGCGGGCGAGCTCGCGCGTCGTCACGACGATGTCGACATCGCGGTAGCCGCTGTCGTTGAACTTCGGCATCGATGCCTCCCACTTTTTCGCCGTGCAGGGCATGACGGAGACGGAGACGATCTTCGACGGGTCGACGCCCGCGCGCTCGGCGTAGTACGTCTTGACGGTCGCGCCGAACATCTGCTGCGGCGACTTTGCCGTCGAGAGGTGCGGGAGCATGTCGGGGTAGTTGGTCTGGATGAAGTTGATCCAGCCGGGCGAGCAGCTCGTCATGAGCGGGAGCGTGCCGCCGTTCTTGATGCGACCGAGAAGCTCGTAGCCCTCCTCCATGATCGTGAGGTCCGCCGCGAAGTCCGTGTCGAACACCTTGTCGAAGCCCATGCGACGGAGAGCCGCAACCATCTGACCGGTGAAGATGCCGCCGGACTTGAGACCGAACTCTTCGCCGAGCGCAATGCGGACCGCGGGGGCGGTCTGCACTACGACGTGCTTGTCGGGGTCGGCGATCGCGTCCCATACGGCCTGCGTGTCGTCCTTCTCGGTGAGCGCCGCAGTCGGGCAGACGGTGGTGCACTGGCCGCAGTACGAGCAGGCGACTTCGTCCAGGCCCTGACCGAACGCCGGCTGCACGATGCTGTCGAAGCCGCGGTTGGTGGAGCTGTAGATGTCGAGGCTCTGGCGCTCGGAGCAGACGCGCACGCAGCGTGTGCAGAGGATGCACTTGTTGGGCTCGCGGACGATGGACGGGTTGCTCGTGTCCATCGGGTTGTCGCGTTTTTCGCCGTGGAAGCGCACCTCGCGGATGCCGAGGTCGGCCGCGATCTGCTGAAGTTCGCAGTGCTGGTTCTTGACGCAGAAGAGGCAGTCTTCCGGGTGGTTGGCGAGCATCAGCTCGACCACGGTCTTACGGGTCTCGCGGACGGCGGGTGTGTTGGTGCGCACGACCATGCCGTCGGAAACCGGGTAGACGCAGGAGGCGACGAGCGATTTCGCGCCCTGCACCTCGACGACGCAAACGCGGCAGTTGCCCTCGTGCGACAGGTCGGGGTGGTAGCAAAGGTGCGGAATGTCGATGTCGGCCTCACGGGCGGCCTCCAGCACGGTATAGCTCTTGGGCACGGTGATCTCGCGCCCGTTGATCGTCATTTTGATGGTCGGTACATCGGTAACGTTGGACATTGAGCCCTCTCCTCCTTTAACCCCTGTCGATCGCCTTGAACGGGCACTTTTCCTGACACGCGCCGCACTTGATGCACTTGCTCTGGTCGATGACGTGCATCCCCTTGATCTCGCCGGAGATCGCGTCGACCGGGCAGACCTTCTTGCAAAGGCCGCAGCCACGGCACTTGTCGGTGATGGTGTACGCCAGGAGCGCGGTGCAGGCGCCCGCGGGGCACTTGTGCTCCTTGATGTGCGCCTCGTACTCGTCGCGGAAGAAGTTGAGCGTCGAGAGCACCGGGTTCGGCGCGGTCTGGCCGAGTGCGCAGAGCGAGCCCGCCTTGATCGACTTCGCGAGCGTCTCGAGCTTCTCGATGTCGCCCTCCTTGCCGTTGCCGCTCGTGATGTTGTTCAGGATCTCAAGCATGCGCTTCGTGCCCTCGCGGCAGGGGGTGCACTTGCCGCAAGACTCGTCCTGGGTGAAGTTCAGGAAGTAGCGGGCGATGTCGACCATGCAGGTCGTCTCGTCCATGACGACGAGTCCGCCCGAGCCCATCATCGCGCCCGCCTTGGTCAGCGACTCGTAGTCGATGGCGAGGTCGAGGAGCTGCTCGGGGAGACAGCCGCCGGACGGGCCGCCGATCTGGACGGCCTTGAATTTCTTGCCGTCGGGGATCCCGCCGCCGATGTCGTAGATGATCTCGCGCATCGTGATTCCCATCGGGACCTCGGCCAGACCGGTGTTGTTGATCTTGCCGGTGAGGGCGAAGACCTTGGTGCCCTTGCTGGTCTCGGTGCCGAGCGAGGCGAAGTGCGCCGCGCCGTCGCGCATGATGGCAGGTACGTTCGCGAACGTCTCGACGTTGTTGATGTTGGAGGGTTTGCCCCAGAGGCCGGAGTTCGCCGGGAACGGCGGGCGGGGGCGCGGCATGCCGCGACGTCCCTCGATCGACGCGATGAGCGCCGTCTCTTCTCCGCAGACGAACGCGCCCGCGCCCTCTTTGATGTGCAGGGTGAAGTTGAAATTGCTGCCGAGGATGCCCTGTCCGAGCAGGCCGTTCTCCTCCGCCTGCGCGATCGCGCCCTTCAGGCGTTTGATCGCGAGCGGGTACTCCGCACGGCAGTAGATGTAGCCCTCGTCCGCGCCGACCGCGTATCCGCAGATCGCCATGCCCTCGACGATGCGGTGCGGGTCGCCCTCGAGCACGGAGCGGTCCATGAACGCGCCGGGGTCGCCCTCGTCCGCGTTGCAGATGACGTATTTTTTGTCGCCGACCGCGGCGCGGGTGAACTGCCACTTCATGCCGGTGGGGAAGCCGCCGCCGCCGCGTCCGCGGAGGCCGGAGGCCTTGATCTCGTCGATGACCTGCTCCGGCGTCATGGAGATGGCCTTGGCGAGTCCCGCATAGCCGTCCGCGCCGATGTACTCTTCGAGCGACTCGGGGTTGATGTGTCCGCAGTTGGCGAGCGCATAGCGCTGCTGTTTTTTATAGAATGCGATCTCGTCGTAGTTGGGGACGGTCTCGCGCGTCTTGGGCTCTTTGTAGAGCAGGCGCTCGACGACGCGGCCTTTGACGAGGTGTGTCTCGACGATCTCGTCGACATCCTCGGGCTGCACGCGAACGTAGAACGTGCCCTCAGGATAGACGATGACGAGCGGTCCCATTTCGCAGAGGCCGTGACAGCCGGTCTCGACGACCTTGACCTCGTGCTCCATGCCGCGATCCTTCAGTTTTTTCTGAAGCTCGGGGATGATGACTTTCGACCCGGACGACGAGCAGCCGGTTCCGCCGCAGACGAGGACGTGCGCTCTTGCGAGCATTTCCATGTCAGATTCCTCCCGTTCCTAAAGCTTTGCTACGACCAGATCGGAGACGATCCGTCCGTTTACGAGATGCTCGGAGATGATCCGCGGGACATCCGCCGGTTTGACGTTGCCGTACGTGATGCGCTCCTCGCCGGGACGGACGATGTCCACCAGGGGTTCCTTCTGGCACATGCCGATGCAGCCGGTCTGCATGACGGAAACGTCTTTCAGGCCGCGCTTCGCGATCTCGTCCATGATGGCGGTCATGACCGTGCGCGCCCCCGCAGCGATGCCGCACGTGCCCATGCCGACGATGACCTGCGTGCCGCTTTCGTGGCGCGCGGAGGACTCGGCGTTCGCCTTTTCCTTGATTTTACGAAGATCGTCCAAACTTTTTATCGCCATTCTTAAACCCTCTCTTTCGGTTGAAATTACCGGTACTGCTCGAGGATGTCCTTGATCATGGACGGCTCGAGGCGCCCGTGGGTGTCGTCGTTGATCATGATGACCGGGGCGAGCCCGCAGCATCCGATGCAGGCGACGCTCTCCAGGGTGAAGCGGAGGTCGCCGGTCGTGACCTCTTCGCCCTTGAGGCCGAGGCAGGACACGAGTTCCTTCATGATGCCCTTCGCGCCGCGGACGTGGCATGCCGTGCCCTGGCAGGAACGGATGATGTTGCGGCCGCGCGGTTCGAGGTGGAACTGTGCGTAGAACGTCACGACGCCGTAGACCTGGCTGATCGGGATGCCCGCCTTCTCGCTGATCCTGATCAGAACGTCTTTTGGCAGGTAACCGAAGATGTCCTGTGCTTTTTGCAAAATGGGTATGAGCGTACCCTTTTTGCTACCCAGATCCGCAAGCAACTCGTCGAGCTTGGCCAGATCCTTTTCCGCGAACTTCTCTGCCATTGTGAATCCTCCTTACCACGTTGTGGGCGTAATATACCGCTCTATAGCGCATTTACCCCCGCAG
>JAJDHV010000006.1 GCA_030266365.1 Synergistaceae bacterium OttesenSCG-928-I11 | reverse complement strand
CATACCTCAGGATATTGATGTAGGGAAATAACACATGCATTGCCATTGGGCATAGCTTGCCACGGTCTTCGTCAAAATCGTAAATTTCGCCGACCTTGTGTCCCCGGTGACAACCGTACTTACCCATCCGTTCGACCAGTTCGATTTTTATTTTTGGTTTTTTCATTAAACGTCTCCTGTTGTCGGTACTGGAGCAACTATTGCAAATTTATTTTTTCGAACAGTGCCTTCTTTTGCTCCATTTCTTTGCGGCGTTTACAAATTTCGCAGTTGCACTCCAATGCCTCCAAAAAGTCCTCATCGTAACTCAACAGGGTTTGAACGACATTTACGTCTAACTGTGTCCCGGCTGCTTCTTTCAATATCCGAATCGTATCCTGAATGGATTTTGCAGGGCGATATGCGCGGTATGTCCGTAATGCCGAAAAGGTATCCGCCACGGCGATAATCCTGGAAGCAAGCGGTATGTCGTCTCCGGACAAACCGTGATAACCTTTGCCATCGATACGTTCGTGATGATAAAGAATCCAGTCGCCGATATCTTCGAACATCGTACCCTGAAGTAGACTGCACCCATTCGCAGGGTGTTGCCGGATAATAGCCCACTCTTCATCGGAGAGGGAGCCGTCCTTGTTCAAGACGTTTTCCGGCACCAGTATTTTCCCGATATCATGAAGCAACGCCGCATGAGCAAGTTTTTCACTGTCGATGAAATAGCTCCCAGCTTGTAAAATCGCCTCCGCTACGACGTAAACATGGTGAGAGTGGCCCTGCGTATATTCATCGCGCGCGCCAATGATGTTGGTGCATATCTTCAGTATTTCACTGCTCTGTTGCCGGTAAACGGCTGCTTCGCTCATCGTGACAATCCTTCCCTAGTATCAGGAATTATACATTGTAAAATTTTTTTTGATGTGACATATATCACGCTCACTTGCGATAGGGCTCGCCTTTTTCCAATACCAAGGCACAACGCCTTCGCGATCAATGGACACTCCTGTCGCTGATGTTGGAGGTTGAGGAAAAGAAGTCATGAGAAAATGGTGCGATTGCTTTTGGATAAGTCGCTATTCTTCGAGTTGAACCTGCTCGCCGCCGATCCAAACGCCTCTGATGTTCCGAGTCGCTGAAATATCGACGGTTGGGTCGCCGTCGATCAGCAGCAAGTCGGCTCGCAGGCCGGGGGAGATTGCGCCTCGGTCACGTAGACCGAAATATTCTGCCGGGACAATTGTTGCTGCACGCAATGCTTCCACAAGCGTCATGCCTGCGTTCACCATCAATTCCAGCTCCCTGTGCAGCGACTCGCCGTGCGGCACAGAGCAGACCGTCGAATTGGCGTCCGTACCAGCAATCAGTCTCACTCCAGCTAGATGCAGAGCCGCCATAGATGCAGCGGCATTGTCGTAATCCATGCCGGACGGCGAATTCGCCGGAATGCGATTGGCGAAGCACGCCATCATGCAGAGCGTCGGAATGGCCGTCGTTCCTTTATTGGCGAGTTCGACCGCCAGCGCAGCGTCGACCGGCCTGCCCAGCGGAAGATGCGTCACGACGTCGACGTCCGTTCGCGCGCACATCGCGACGGACGAATCGAGCGTCACATGCGCAACGATCTTGCGACCAAACGTGTGGGCGACGGCGACCATCTCGGCCAGGAGCGCCTCATCCATCACGACGATTCTGCCATCCGCCGGAGAGTCGGCGATCACCTTGATGTAATCGACCTTTTCCGCGATGCGCTCAATGATATAGGCTCTTGCCTCCCTCGCGTCGGAGACGACCGCGCAGCCCATTGCGGCGTGGGCTCCGCCGCGCGGCGCGACCGAGTTGCCGCTGTTCAGCACCGTCGGCAGGCCGGGTTGCCCGCGCAGCGAGCGAATCCCATTCAAATTGCGCGTGCCCATATCCATAACAGTCGTGACGCCCCACCTGGCCGAGTTTCGCAGGCTTTCCTCGCCCTCGAAGTGCATATGTGAGTCGATCAATCCCGGCAGCAACGTTCCGCCGTGAGCGTCGATGGTTCGAGACGCGTTTTTCGAGTTCGATATAAGGCCGTTTTCGACCACGACAGTAGTCGGTTCGCTCAAGGAATGTCCGTCGAACACACGTACGTTTGTGATGGCAAAAATTTCGCTCGCGACAGCAGGCGATATGTTGTAATACAGAAAAATAGCGAGAATTGCAATAATGAACCGTAGCTTCGTTGTTTTCATGAGATTCCCTCCCTCATTGATTGCCATATTTTCTCATATTTTGTTTCAAAAACAGAAACATGTCCATTTTGACCGCGAAGCGGCTTCTCCATTTAAGGAGAAGCCGCTTCGATTACTTTCGCAGAGAAGCTACGCGCGGTTATCCGGCGATTTTCAGATGTTCATAGTGCGGATGTCTTTTTTTTCTGCGATGCAGGTACATGGCTGCCTCCAGAACGGCTCCTCCCAATGCTCGCGCTTTGTCGGAGACGCTGAGGCAATCCACCTCGTCCTCGCTGCGGGGATCGACGTCGGCGCATTTCAATCCCTTGGGTACCATCATCCCCTCCGAAATCAGACCGCGCAGCGTGCCTGTCAGCGGCGACGGAACGGAGACGTCTCCGATTCGGCAGATTGTCTCTCCCTTCTCGACGCGGTCGCCGATCCGACGGTTCTGCCGCACTATGCCGGCTGCCGGCGCGTGGACGACACGCTCCGCGCTCTTGCCCCCGATCTCGCCCGGTATGCCTGTGTTGGGGAGCGCGCGTCCCTCAAGGATCACGCGCCCCAGGTCGTGCCCCCTCATCGTCTCGATCACGGCGTCCACGTCCTCCGGTGCGGAGAAGCCGGGGCCCAGCGCGATCATGACCGGGGCCATGCCTCGGTGTGTACCGAGGTTTTTTTTGGCGATGATGGCGTCAACGAGCAACGACGGTTGCAAACCGGGCAAAAAGGAGCAGGTCGGATCGACCAGGATCGGTATCTCTCCGTCTTGCCAAACCTCCTGACATGCCGCAGGCGACGCAACGCGCCGCGCGGTCATGTCCTCTACGCGGGCGACCCCGTTCGTGACGGCGGTGCAGAGGGCCACAGTCGTGCGGATGACGAGCGGTCGGGCGATTTCCAATATGGCGACCTGAAACCCGGCGTGCCAGAGCTTCTGCACGACGCCGGTCGCGATGTCGCCCCCTCCGCGCACGACGGCCACCGGTGCGTTTCCCATTTCCAAGTTCACTCTATGCATCTCTTTTCACCTCTGTACGCCGGGATATCGGGCCTAAGCCACGCGCAGAATCGCGCGCTTGATCGCGACCTTCGCTTCTACGAGCTTGTATTCGTTGCAGCTCATGGGAAACGCGCCCTGTAGCGCGATTTCCGCCGCGCGTTCCGCGTTTTCCTCGTTAATTTCCTTGCCAATCAGGAAGCCCTCTGCCTCTTTCGCGTGGATCGGTATGGGGGCGACGCCGCCCAGCACGATCTTCGCGCCCTGCATCTTGCCGCCCTTCGCGCTGAAGAGCGACGACACGCTGACTATGGCGAAGTCTACGGAGTCGCGCAGACGGAATTTGTCGTAGTGCATTACGGCCCCTTCGACGATAGGGATGTCTATGCGCGTGACGATTTCGCCGGGTTGCAGACGCTCGTCGGCCTTGAGTTTTTCGCAGAAAAATTCGCTCGCAGGTATCTCGCGTTTGTTCGTGACGATTATGGCACCGAGTGCTACGAGCGTAGGAGCGGTGTCGGATGGATCCACCGCATAGCAGCCGCAGTTGAGGCAGCGTCCGGCCTCTTCCAGCGTTTGCTCGGGCGTCAGCGAAAAAGCGTCCTCGCGCTCGATGTTGTGCTCGGCTGCGGGGAGTTCTTTCAACCGTGCCGCATCTTTTTTCACCGCGGCTGCCGGGTCGAACGTAAGGAATGTCTCTCCGCTCTTTTTCATGCCGTTGCAGACGTGCTCGGGAACGTTCAGGAAGCGGTTCATGCCTCGCGCAGCGTTGTGTCCGTGCGCCACGGCCTGTACGACCGTTGCCGGGCCTATCGTCGCGTCGCCGCCGGCGAAGATTCCGGGGCGCGAGGTCATCTGCGAATCCTCGGAGACGTCTATCAGGCCCCGCTGGTTCAACTGCATCTTATATTTTTCATCGAGGAACGAAAGATCCACCAACTGTCCGACTGCCATCATGATCGAATCGGCGTTTACTACGATCTTCTCTCCTTCGTCGTACTGCGGGGAGAAGCGGCCCTTTTCGTCGTAGACGCTGACGCATCGTTTCAACTCCATGCCCTTTACGGCACCGTCCTTCTCCACGACCTTCGAAAGGCCCCACGACGGCATGACGAGTATCCCCTCCTCCTCGGCGCGGGCGACCTCCTCCTTGCTCGCGGGCATCAAATCGCGGGGTTCGACGCAAGCCAGCGTGACCTTTTTCGCGCCGAGGCGCTTTGCGGTGATCGCCACGTCCATCGCGACGTTTCCGCCGCCTGTTACCAAAACCTCGGTGCCGACCTTTCCCTTCATCCACTGGTTGACCTCGATCAAAAAGTCGAGTCCGAACGTGGTCAGTTCTTCGCCGGAGAGACCGATGACGCGGCGTTTCCAGGCACCGGTGGCGTAGTACACGCTGTCAAAGTCCTTCTCCAGCTTCGCAGCCTCGACGTCCTTGCCGACCTGTGTGCCGCAGACGAATTTGATACCCATTCCAGCGAGCGCGCGGGTCAGCTTGCGCACGATCTCCTTGGGGAGTCGATAGGCGGGAATCGCGTACATAAGCATGCCTCCCGCTTCTTGCTTGCTGTCGTAGACTGTGACGTCGTTGCCAGCCTGCCGCAGGAAGAAGGCAGCGGCAAGCCCCGACGGCCCCGAACCGACGATTGCGACCGACTTGCCGGTCGAAGTCTCCGGTACTTTATAGAAGTCGTCGCAATGTTCAAGTATGTAGTCGCCGACCGAGCGCTCGACGTTGGATATGGCGACGCTCTCGTCGTTGCAAAGCCTGTTGCACTCGTCCTGACAGAAGTGGGCGCAGACGCGGGAGGTGATCATCGGTATGGGGTTGACCTGCATGATGATCGCAGCCGCTCCCGCGATGTTGCCCTTGCGGAGCTGCTCCATGTAGGCGGGGATATCGGTGCCCGCCGGACATTTTTTCGTGCAGGGCGTTGCGTGCGCTTTCATGCCGCCGAAGATCGAGTGATAGCGGTTGTCGCCCTGCAATGCGTAGCAGGTGTCGCCCCCCTTGCGGGCGCAGTGCAGACGGCCCCCGACCTCGTGTGGGTAGCGATAGAACCAGCAGCGGACGTCCTGACAGATATTGCCGCCGAGTGTGCCGACGTTGCGAATCAGCGGCGTCGCCACCGTTTTCGCGGCCTCCGCGAGTATGGGTGCGTATTTGAGCACAGCCGAGGACTCTGCGACGTCTTTGAGCGTGGTCGCCGCGCCGATGCGGAGCTTGTCGTCCTTAACCGATATGCCGGATGCTTCTGGAATGCGTTTGATATCGACCAACTGCCTGGGATATTCGGCGAGAATATCGTCCTTCAGGGCTCCGAGCAGGTCGGTGCCGCCCGCGATGACCCTGCTCTCATCCGTGGTCGTCAGTATTGCCGACGCTTCTTCGTAACTTGCGACTCGCGCGTATTCGAAATGTTTCATCTCGTCTCCTCCTTACAGTTTGCCGAGCGCCTTCAGAACGACATTGGGCGTCGCGGGATACTGCGAAACGTGAGCCCCGATGGCGTTGGAGATGGCCTGCATGACGGCAGGTGCCATAGCCGCCCCCGTAATTTCCGCGACGCCGACCGCCTTGAACTGGAATGTGTCGAAATGCGATTCCAGAATGGAGGTATCGAACTTGGGGAACTGATTGAAGGGCCGCCACTTGTATTCGATCATGTTGTAGGTCATAGTGCGCCCGGTGGCGGGATCGACGATATTTTCCTCGAACAGGGCGGAGTCCATGCTTGATGAACCGATACCGGCGTGAAGCTGCATTTCGAGGGCGGCCGGATCGATGATCTGCCCTACGTCGGTTCCGCTGAGTATCCGTACCACATCCGATTTGCCGGTCTCCAGATCGACCTCGGCCTCCAAAAATATGATGCACATGCTCGGGCTTCCGAACGTCTCCATGTGCCGTCCGTAACCGGTGATGGAGAGGTCGTGCGGAACGAGCTTTTTCCAGTTCACGCTGATTTCGGGGCGGTGCTTGGAGCGCACGCCGAAATCGACCAGCTCCATGGTGGAGGCTGGCACATGCAGATGCGGCACTGCCAGCTCGAACAACTGCCTGCGCACGTCCTCGGCGGCGTCGCAAACCGGCCTGCCGTAGGTGATCGTTCCGCGCGAGCCGCAGAGACCGAACGCGGATGGGTTGTGTTCGCCTGTACCGGGCGTAGTCAACTGCACGCGCTCGTACGGGACGTTCAGAATTTCCGCGACCATCTTGCAAAGCGCCGCACGCTGCCCCATACCGCTCTCGGTCACGTCCATGATGATGGTGACCTGCGACTCACCGCCGTTGATGTCGGGTGTGACGCGAACATAGGCCTCGTTCTGATCCTCGCCGGCGTCCGCGTTGCCGATGATGGCGCAGCCAACACCACGGGCGCGTTTGCCGTCCTCCGACACCCATGTCGGTTTGCCCCAGCCCTTCCATGCGTCTTTCCAGCCGAATTTGTCGGCGGCGGCCTGGATGGCCTTCACGAAATCCATGGTGTGCGCTTTCCAGAGACGTCCGTCGCGCCAGATAAAACGGTCGCCGTCCTGAATGTAATTTTTCTTATAGGTCTCAACCGGGTCGAAACCGCCCGCCTCCATAGCGCGTCACATCAGGAGGTTCAGGCAGGCGTTCAGCTCCATGCCGCCGTACCCTCTGGCGATACCAGCCGGGGTGCGGTTTGTGGCGATCAACTGCGAGTCCATATCCCAGTTGTGGCACTTGGCCATGATGATCTGCGCTTCGCCGAGCCCGACGCCGACCTGACCCTGTGTAGCATTGCTGAAAGAGCCGGTGTCCACGACCCACTTGCCCTTGACGGAACGCACGATGCCGTCCTTATCCATGCCGATCTTGGCCTCTACCTGACTGCCAAGCCTGTTTTCAAAGCATAGCAACTGCTCGGCCTTCGTGAGAAATACCTTGACCGGGCGGCTGGTCGCCATCGAGAGGACGATGCCGCACATAACCTGACCGGACATCGACTGCTTGTTGCCGTAGCTGCCGCCAACATTGAAGGTCTCCACTTTGACATTCGCCTCTTCCGGCAGACCGAACTTGGCGAACAGCTTGCAGATAAAGGCACCCTGCGAGGTTGCCCATATTTTGAAATCCAGCTTTCCGTCCCAGCGCACGATTACGCCGGGCGGCTCCGGGGCCATGGGGTTCGGCATCTTGTTGTACTCCGCGCGATCCTCCACGATGTATTCGCACTCCTTGAAACCGGCCTCGACATCGCCGCGCTCCACATGCCAGTGCGGGCCGTCAGGCTGGAAGAAGGGAAAGCCCGGTGTGACCTCGTTGTGATCGAAGAGCCCGGGGTAGAGCTGTTCGGCATCGTCCTGAATGGAATCCCAGCCGTTAAAGGCGGCGCTCAGCACCTCGTATTCGACCTTAATCAGCTCGATGGCCGCGTCGGCAATTTCAACCGTGTCGGCGGCGACGAAGGCAACCGGATCTCCCACAAAGCGCACATGTGTGTCGAGAATCGGTTTCTGCGGCGGCCAGCCCAAGCGCCATGTCGGGTCGACGTCCCTATGGCCGCACCGGCTCATGCCACACCGAAGCTGGTTCTGGATATAGTGTCGAACTGCGAGTTTTTTGCAGAACTGGAAGGATTTGACGACTACATGCTTTGCGATGTCGAGAGGATATCGCAAGACAGGATCGGGCTCGTGCTGTTGAGCGTCGAAGGATTTGAGCGGCATCTCGTATTCGATGCCCGAGTCACAAGGTTCTCTACGACGAATCGTTCATCCCAGAGCGCAAGCTACGGGAAAAGATGGCGGGCGCGAGTATAAGACTTGTTGAGGCTAAGAGGTTGGCAAAACTCGCTTTGCTTGAGAAGGAATGGAAATAGCTCGTGTAGCGGTTGCGCTAGATTTTGGCCACCGTTGTTGTTGCTCATCAGCCCAGGTAGTTTAAGGTGGTGAATGTTGATGCCTTTGCTGGTAGATGTGTTCATCGAAAAAGGTCAGTTAAAAGTATTTGGTGAAATACCGATTAGTAGCTCACATGAAGAACTTGAGAGTTTTATCTGTGAAATTCGCTCTAAACTCTTGGGGGATGAAGAGTCTGCTGAAGTTGTTCAAGAGTTGCTGCTGTACAAAAAAGAATTGACAGAAGAAGAAGCAGCCAAGTATATTGGCAAGTCGAAATCGTTTTTACGTCGATGCAGAAAAGATGGAAAGCGCAATGGACAACAGTGTGGGCCAAGGTACACAAGAGATACCGCCCGCACGATTCGATACCCGGTTGAGGAATTGGATAAGTGGCTCTCGGGGCGCGACCTATACGAAACAACGGCACAGGAGTATGACTATTCAAAGGATCGAAGGCAGGTGCTCCATGAAAAATGAGCGTGAAAGAAAATTCTCATTCAGAATGATCCTGTGTGTCGAATGAAACGAGTAACCAAGTTATGAATATTTTTCAGTTGCGGTTGATTTTTCAAACGAGGGCAAAAACGAAGTTGGAGGGTATTTGGAGGGTGGCGATTTAAAAAGGCTCGGACGAAATCGTCTGAGCCCTTGATATTGCCTGGTGGAGCTGATGGGATTCGAACCCACGGCCTCTTCCGTGCGAGGGAAGCGCGCTCCCAACTGCGCTACAGCCCCAATTGATGACGCGACGAATATTCTATCACGCGTGGCGGGGTTGTCAAGCTTGCCAGCGGTTTTTTTTTCTGATACGTTATCGCGAGTGCTTTGAGAATATTCGCGGGAGGGGTGTTGTCGTTGCCGCTGGGACCGGAACTTGTTGCGCTTCAGTCGTCGGAGATCACGGTGTGTTTTGCTGCGCATCGCGTCCGCAAGGTCGAGGCCTGCGACGTCTGGTTGGCGTTGTCTTTTTCCCGCGACCGGGCGCTGTTTTTTTCGTGGGACGCGGAGTGGTACGGGCTTTGTTCGGCGACACCGGGCGAAGTGCGCGAGCTCGCGCTCGTTGCGAGCCATCGGCCGCCGATTCTGGATGCGTTGAAGTCTCATCTGGTCGGTGCGGAGATCGTTTGCGCGCACGCGCCGTCGCGCGACCGCGCGATGCGGATCGAATTTCGCAGGCCGGTTGGCGCGGGGGTCCATCAGACGCGCACCCTCGTTCTGGAGGCGTCGGGGCGCTACAGCAACGCCGTGCTTCTGGACGAGGACGGCTGCGTCGTCGAAGCGGCCAAACACATCCACCCCGATGTGAACCGCTATCGTTCGATTCTCCCCGGCTCGGCATACGTCGCACCGCCCGCCATCGAGGGAGTGTCGCTCGATGCGTTCGATCCCTCGTCGCCGGGGACGGCTTCGCAGCTCGACCGGCTGCTCGGCCTTGGCAAACCCTTGTTGAACGCGCTGAAAAAGGGCGATGCGCAGTCCCTGGATGGCATTACATTCTTCCGAACGAACGAGGGCGAGGTCGTTTATCAGGCGCTTGGACATTACGTCACGGCGTATCCGACGCTCTTGCGGGGCGCGGATGCGCTTGGCGTGCGCTCGCCGCTCGAGGCGGCGCGAAGCGTCGTCGTCGTTCCGTTGATCCGCAGGCACCTCGATCGGCTGCGCAAAAAAATTTCCTCCGACCTCGCCCGCGCGGCGTCGCTCAACGCAAAAAAAATCGAAGAGTGCGAGGGCCTTGTGCGCGACGAGGACGCAGCGGAGCGCCTGATGGAGACGGGCAGGCTGATTCTGGCCAACGCCTGGGCGATTCCTCCCCGGGCGGCCGAGGCGGAGCTGACGGAGTGGACGGAGGCAGGGGAGTCGCGCCGCCTCGTCCGTCTCGATCCCGCGCTGGATGCGGCGGGGAACGCCGAGCGTTATTTCACGAAGTACAAGAAGAAACGCGCGGCGGCGGACCGCGCAAAAAAAATATTGCCGAAACTCCTGTTGGAGCGCGAGGAAATCGCCGAACAGGCGGCGTTGCTCGACTGTCACGACGACGTTGCGACGCTGATCGCAATGGCGTCCGAGATGGAGCGTGCGCAGAAAAAGGAGCGGCCGAAGCGCAAAAAAAATGCCGAGTCCCTGCCGCCGCACCGGCGGCTGGAACTCGACGAGCTTGGCGCGTCTATTTTCTGGGGACTGTCCGCGAAGGGCAACCACTATGTGACATTTAGACTTGCACGGCCGGACGACCTGTGGCTGCACGCAAAGGATATCCCCGGTGCGCACGTCATCCTGCGTTTCGGTCACATGTCAGACGAAGCGGCGTACGACCGGGCCGTCGAAATCGCGGCGATCTGCGCGGCGCGCTACAGCAAAGCGGGGAAGGGCGGTCCCGTTCGGGTGGATTTCACGGAGCGAAAGTACGTGCGTCCGATTCCCGGCGGGGGTGGCGCGCATGTGACCTATCGCGAATTTTCGACGGTCGTCGCAGATCCCGCGCTGTGGCCGGAGGTATCCGAGCCGGTATGCGAGGCGGAGTAGCCCGCGCTCAGTCTTTTTTCAGCCACTTTTTCAACATGTCGTAGAGCTGGCGGATCTCGATCGGTTTCGTGATGTAATCGTTCATGCCGCTCGCAAATGCGTGCTCCCGTTCCTCCTGCATCGCGTTGGCAGTGACGGCCACGATGGGGAGGTCCTCCATGCCGAGTATCTGCCGAATTTCCTTCGTCGCCTGCAACCCGCCCATGACGGGCATTTGCATGTCCATGAAGACGAGGTCGACGTGTTTGGATTTCACGACATCGAGCGCCTCCTGGCCGTTGTCGGCGAGCAGGATTGTCGCCGAGCTCGGCGCGATCAGCTCCTCGAGGATCGTCTGGTTGATCAGGTTGTCCTCGACGATGAGGACGACGCGGCCCCGAAGCTCGAGGCGGGCAAAGTCGTCCACGCTCGGCGCCCCCGCCTCGCTCTCTTGGGATTCCGTTTCGGATAGCCAGAGCGGCAGCTTCATCGTGAAGGTGCTGCCCCTTCCCGGCTCGCTGACGATGCCGAGCGAGCCGCCCATCAGTTCCAGAAGCGACTTGCTGATGGCGAGGCCGAGGCCGGTGCCGCCGAACTGCCTCGTGATCGAGGCGTCCGCCTGTGTGAAGGGTTGGAAGAGCTTGTCCATGCTCTCGCTGCTGATCCCGATGCCCGTGTCCGAGACGTCGATTTCGACGTGGGCGAGGTTGCCTTCGCGCTCGTGCAGTCGACAGCGGATCGAGATGCCGCCCTGCTGGGTGAACTTGACGGCGTTCGAGATGATGTTGTTCAGGATCTGCCCGAGCCGCAGCGGGTCGCCGGTCAACTCGTCGGGAACTTCCGGTGCGATGTCCACCTCGAAGGAGAGGGATTTCGCATCCGCGTTGATCTTGTGAATCGTCTGCGTGTCGCGCAACAACCGCCGGATGCTGAACGAGACCTGCTCGAGGGCGAGCTTGCCCGCCTCGATCTTCGAGATGTCCAGAATGTCGTTGATGACACCCAGGAGCGAGCGGGCGGCGGTTTGGATGTTTTCGAGGTAGTTGCGCTGTTTGCCGTCCATCTCGGTGTCGCGGAGCGCCAGGTGTGCCATGCCCATGACGGCGTTGATCGGCGTGCGGATCTCGTGGCTCATGTTCGCCAGAAATTCGCCCTTCATCCTGCTGACCTCCTGCGTCTTGAAAATCATGGTCTGGAGGGTATTCACGAGACGCTCGAGCGAATTGTGCAGGACTCCGAGCTCGTCGCCTCTCGTCGTTGCCTGCAGCTTCAGGTCGACGTCGCCCTCCGACACGCGCTTCGCGTAGTCGATGAGGGAGAGGAGGGTGTCCAGGATGCCGTTCGCGAAACGTATGACGATCAGCGAGACAAGGACGAGCACGGCCATGCTGATGCCGAGCACGGTGACGCGCACTTTTCTCGCGGAGTGGAAGACGTCGTTCTCGGAGCCGCTCGAGACGATCAGCCAGCGGCTGAATGGTTCGAGCTTCGCGTAGCCGACGTACTCGCGTCCCTGCATGCGATAGCCCACGGGGCCGCCCTCCCGACCGACGGATTGGAGGTCGCGGTAGAGCGCCGGGTTCGCCGTCTCCTCGTTGCCCATGACCGTTTCGTCCCTGTGCAGGGCAAAGAGGCCGTCCGGTCGGAGGAGCGCCGTAAAGATCATCTCGTCCGCTTCCTCGTCCGTGGCGATTTGCGGAAGGTGGCAAGTGATGATCATCGCGCCCGCGACTTCGTTATTCGCGTCGACGGGGCCCGCGACGACGACCGCCAGCCTTTTCGTGTCCCGGTCGACGGCGAACCCCTCGAGCGTGAACATGCCCTCCAGCGCGTTGATGACGAACGGCTCGTATCGAAAATTCCTTCCGATCAGATCGCGGTTGTTCGAGGCGAGGCAGTTGCCCGACGCGTCGACCAGGTAGATGTCCCGGTAATAGTCGTTGCCTTGGGCCAGAATTTCCATCCATTCTCCGGCTGCGTGGTCGCTGGTCGCGTGTTCGTCCTCGACGGAAAAAAACGACACGACATGTGGATCGACGACGACGTTTTGGATCGTCGACGAGAGAGAGCGAAAGAGCAAGGCCATGGATGACGCGACCTGGTCCGTTTTTGCCTCTGCGATCGTGATCGCGGCCCCCTGCATCGACTGCGTCGTGGAGTCGTACGTGTACCACGAAAGCAGAATGGCGAGGAGGAGCGTGCCCAGCAAAAAAGGGAGGATGAGTTTGACCCGGATGCTTTTCATGCAGTGCTGTGGCGCGCTCCCGCCTCTCTTTTTCTGTCGTGAAGATCGCGGATCGAATCGGTTACGTATGTCATGGCAATCCCCCACAATAAAAATAATTTATGTCCGCAGGTCAATTATATAATATCCGCACAAATTTGTGGGGCGAGTTGTTTTTTTGATGAATGGCATTACAAAAATTGCTCCGTAAGAGCGCGTTGCCGGTTGAACGTCGATGAACGGGTCGGATCAGACGCGACCTGGGTGGCGCAGGTCGCGGAGGACGGCAGTCAGCTCGGGGGGCATCGCGCTTCGGAAGCCGAAAACCCTTCCGTCCCTCGGGTGGCGGAAGGACAATTTCCACGCGTGCAGGAAGACGCGAGGCGGATCGAACGGCGATTCGTTCGACGGCGCATAGAGTGCGTCGCCGACGAGCGGGCAGCCGATCGCCCGCATATGTACGCGGATCTGGTGCGTGCGGCCGGTGTGCAATTCGCAGCGGACGAACGAAAATTTCCCCCGGCTGTCTTGGCCGGACAGATTCCATAACACCGTATAGTCCGTCATGGCCTCGCGTCCATCTTCCACGACCGCCATGCGTTGACGGTGGATGGGGTCTCGCGCGATCGGCATGTCGATGCGGGCGGCATTTTTTTTCGGCGTGCCGTGGCAGAGGGCAAGGTAGGTTTTTTCGACGCGCCGCGATTTGAAGTCGCTCCACAATTTTTCCTGCGCGAGGCCATTGCGCGCGACGACCATGAGGCCCGACGTCGTCGCGTCGAGGCGATGGACGATACCGGGGCGCTCGACGCCGTTCAGGTTGCCGAGTTCCGGAAATCGATAGAGGAGACCGTGGACGAGCGTGCCCCGCCAATGCCCCGGTGCTGGATGCACAACGAGCCCCGCGGGTTTGTCGACGACGATGACGTCCTCGTCGGCATAGACGACGCCGAAGGCGACGTCCTCCGGTTCGAGGTCGAGCTTTTCCGGCGGCGGGATGTCGATCTCGAACGTCTCGCCGGATTCCAGCTTGATGGACGGTTTGACGCGTCTGCCCGTGCACGAACGGACGTGGCTGTTTCGTATGAGATACTGCGAGTAGTTTCGACTGATACCGAGTGTGCGTGAAACGGCGAAGTCGAGACGGTGCGCGGCGAGGTCGGGGGAGACCTCCAGAACATATAAAGTCGAGGCAGGGGCGGTGTTCGCCTCTGCCTCGACTTTTTTTTCTTCGTATGTGCTATTCGGGTTTGGGAAGCGTCCGAAGGACTTCGGCACAGCGATCGCAGACCTCGTGTTCGCCCTCCGGTGCGACTTCCGGGCGATGTTTCCAGCAGCGCGGGCACTTGGGGTCGGGGTTTTTGGAGACGCCGACGACGATGCCGGTCGTCTCGTCCGTGTGGACGATGTCGGCAGACTGTTCCGCATCCACAACGGCGAATTTTGAGACGATCGAGATCGTCTCCCAATCCGCACCGGTCAGATGCGTGCCGAGGTCCTCGTAATGCTCACCCGGCATCATCCAGACGGATGCGTCGAGCGCGTGTCCGATGATGCCCTGCGAGCGGGCGATTTCGAGCGCACGGCTCACGGCGCCCCGTGCTTCGAGCACCTTGTCCCAGCGGGCCAGGACGGCGTCGTCTAGGCCGCTCGCGTCCGGTTCGGGCCAGGCGGCGTAGTGGACGCTCTCGGGACGGGAGGCGTCCATCTTCCGCATCTCCTGCCAGATCTCCTCCGCCGTGAAGGAGAGCACCGGTGCGATCATGCGGACGAGCGTGTTCAAGACCTCCCACATGACGGAGCGGGCGCAACGGCGTTCGTGCGCGTCCGCCCGATCCGCGTAGAGTTTGTCCTTGGAGATGTCGATGTAGAACGACGACAGCTCGTTGTCGCAGAATTGATGAATTTTCGACATCGGCAGATGGAACTCGTACTCGTCGAAGCTCGTCGTATTGCGTTCGACGAGGCGCGCCAGCTTGAGCAGCACGTACTGGTCGATCTGCGTCAGCTTTTCGTGCGGGACGACGTCGCGTGCGGGGTCGAAGCCGCTCAGGTTCGCCAGCAGGAAGCGCGCGGTGTTGCGGATTCTGCGGTACGACTCGGAGAGGTTTGCAATGATCGTCTGCGAGATACTGACATCGCCCCGGTAATCGGTCGAGGCGACCCACATACGCAGGATGTCCGCGCCGTATTTTTCGACGACCTCCTGTGGGGAGATGGCGTTGCCCATCGACTTGGACATCTTGCGTCCCTTCTCGTCGATGGTGAAGCCGTGTGTCAATACCCTTTTGTAAGGCGCGCGGTCCCTCGTCGCGACCGAGGTCAGGAGCGACGACTGGAACCAGCCTCTGTGCTGGTCGCTCCCCTCGAGGTATAGTTCGCAGGGGGCGTGCAGTTCGGGCCACTTCTCGCTGTTCTCGAGCACGGCCTTGTGGCTGCATCCGGAGTCGAACCAGACGTCCATGATGTCCTTTTCCTTTTCGATGTTGTGAGATCCGCAGGCAGGGCAGATGGCGAGGTTGTCGTCGCCCAGGAGTTCCTCCGGCGTCGCCTCCCACCAGTAGTTGCTGCCCTTATCCTTGACCTTCTTTGCAACGGAGCGGATGCGGTCGGCGGTGAGGATGACCTGCCCGCAGTCCTTACAGTAGAATGCCGGAATGGGCACGCCCCAAATACGCTGGCGGCTGATGCACCAGTCGGAACGGTCCCGGACCATGTTTGAGATGCGGTCCTTGCCCCAAGCCGGGATCCACTCGACCTCGTTGTCGATGCACGCCATCGCGCGGTCGCGGAACTTCGAGACGGAGACGAACCACTGGTCTGTCGCGCGGAAGATGACGGGCTTCTTGCAGCGCCAGCAGTGCGGGTAGGAGTGCGTCAGCTTCACCTTGCCCATCAGCCTGCCGTTCTCGGTCAGCGTCTTGAAGATGACCTTCTCCGCCTCCTCGAGCGAAAGAGCGCCGACGAGTTCGGTGTCCTTATAAAAATAGCCCTTCGGGTCGACGGGGTTGTAGATGTCCAGTCCGTAGCGGACGCCGGTCTCGAAGTCCTCCACGCCGTGGCCCGGGGCCGTGTGGACGCAGCCAGTGCCGCTGTCGAGCGTGACGTAATCCGCCAGAACCACGATGATCCGCCTGTCGTAGAAGGGGTGGATCGCCTTCATGCACTCGAGCGCCTTGCCCTTGACGCGCATGATTTCCGAGCCGAACGTGAGTCCCGTGACGCGTTCGACCTCCTCCTTCATCGCGCTCGCGATCATGTAAACCTTGCCGTTCGCCTCGTAGAATGAATAATCGAACTCGGGGTGAATGGCGATTGCGAGCGACGCGGGGAGCGTCCACGGCGTCGTCGTCCAGATGATGACGTTCACGTCCATGTCCTTCAGGTGCGAGAACTTTTCGGCTGCCTCGGGGAAGGGATAGGAGACGTAGATGGAGGGCGAGGTCTCGTCCTCGTACTCGATCTCGGCCGCCGCCAGCGCCGTCTCGCAGTCGATGCACCAGAAGATCGACTTGCGCCCGCGGTAGACGAGGTCGTTCTCGACCATCTCGGCGAAGAGCTCCATCTGCGCCGCCTCGTAGTCGCTGGTCAGCGTGATGTACGGTTTTTCCCAGTTGCCCATAACGCCCAGGCGTATGAACTCGTCCGTCTGGACCTTGACGTATTTGCGCGCGTGCTCCTCGCACTTCTTGCGCAGTTCGACGGGGTTGATGGTGTCGACGGTGATGCCGGCGTCCTTCAGAACCTTGTGCTCGATGGGCATCCCGTGCGTGTCGAAGCCGGGAATGTAGGGAGCGAAGTATCCGCGCTCCCACTTGTAGCGGACGATGATGTCCTTGAGAATTTTATTGAGGGCGTGCCCGATGTGGATGTTGGCATTCGCGTAGGGGGGGCCGTCGTGAAGTACGAACGCGGGACGGTCATGCCGGCCTGCGACCAACTTCGAATAGACCTGCTTCTCCGCCCAGAAATCGAGGAACCCGGGTTCGCGTTTTGCGAGATTCGCGCGCATCGGGAAATCGGTCTGCGGGAGGAACAGGGTGTTTTTGTAGTCATTCGACGATTTTTTTGACTGGTCTGCGGACATGAACTGACCTCCTATATTGTAACTCTTCTGCGATTGCCAATGATAGCATCATCGTGTGACGATGACAAGAAAAGCGGTGACCGGGCAACCCGATCACCGCTTGTGTCGACTGGCTCCTCGGCGAGGACTCGAACCTCGAACCTAGTGGTTAACAGCCACCCGCGCTGCCGATTGCGCCACCGAGGAATACAGATAGGCGAAAACGCCTAACGGAAAGTATCCTAGCATATTTTTTACGCCTGTCAAGAAGAAAACGCCCGCGTTTCGTGAAAAAATCGGCTGCGGGCTCTGTTCACACCAGTGAGGGGGCGAAAGCCTCGCTGACCTCAATTCTTTCACTCGTGTCACTCTATCACGATTTTATTTTTCTTGTTGGCCTTCCAGACGTAAAGTCCCAACGCGAGCCCGATGACGCCGTAGACCATGAACGTCCTGAAATACTCACCCAAAGCCGGTTGGCCAAAGAGCGATTTTCCAATTTCCGGCGACATAATGAACATCGCGTTGAAGAGGATGGTGCCGAACAGGGCATTCTTGATGCTGGCCCTCGACGTGGAGGCCCCGCCCACGAGCAGTGCCGCGACCGAGAAGAGCCCGATCTGCGTGTGCGCGTTGTAGGTGTTCAGGGTGCCCATGTTCTGAAGATAGATCAACTGCCCCCACGACGCGAGGATGGTGGAGATCATGGTGGCGATGATTCTCGTCCTGTCGACGTTGATGCCCGAAACCTCAGCAATGTGCTGGCTCTGTCCCACCGAACGAAAATCCTGCCCGAGCTTCGTCTTCATGATCCACTCGGTAAAGAAACAGAGGCCGATGATCAGAAGTCCGGTGACCACCGGAACCTTGGGAATCATCATAAGGCTCGACTTCGTTATGATCGCGTGAGCCGAAATACCGGCGATTACCAGGCACATAAGGATGTTGAAAGCAAAAGTCATCGGGCGATTCTTATGTGCATGTCCTCTGCGTATGTTCTGCCAGTACCGGATCGCCAGCACCAGCAGGATTGCGAGCGCCAAAATGAGCAGGGCGTGCATGAACGGAATTTTGTACACGTTGTCGAGTGCGTACTTCAATCCGCCCTTATTGACCGGCATGAGGTCGACGGTCATTCTGATTCCGATGCCGTCGGGCTTGATCATTGGGTGTGTCGCGGGGACTTTAATGATGACGCCAACGACGAACAGGAAGAGGAACTGATAGATTCCGTTGGCGAAATATCCGACGATCAGGCTCGCGATCATTTCCTGTCCGCGTGTCTTGTTGTAGAGCTTGCCCGTAAAATATCCACACAAACCGGCGAAGAAAAACGACATCACGCTGCAAAGCAGTAGCGCGCTCACGCCGCCCAACCCGTAGTAACGAGCGATCGCGACTGCCGTCTGCCCGGACATCGCCCCGATGACAATCCCGAAGTTGAGCCCGAGACCGGCCAGAACGGGGATGATCAGCGACAGCACCAGAAATGCGTTCCGGAACACCCTGCTGTTCAACTCCGAGAAGAAGTAGTTCAGCGAGACGTCCTTGGAGACCGCGAAGCCGAGTAGGACGAAGAGGACGAATATGATCGTGACGATATACTCAAGTGCCCACGATCCGATCGCCTTGAGGCCGGAGTTTTTGTTCAGCTCGTGTGCATTTTTCGCGTCGAGCATGTTGTTCGCATCTGTCATCATCTTCCCTAGCCCCCCCTCTTGACCTGCGTCAGGGCGTAGAGAATGATTCCGTTCTGAACGACCATTCTCATGATCTCCGACAGGTCCGTCCCTCTGAAAAGCTCATTGGTCACGGGCAGCGAGGTCGTAAATAGTCCCTGAAGAAGAAAGACGCCGATCACCACGTTCGAGACGTTCGCCCGGGAAGCCGACGCGCCCCCCACGAGAATCGCGGCGACCGCCGGGAAGGCCATCAGCAACGGTGCCGTGTAAAGCTGAGCGTACCCGAAGCTCTGCGAGTAGATGATGATCCCGAGCGCTCCCAAGACAGTGGAGAGGACGTTGGCCCATATTCTGTTGCGGTCGATATTCAGTCCTGCAGCCAGGGCGAACTTCGGGTTGATGCCGCCCGCCGAGATGGCGATTCCCATCTTCGACCGAAAGAACAGCCAGACCAGCAACGCAAGAACCCCAAAAACCAGGAAGAGTCCGGTGGGGACGTCGACGCCTCCTATTGAAAACATCATGAAGTTGTTTAGGATTTGTGCGGCGCCGACCGCATCGAGTTGAATCGTCTCCCGCAGACCCGTGCCCATCATCCAGCCCATTTTGGGGTTGGTGAAGGGGAGAGTGAGCCAGGCAAGAGCCAAGAGCGCCGTTACGGAAAATCCGGTATACGTGGCGATGGTCATTTCCGAGCCCTTGACAGCGTTGAGCAGCTTCCCATAGGCGTATCCCGAGATGACGGCGAGAGGGATGCATAGCGCGGCCGAGCACAACAGCCACGGAACGCCCATGAGGCCCATTTCGATCGAGCAGACCATCGCGAACAAGCCGCATTCGATACCGATGGGCAGGGCGAAGTTGGGACCTGTTCCGGACTGTATCGCAGGAACCATGGCCAAGACCAGCACGGCATTCATGCCCGCGCGTTTAAGTGTATCGCTCAAGAGAGACTGGATGGAAATCCCGACGAAATGACCGCCAAAGAGCGTTAAGACCCAAAACAAGGCGATGATGATTGTGGGGATCCCGACACCGCTGAGTGCGGATTTCAGGTGATAGGACAAGTCCGCTTTCACTGTAGAATCGCTCATTTTCTATTCCCCCTAATGAACAGGCTCAAGGTCTGCGTTCTTGGTCAGCCCCCTGGAACCGGACATCATGAGGCCAAACTCGGCGTCGCTCGCATCCGGGGGGAGAATGCCCTCCACGCGCCCATCGCATATGATGACGATTCGGTTGCAGATGCTGCGCAGCTCCGCAAGTTCGGAAGAGGTCATGACGATGGTCATGCCGTACTCTTCGCTGAGCCTGAGCAAAAGATCGAGGATCAACTTCTTCGCTCCGATGTCGATTCCTCGCGTGGGCTCCGAGACGAAAAGGAACTGCGGTTTTTGCGTCAAGGCCCGAGCGACGCATACCTTTTGCTGGTTGCCGCCGCTCAGGCTGCCGGTGCTTTGCAGGGATGAACTGCAACGAATATCCAGATCCTTGATCATGCGCTCGGCATTTTCTCGAATTTCCCGGTCGTTCCTCAGATTCCAGCCCGCGAGGCTGCTCAGGAAGTGCCCGTTGACCTGCATGGCGGTAAACGCGATGTTCAACTCGATCGACTCGTTCAAGAGCAGGCCGACCCCTTTTCTGTCCTCGCTCACAAAGGCGATGCCGGACGCGAGCGTCGCACGCGGGTCGTTCAGGGCCAGGGGGTTCCCATTGAACACGACCTCGCCGGTCGACGGGTATGTCCCCATAATGCCGTTCGCGATGCCCAGTTTTCCCTGTCCGGCGAGCCCGCCGATGCCGACGATTTCTCCCCGGCGAACCTCCAGGTCGATGCCCCGGACCATCTCCCCCGGCATTCCCACATGCAGATCTTTTA
This sequence comes from Synergistaceae bacterium OttesenSCG-928-I11, assembly GCA_030266365.1. Lineage (GTDB taxonomy): Bacteria > Synergistota > Synergistia > Synergistales > Synergistaceae > JAJDHV01. The sequence continues at coordinate 25,827 of JAJDHV010000006.1, read as the reverse complement.
CGCTGAGCATGACTTCATCGGAAATCTTTTTCGCATCCGTCTGCACCGGGGTGATCGTCACCTCGCGCCCGATCATCAACTGCGCGATCTCCACCACGTCGGTGTCCTTCGTGTTCATGGTCTTCACCAACTGCCCGTCGCGCAGGACCGTCACGCGGTCGGCCACGTCGATGATCTCGTCCAGCCTGTGGCTGATGAATAGGATACCGATGCCCGTTTGCGCAAGCCTGCGCATGGCGGCAAGAAGATTCTGTGCCTCCGATTCAGTCAAGACGGCAGTCGGCTCGTCGAATACGAGGATTTTGATTCCGGTCTTGTCGATCTCACGCGCGATTTCTATAAACTGCTTGTGCCCAACCGGGAGACCCTCCACCAGCGTGAACTCCTCGATATCCATACTCAGTGTGTCGAGCGCTTTGCGGGCGTCCGCGTCCATCTTTACCATGTCCAGGGTTTCGAGCCTTTTTCCCAGAACTCTGGAGGCGATATTCGGAGTCGTGATCTCTCTGTTGAGTTTGATGTTCTCGGTTATCGTGAAGCCCGGAATCAGCATAAATTCCTGATGGACCATTCCAACGCCCGCGTCCAGGGCTTCGAACGGGGTTTTTATAAAAGTTTTTTTCCCGTCGATGATGACGTCGCCCTCATATCCGCCGGTGGAGTGGATCACCGACATGCCGAACAGGATGTTCATGAGGGTGGATTTCCCGGCGCCGTTCTCGCCGATGAGCGCGTGGATCTCGCCGGCACTCACTTCGAAGCAGATGTCGGAGAGCACCGTGTTCCCATAGTAACTTTTGGAGACGTTCTTGAAACAAAGCAGGGTTTCGCTCAAAATGATATTCCCCCTAACGAGGTAATAAAGAGGTATGAAAAAAGGGATGCGGATAGACGCATCCCTTTGTTTGTAAATTTTTCCTGTTTTGGAGACTCCCTTCCGGCGTTAGTAGGTCAAGAAGTCCATCAGGTTAAAGAGGAAGTTCGGATATGCTTTGCCGCCCTCTTCATAGACTGTCGTCGTCACCGCAACGCCGGCGTAATCCGCGAAGAGTTTCTCAATGAGGGGCACGTCGAGTTTGTCCAGGCTGGCTTCGCCATCCATGATCTTGATCGCGTATTCCGTGCCGACAACCGTATACGCCATGGCGTTCGGAACCGGCCAGGTCGAAAGTCTTCCCTGGGCGCCCTTCTCCTTGATGATCTTTCTGGTTTCGTCGATCACGTACTGAAGGTTGTTCTTGTTGCCCAAGTCGGATTGAATGCCGAGTGCTGCCGGGAATCCGTGGTAGGGGGACGGGCAGCAGGGCTGCGGATAAATCGCCTTCGTGTCGACTACCGCTTTGATCAGCGGAATCTGCATGGAACAGTTGGTGGAGAAGAACGCGGTATCCGGACCGTATTTCTCGACCATCTTCGGCGTATCCTCGAGGATGAACTGCTGCGCGCCGGGAAGGCCGAGGTCTCCCGTCGGATCCGGTGCCGTCGCATCGACAAACTCGATCCCGAGCTCGGCGCACTTTTTCCTCATGATTTCCCGTCTGCCGGAGAGGAGAGGTTGAGACATGTGGCGCGGGAACGAGTAGTGCACGAAGGTCTTCGCGCCCATTTTCTTGGCCTGGACGGGAATCGTATTGCCCATTTCAAGCTCGTTGGGCATCATAATAAGATGGGCGCGCTCCGCCACGTCCGGCGGGTTCTCCTGGGGGGTGCAGTACATGATGAAGACGTCGTCTCTCGTCTCCAGCAATCTGTCGACCGCGGCGTTGGATCCCGGAACTGCCTGGTTGAGGATGAGCGCTTTGACCTCGGGATCCGAGGCGAGCTTGGCTACGATGCTGACCATCTGTTCCTGCTCGGCCATGAAGTTATCCGGCCATGTGACGTGGACGATTCTGTCGCCGTACTTGGCCACCATCTGCTCGGCGGAACGGTACTCTTCCTCATTCTGGGAAACCGTGTTGGTGACGATGGCGACTTTCCCGGTTGCGGCAAAAACCGCCCCGGACATGCTGACAAACAAAACCACTGCCAAAAGCAAAATCATTACTTTTCTCATCGCATAGCCTCCTCGTATCAATTTGCGGTGCTTACAGTCTAGAATAATCACGCAAGGCATTTGTGTCAAGAAGAATGGAAAAAACGGAAAAAAATGTCCGATGCATAAGAGGCGTAGTGAAAATTTTTTTCTCGAAGTGTGTAAAGGCGCATTACGCGTAGCGTTTCGACTCGCTATGATATAATGAAAAGGACAGTCGATTCATTAATAAATATTTCGAAGGAGGTGTCACATCGAAGGAAATGCCGCACGAACATATGAACACGCACCGAAGTTTCGTTTTATTGCTCGCGTTGATTCTCGTTTTTTTACTCTCTGTCACCGTGTTGCACGCGGCAGAGTTGACGAACGAGATGACGCCTGAATATGTGAAGGTTCCGTCGGTGGAGGCATACTTCAAACCGGCGAAGGATATGGTCCCAAGCCAGCGGTTTGACGGATTCGAGGCGCCGGGCAGAAATATCGAGGTGGTCCTTGCCCTCATCCGTTCGCCCTTCGACGGCATTGCCCAGAATTTTACGAAGGACACGCTGAAGACCAGGGGTGTGGACGTGCTCTCACGAAGCGAGGTTACGATCAACGGGCACCGCGGCGTTCTTGTGAAGGCGCTTCATCCGGATGCAGAGGTCAATTGGGGAAAGTGGATCCTCGTTCTCGAGAACGGCGATGCCACGCTCGTGGCAAATGGTGTTTTCGTGAGCGGCGACGGGAGTGCCGCGGTCGAGTTGGAGTCGATGCTGAAGGGCGTCATCGCCTATGGAGAAAAACGGGTGCCGATGTCGCCCGATGTCGAGGCAGTCAACGAGGAGGTTGGCAATTGAAAACAATCGTTCGAATAAAAATAAAACGGTTCTGCGCGCTCGCTGTGGCGATATTCTGTCTGGCGCTCGGCATCGATGTATCCCATGCCGGGCCGCAAATCTACAAAAGTAATGTGCTGACCGCGTCGCACGTCGTTGTGCCCGGTACGCACGTTGCGGTCGTCCCGCCGTCGGGCGCTGTGCAGGCGGTGAACTTTCGCGGTTTCGAGATCGAGAGCCGAAATATCATATACGAGATTTTCGAGCAGGGCGCGCCGTACAGTGCGGTCGAGTCCACTCTTACGGCGGAACATCTGCGCGAGGACGGGATCGAAGTTCTCGACGTGACGAAGGTCGTATTGAACGAGCGTCCGGCGACGCTCGTGACCGGCAGGAAGAAACCGGAGCTTCCCTCCGGCGCGGCCGGTGAAGCGGAGGATCTGGGCGTCCTGCTCTTCGTGTTTGGCGGCGAGAAGCTGACGGTGTCCATCTACGGATATCACCCCGTTTCGGATCGCTCCGCGGCAAACCTGCTGAAGACATCGATGCTCAGCGCGATCTTCGAGCCGGCACAGAAGGAGAACGCCGGCGGCGCGTATACGCTCTCGACGGCGGGCACGTCGTTTCAATTCGTCGGAGAGGTAAATTACACGCGACAGTATCGACTGAGCGACTCCGCCCCGCAGGGGGAGGATACAGGTCAGCCTGCCATCTATGGCGCGACGATGCTTCATCGGAACGTCCCGCAAACGGAACGGGCGAAGTTCGCAGAGGACACGTTCGCGTCGTACATGTCTTCCTACGAATTCACGGTCTCGGGCAATCGCGGTGTTTCGTACGGAGGGCTATCCGGCATCGAGTTGACGTCCGACTTCGAGGGCGAAACCAGGAGGAGCCGCACGGCCTCCGGCGGTGTCGTCCGTCGTCCGATCCCCGGCAAGGGTTACCAAGTCGTTCTTTTCGACAATTCGGGGCGAGTCTTCGCCTTTCAGGGTATCGCGCTTCGGGATGCAGAGGTCTATCTGGCGCAGTTCCGGAAAATTACGGCAACGTTCAATCTGACGAAATGACAATAAGAAACGGCAGCGAATCGACAACGTGTGTTTTTTCGCGCGCGATTTCTCGCCGAGGGTTGGTGGATGTCATTGAACAGTGAAAAACAAGAGTACGCCGGAAAAACGTTTCGCACGCGCAGTGAAGATCTCGCGAGCGTGGAAGTATACGAACTTCTCTCTTACATCGACGAAGCGCTTTCGGACGACGTATTCCCCGAGACGCCAGCAGCGTTCGCGGCGAACGAGACGTTCGCGCGGATTCGCGGCACGCTTCTCACGCTTCGGGAGAGCCTATACCGTTTTTCCAAGGGAGACATCCGCGTCAACGTCGATCAGACGGGGTATCTCACTCAGTGTGTGAAAAATTTGCAGGCGCAACTGCGACACCTTACCTGGCACGCGGGGCGGCTCGTCGACGGTGCGTACAAGCACCCCGACTTCATGGGCAACCTCTTCGAGTCGTTCAACGAGATGGCGCGCGAATTCTACAACACGCTGCACGCACTGCGGGAGAGCGAGGCGAATCTCATTCGCGTGAGTAAGGAGGTACGCGCGAACGAGGAGCGCTGGAAACTCGCCACGACGTGTACGAAGGACGGCATCTTCGACATCGATCTTGTGACGGGGCGCGCGTTTCTTTCGCCGCGGCTGTGGGAGATTTTGAAGTGCCCGTCGGAAGTGGACGAGGACCTGATGTTCGACATGAACGTCTGGAGTAGTTTTTTCCACCCGGACGACCAGGAGAAGTGGCGCGGACGAATCGACGAGGCGCGCGCGTGCGAAGGCGACAGGTACATGGTGCACACCGAGACGCGCATTAAGGGCGGCGACGGCAAATACCGCTGGGTTGCCGCAAATTACATGATCCTCAAGGACAAGTCGGGGGAGCCGTATCGTTTTGTCGGTGCCGTCGAGGACATTCAGGAGCGTCGCGAGCGGGAGGACGCCATTCGTATACAGGCCACGCACGACCAGCTAACCGGACTTCCCAATCGATATCTCTATAACGACCGTCTCGCGCAGCAGATGGTCATGTCCAAGCGTGGAAACACCTCGATCGTTCTCGGCGTCTGGGACCTCGACGGTTTCAAGAATGTCAACGACACCTATGGGCACCTCGCCGGGGACCAGACGCTCGTCGCCGTCGCGGACAGAATCCGGCTCTGTCTTCGCGAGTCGGACACGTTGGCGCGATTCGGCGGGGACGAGTTCGTCATGATTCTTTCCAGTTTGCGGGGTAACGAGCGCGAGGTCGCGATCAGCACGACCGTCAGGATTTTCGAAGTGCTCAAATGCCCGATCGACCTCGATAACGCCTCCATTTTGGTCGGAGCGAGCTGCGGGATGGCCTTTTTCCCGGATCACGCGAATTCTCCCGAAGAGCTTTTCGACCTTGCGGACAAGGCGCTCTTTCAAGCGAAGCGGAATGGAAGGCAGCGAGCCGAAATCTGGACGCCGAACATCGGGGACGAGCAGGTGTGCGAGGTCTGCGGGTAATCCGTCAGTCGAACGCTCCGTCGATGCCCCGATCGAATGTGTCGAAACTTTATGCGAATCTCGAATCCGCCGGTTTGCGCCAAGGATGGCGGATGCCGGGCTGCCCGCCCGAGGGCATCCTCGTCGCGCTCTCCGGTGGAAGCGACTCGATGGCGCTCTTGTCTCTGCTGCGGGAGCGTTATGAAGGAGAGATCGCGGCGGCGCATCTGGAACACGGTTTTCGCGGCGCCGCTTCTGTCGCGGACGCGGATTTTGTCCGGACATATTGCGAATCGATCGGAATTTTCTGTTATGTAAAACATGTCGATGTTCCCGGCAGCCGCCGAGGGGGGGAATCGGCGGAGATGGCGGGCCGAAGGGCCCGCTACGATTTTTTTTGCGAGGTGGCGCAGCGGGAGGGATTCACCTGGATCGCGACGGGACATACGGCGGACGACGTCGTCGAGACGATGCTCTTGAACCTCTTCCGCGGCACGGGGTACCGCGGACTCTCCGGCATCGCAGGGCGCAGGGGAAAAATCGTTCGCCCCTTGATCGACTGCCGCAGGGGGGATCTGCGCGCATATCTCGCGGAACGAAACATTCCCTGGCGCGAGGATGAGACAAACGCGACTGGCGACTACCGAAGAAATAAAATTCGCAACGAGCTCCTGCCCTGGGTGCGGAAAAATCTCAACGAATCGGTCGATCGCGTCCTGTTGGGACTTGCGCATGAGAGCCTCGAAATTGCGGACGAGGAAGAGGCCGAGGCGGGGACGCTCTGTGACGCGCTCGGCCTCGAAGCGCCGGATGCGCTTGCCGTGTGGGATTTGCGCCGTGCGAGAACGCTGTCCGATCGAAAGCGTTGCGCCGCGCTGCGCGAACAGGGCAGGCGTCTGTCTCTGCCGGTTTTGGATCGTAAGCGTACAGAGGAATTGTCCCGTTTGATCGCCCGCAGCGGGCGGTGGCGCTTTCAGTGGGCAGGGGATGTGGAGGTCGTGGCGCGCAACGGTTTTCTGTGCTGGGCACATCGCGGCGATTTGGAAAAATTGCGCCTTGACTGAGTGCAGAAAGAGAGTGCTTGTGCTATCATTGCACAGGTTTCGTCGGGAAACGAATCGATCATTCGAAAGGGGAGAGCGCTATGTCCGGCAGCGGAGACTATAAGCTCGGCAGCATTCTCTTGAAAAAAAGCGAAATCGAGCGCCGCATCGCGGATATCGCCTCCGAGATCGAGCGCGAATACAGGGGGCAGGAGGTCGTCTTCACGGGGGTCCTCAAAGGGGCTGCGATTTTCATGTCGGACCTCGTCCGCGCGATCGGAGAGAGCGTGGACGTGCGGATGGATTTCATGGCCGTCTCCTCATACGGCGACGCGTCCACGTCGAGCGGCGTCGTCAAGATCGTCAAGGACATGGACACGTTTGCGGAAGGACAGAATGTCGTCTTGGTCGAGGACATCATGGACACCGGACTGACGCTCTCCTATTTGCAGGAGATGATTCGTGCGCGCAATCCGGGGACGCTTCGGACGTGCGTGCTTTTGGAAAAACCGGACCGCAAGAAAGTCGACTGCGAAATCGACTACAAGGGCTTCACGATCCCCGATAAGTTCGTCGTCGGCTACGGTCTCGACTACGCCGGAAAGTGGCGGCATCTGCCGGACATCTGGTGTGTCGTCGAGGCATGATACGCTAAAAACGCATAAAAATTTCAAAGGGAGGGCGTTACGCGCTTGGGCAAACTGGCTAAAAATCTAGGAATCTATCTCGTGCTGATCGTTCTCGTGGTCAGCCTCGTCAACGTCTTCCTCTCCCCGTCCCAGAATCAGAAGCAGGTCGAGACCGTCGCGTACAGCGACCTGCTGAACGCGGCGGACGCAGGCAGAATCGCGAAAATCGTCATCGAAGAAGACGTCCTGCGCGGCATCTTCGTCGACGGCAAGGAGTTCCGTTCATACGCGGTGGGGATCGGCGAACTCGCCCCCAGGCTGGCCGCGAAGGGTGTCGGCGTCGAGGTCATGCCGCCGGTGAAGACGCCTTGGTGGTCGAGCCTCATGACGTCGCTCTTCCCGACGCTGCTTCTGATCGGTGCATGGATCTTCATCCTGTACAACATGCAGGGCGGCGGCAGCAAGGTGATGAACTTCTCCAAGAGCAAGGCGAAGCTCTTCCTCGACAATCGCCCCAAGGTGACGTTCGAGGACGTGGCCGGCTGCGACGAGTCGAAGGAGGAACTGGAGGAGGTCGTCGAATTTTTGCGCGATCCTGGGCGTTTTGCCAAACTCGGTGCGAAGGTGCCGAGGGGCGTTCTGCTCCTGGGATCGCCCGGCACGGGCAAGACGCTGCTTTCCCGCGCGGTCGCGGGGGAGGCGGATGTGCCGTTTTTCAGCATCAGCGGTTCGGATTTCGTCGAGATGTTTGTCGGCGTTGGCGCGGCGCGCGTGCGCGACCTCTTCGAGCAGGCGCGACGCTATCAGCCGTGTATCGTCTTCATCGACGAGATCGACGCGGTGGGACGTCAGCGCGGCGCGGGCCTCGGCGGCGGGCACGACGAACGTGAGCAGACGTTGAATCAGCTTCTGGTCGAAATGGACGGGTTCGAGGCGGGAACGGGCATCATCCTGATCGCGGCGACAAACCGCCCTGACATCCTTGACCCTGCGCTTCTCCGGCCGGGACGCTTCGACCGGCAGATCGTCGTCGACCGCCCGGATGTCAACGGCAGGCTCGCGATTCTGAAAGTTCACGTAAAGGATAAAAAAATAGGCGACGACGTCAATCTGGACGTCATCGCGCGACGCACCCCCGGCTTCGTCGGGGCGGATTTGGCGAACCTCGTGAACGAGGCGGCGCTCCTCGCCGGTCGCCACAACAAAGAAAACCTCGGCATGCCGGAGTTCGAGGAGGCTATCGACCGCGTCATGGCCGGGCCGGAGCGCAAGAGCCGCGTCATCAGCAAGAAAGAGCGCGAGATCATCGCCTACCACGAGGTGGGGCACGCGATCGTCGCACGGATGATTCCCGGCTCCGACCCTGTGCACAAAATTTCGATCATCCCGCGCGGCCACATGGCGCTCGGTTACACGCTCCAGGTGCCGGAGGAAGACCGCTTCCTCATCTCGAAGCAGGAGCTCTTGAACCGTATCTGTGTTCTGTTGGGCGGGCGCGTGACGGAGAGCATCAAGTTCGGTGACGTGACGAGCGGCGCACAGAACGACCTCGAGCGTGCGACGGCGACGGCACGCCAGATGGTGACGCAGCTCGGTATGAGCGACCGCCTCGGTCCCGTCACGTTGGGCAAGAAACACCACGAGGTCTTCCTAGGACGCGACATCATGGAGGACCGCAACTACAGCGAAGAGATCGCTTACGCGATCGACCAAGAGGTCCGTCGCATCCTGGACGAATGCTTCGAGCGCGTGCGCGAGATCCTCACCGAGAACTTCGAGAAGGTCGAGGAGATTACCGCCATTCTGTTGGAGAAGGAAGTCCTGGAAGGAACCGAATTCAACCTCCTTTTGGGGATGCCCGACCAGCAGCACGAACTCGAAGCGCCGATTCCCGGTCCCTGTGGGGACGAAAAAGAGGAAGCTGAAAAAGTAGCAGACGGCGGAGACGAACCCGAGGAAAGCGACGAAGAAGACGAATACGAGGACGAATCAGACTAGACCCGAATGAAGCACAAAAAACGCACCCCTTGCAAAATCATGCGAGGGGTGCGTTTTTTGTGCTTCATTCGGATTATTTCAATCGTCGTCGTCGAGAAGGGCTTCGATGAATTCTTCGGCCTCGTTGATGAAATAGAGGACGTCCGGTGCGTCTGTGTTTGCGTTAAGAAAGCGGGAGAAGCCCTGCCCGATTTCGAGGAGCGCGTCCGGATCCCCACCCGATATTGCAGGGAAGGCGAAGATGTAGCTCGGAGCATCGTTGTCCTTGAAATTTTCCGCGCTCCGCAGTGCGGCGATGCAGGTCGTGATCTGGAGCATCGCCGTGTAGTGCCTGCCGTCGGCGATGAAAAAAGCCCCCAGGTCGTCGTCGTACTCGTAGCAGTAGTCGCGTGATGTGTCCGCGATTGAGTCGAGGTACTCGCGAACGGACATGAAGTCAGGTCGCGGAAACGTTTCGGCCCAATCGTGGTAGTTGCTTGCCATAATCGGGTTCATGGAGGGCCAGTCTGTGTAGTCGGAGACAAAACGAATCGGACTGGCGAGCCATTTGTCGCAGGCCTTCTTGGACATGGCGATTCTCGCGTAGAGCGAACTCGCGTTTTTCACGACTCGGGCTCCTCGTCGGGGTCTTCGGTGTGCACCGAGGCGGCGACCTCTTCGAACTTCGGGAACGTGTCCGAAAGAAGTTCGATCAGGAGGGGGTCGAAGTGATTTCCGGTTTCGGCATAGATGATGTCCATCGCCTCTTTATGGCTCATGACGCCCTTGTACGGGCGTTCGGAGGTGAGGGAGTCGTAGATGTCCGAGATCGCCATGATCCGTCCGGATATCGGAATGTTCGGGCCTGCCAGCGCCGCGGGGTATCCGGAGCCGTTCCACCATTCGTGATGGGAAATGACGATCTCGCGCGCGACGTGCAGGAACGACGAATCGTCGCCGAGGTCCGCGATCGCGTCGTCGATCATGTGCGCGCCGAACGTCGTGTGTTTCTTGATCTCGTTGAACTCCTCCGTTGTGAGCCTGCCCGGTTTGAGCAGAATTGTGTCCGAAACCGCGACCTTGCCGATGTCGTGCAGTTTGGACGTCTTCACGATGTGCTCCCCGTACTGCGGAGAGATGATGTAGGCGGGGTGTTGTTTTTCCAGCAGGCAATCGACCACCATGCGGGAGAACGTCGTCGTTCTGATGATATGGCCGCCCGTCCCGCTGTCTCGCCATGCCGTGACGCCCGCCAGAATGTCCAGAATCGAGTCCTGCGTGTTGCGGAGTTGCTCCGTCTTCTGTTCCACGAGCATTTCGAGCCGCTTTCGATAGTTCTCGAGCTCGATATGGAGGTTGACGCGTGCGCGCACGACGCCGCTCGTGATCGGTTTGAGGATGTAGTCGACGGCCCCCAGATGCAGCGCCATCTCCTCCTTGTCGCGCCCTACCTGAGCTGTGAGGAAGAGGACGGGGATCTGCGCGAGCCGGGGGTTCTCCTTGATCTTTCGGATCACCTCATAGCCGTCCATGCCCGGCATTTCGACGTCCAGAAGGATCAGGTCCGGTTGGTTGCGTTCGAGAAACGCGAGCGCGCGCGGTCCCGACGGAGCGGCGTAGACCTTGTACGACGTCTTCAGGATCTCCTGCAGCATACGCAGGTTCGTCGCGTCGTCGTCGATCGCGAGGATGCTCTGCAAGCGCTCGCTATGCATCCTCTGTCTCCTGTCTTCTGCCGGCGCGCAGAATGGCTTGTATCAGGTCGCACGCAAGATCGTAGTTGAAGGATTCGATCGCTGCCCGGATTCTGAGAAGATGGCGGTCCAATTCCTGGCCGTAGCTGTCGTCGATCGCCGCCTCGATGCGAGTCATGGCCTCCTCGTGTTCCAGGCTGTCCATCTGTTCGAGCGTGTCTGTCAGGATATCACGCAGCACCTCCGCGTTTCCGAGCATCTTCTCGCCATGATAGGTCGTCTCGTCCAAGGGGAAGCGTTCGCGCAGAAAGTCGCGCAGTTCAAGAACGCCTTCCGCGAAATCCGGGAACATCGCGCCGATATACAGGTAATCCTTCGAAATCGTGGCGACCTCGAGGTCCGCCGCCCGTTCGGAGAGTTTGATCGCGCCGATGTTGAAGAGCGAGCTCTTGCACGAGTGAATGTCGATGCGGAATCTGTCATAGTCGAAATGTTTGAGGAAGTCGCGCAGATTGTCGATTTTTTCTGCGATCGTCATAAGAAATGCCCTTATGACGCCGAGGTACGCCTGCTGCGAGCCGCCGATGCCGCTCAACGCGGTTCCGACGTCGAGTTTTTCGGACAGGTTCTCCATCAGATCGACGTCGCCCGTCACCGTTTGCTGCCGGTTCTCCTTCGGAATCGGCACGATTTTGTGGTCCGGCAGCCACTTGATCAGTACGCGGTTCAGTTCGGATATCTCAATCGGTTTGCTGATGAAATCGTTCATGCCGCACGCGAGGTAGGTCTCCTTCATGCCTGTCAACGCATTTGCGGTCAATGCCACGATCGGAACCTCAGCCAGCCAGCCGCCGCGGTCGCGCAGCATCTGCGTGGCTTCGATTCCGTTGATCTCGGGCATCATGTGATCCATGAATATGATGTCGTAGTGCGTGTTCTCGACCATGTCGAAGGCGCACCGCGCGCTCTCGGCCGTGTCCGGTTCGATCCCGTACTGCCTCAGGAGCTCGCTCTCCACGAGGAGGTTGATTTCGTTGTCGTCGACCAGCAGTATATGTACGTCCGCGAAGGAGAAGAAGCCGATGATGTCCTGCTCGGGATTGCGCGATCCCGTGATGATGGCTTTTTTGATGTTGAGCGTGCGGGCCATACCAGTGACAAGGACGGGTTCGAAGAGCACCTCGACACTTGCGGGTGAGTTCTGTCGCGCCGCGGCCCGTATGTCCTTCACCGCGACGACGACGCATCCCTCCGGCAGGCGTTCCATGTGCTTCGTCACGATCCTGTGCCCGAGATCGTAGCGATAGACGACGTGCGTGAAAAAAGTGCGATCGAGCAGTTCGAGGAGGCGGTCTTCGGTTGCCGCGATGTCGTAGTTCACGCCGAGGTCCTTCAGCATGTCTCCGTACTCCGAGGCATGCGGTTCGTCCGAAACCAGAAGGGCGCGCTTGTTCAGGGGGGAGAGCGTGGAGGCGAGCGACGAACTGCCGGATGCGCGAACCTTGATCGCAAACGAGAATGCGCTCCCCATACCCAGTTGACTCCGCACTTCCAGATGTCCTCCCATTTTTTCGACCAGAGTGGCGGTGATGGAAAGTCCGAGTCCGGCCCCCTCGATGCTGCGGTTCTCGAAGTCGTCCGTATGCGTGAAGGGTAGAAAAATGCAGGAGCAGTCTTCCTCCGAGATGCCGACGCCCGTGTCCTCGACGACGAACGTCAGTTCGACCGTGTCGCCGTGTGACGGTTTGCATGCGATTGTCAACTTGACCGTCCCCGCGTCCGTGAATTTGATCGCGTTGTCCAACAGGTTGAGCAAAATTTGCTTCAGACGAAGCTCGTCGCAGATGATCGAGGAGGGGATTAGCGGGTCGATGCGCGTGAGAAAGGCCAGGCCCTTCTCAGATGCCTTGAGGTTGGTGATGCCCGTGAGGTCGGTGACGAGCGAACCGAAGTCGACGATGGTCTCCATGAGGTCCAGCTTGTCCGCCTCGATGCGGGAAAAATCGAGCATATCGTTGATGATGTTCATGAGCGAGTGGCCGGCGTTCGCGATGCTCTGCGCGTATCCACGCTGAATGTCGTCGAGCCTGGTCAGAAGTAGAAGGTCGCTCATGCCCTTGATCGCGTTCATCGGTGTGCGAATCTCGTGGCTCATGTTCGAGAGGAACGAGAGTTTGGCTCCTTCCGCGTCGACGGCTCTGCGAATGGCGATCTCGAGATCGGACGAACAACGCTCGTACTTCATCGCGAGTTCGTCGCACGCGGCACGGAGGTCCGCGTTTCGTGTCCGCAACTCCTCGCACTCCGCAAGCGCTTCGGCGAATTTTTTCACCGTATCCACGCTTTCGGCGTCGTTCAATTTTTCTATGCCGTCTTTGTTTTTTTTCGTCATTTTTTCACATACCGCATTTCGGCAAGAATGATGTGTTCTTTTATTATATACATTTTGGGGCAGCGATAGAAGGTAATTTTTGGAGAATAAAGGCGAAAAGACGAATTTTTACTCCTTGGCAAGTTTGAATATGGCGGCACGAATCGCCTCTGGTTGCATCCCGGATGTGAGGATACGCTTCGCCGTCTCTGCGAGCGGCGTCGGTTCCTCGTCCAGCCGGGAGAGAAAAATTTTCTCGTGCCGTGTCCGATCAACGTGGTCGGGGTCGTAGAAGAGCTCCTCGAAGAGCTTTTCTCCGGGACGAATGCCGGTGTAGACGATTTCGATGTCCTGGTGCGGTTCGCGCCCGTGAAGGCGGATCAAGGTTTCCGCCATCTCCGTGATCCGGACCGGTTCGCCCATGTCGAGTACGAACAGCTCGCCGCCGTTTCCCATCGATGCCGCCTGCAGGACGAGGCTGACCGCTTCGGGGATGAGCATGAAATATCGCGTCATATCGGGGTGCGTGACCGTGACTGGACCACCTTGCGCGATCTGGCGCTCGAAGAGGGGGACGACGCTGCCTCTGCTGCCCAGGACGTTTCCGAAGCGGACGGTCATGTAGGCCGTGTCCGGATAACTTGCCTGCGCAGTTCGAAGCAGGCGTTCGGCGATGCGCTTCGTCGCGCCCATGACGCTCGACGGGTGCACCGCCTTGTCCGTCGAGATCATGACGAAGCGTTCGACGCCGCAGGAGCCCGCGAGCGTCGCGAGCGTCCAGGTGCCGAACGAGTTGACGCGGAGCGCCTCGCGCGGATTTTCCTCCATGAGGGGGACGTGTTTGTGTGCCGCTGCGTGGAAGACGACGTCCGGCTCGTTCTCGCGGAAGATTCGCTCCATCGTGGCTGTATCGGCGATGTCCGCGATGACGCTTCTGCGGGGCACGTCGATTCCGCGCTCGGCGAAGTTTTGCAGCACGTTGTAGATCGACTGTTCGCCGTGGCCGAGCATCAGAATCTCAGCCGGCATGTGGCGCGCGATCTGTGTGCAGAGTTCGGACCCGATCGAGCCGCCCGCGCCCGTGACGAGGATTCGTTTGCCCGTGACGACGGAGCCGATGCCTGCTTCGTCCAGAACGATTGCGTCGCGCCGCAAAAGGTCCTGCAACTCGACGGAGCGCATGCTCGCGAGTTCGACCCTGCCGCCCGCCAGTTCGTGCAGGCTCGGCAGAACGCGGACCTCGACGCCGAGGTGCGAAAGGGTGTCGAGGTATTTTCGCATGTTCGCGCCGCTCGCCGACGGGATGGCGATGAGAGCAACCTTCGCGCCGTATCGCCGCGCGACCTCTTCGAGCGATTCGTCGTTGCCGAGGACTGGGAGGCCTGCGATGATCTTGTCTCGCTTTTGTGGATCGTCGTCGATAAAGCCGAGCGGCGAGAGTTCGGAGTGTCGGCGCAACAGGTCGCGTGCGATGAATGCACCTGCTTCGCCGGCACCGATGATAAGGGCTTTTTTCGTCTCTCTGTGCTGCGTGTGCTGTTTTGCTCCGGAGAGCTCCACAAGGCGCCACGAGGCGCGGGCTGCACCGAGGAAGACGATCCCGGAGAGCAGGGCGATCGCGAGCGACGAGCGCGGCATCATGAAGGCGTCGACGAAGAAGTTGGCGCAGAGAAAGAGCGTCGAGCCGTAGAGATAGCTGCGCGTTAGTTTCGCATATTCTTCGACGCTCGCCTGTGGCCAGTGTACGCGGTAGATACCGCAAAGCCATAGCAGAAATGTGACGCAGAGCGGGAAGAGGAGCGCTGCAATGGCGAGATCCCCTCGGAAGGCGGGAGAAATGAGCAGAGAGAGGCGAAGCGCGTAGCCGATATAGACGGCGAACGCGAGCAATACAAAATCCAGCAACAGGACGCGCCTGTTGCGGGAGGCGAACAGCAACCACGAACGCAGAATTCTGTCCCGAATGTCGAGCAAATTCGTGTTCCGCCGGATGCTCGGATCAGATGATCAGTTTGCCGCCGCCGCGATTGCCCCCTGAACCGGGTGGCGGGGAAAGTCGGTCGAGTTGCTGAAGCACGTCCGATGATGCGACGGTGAGCGACGATTTGCGCGCCTCTTCGCGCGCGTACTCCTTGACCTTTCGCTCGTAGTCCTCCATCGCCTGTTTGATGGCGTCGACGTCGCCGCGCGCCCACTGGAGAATGTTTTCGGTCACCGCCTTGACGACGTCGTCGCCCGGTTCCTCCTGCACGAGACCGAGCTCCTTCAGCATCCGGTGTTCCTCGCGGACGGACGCCTCGACGTCTTCGTCGGTGATGAGTCCTTTTTTATAGAGGACGCGCAACACGATGTTGAAGCGGGTCTTGTTGTTTTCGTCGTTGAGCGAGAGTGACTCCACTCTCGACAGCAACATGGTGATGATCTCTTCGAGGCTGATTTGCATCGGCATTGCCATATCTGAATTCCTCCAAAAATTTTTTAGTAGGCGCAACGACAAATACCGTATCGCTCACCCGCGTTATTCTAGCATAATTTTGCTATAATCCTCATTTAGTATAAACACGCGAGTGCGTTGTCGCGCGCTTGCATCGGAGGATAAAAGATTGCACACGCATCGTTTCGAATTCAATAAAAGAAGTTTGAAAAAAATTCTCAAAATGCTTCCTATCGTGGCGAAGGCGGAGTGGCCGACATTCTTGGCCGTCGTTTTCGGCACTACCGTCTATTCTGCGGGGGTCATGGCTTTCACCGTTCCCTTTCGCTTTCCGGACTCGGGGGTGACGGGCATCTCCGTTTTGCTCAACTATTCGCTCGGCTTCTCCATCCCTCTCTGTGTCGCTGTCGCGAACATTGCGTTGCTCGCCTGGGCCTGGCGGGAACTTTCGGCGAGGGTCGTGATCTGGACCGTCGTGTCGGTGGGGTTGAGCACGTTTTTGATGAAACTGCTGGACGGAATGCCCTATCCGGACACGGATCAGATGCTCCTTGTCGCCCTGATCGGCGGCGCGATCAAGGGGTACGGCGGCGGCATCGTCCTGCGCAACGGTGTGTCGATGGGCGGGCTCGATATCGTGATTCTGTACCTGCAAAAAAAATACGGCGTCGAAGTCGGCAAGTACAGCTTCTACATCAATATGTGCATCATCGGAGCGAGCGCATTCATCGTCGGCGTCGAGAACGCGATGCTGGGTCTTGCTTCGATCTATGCTTCGAGCCTGATGATCGACAGCACGATCGCGGCGTTCGACAAGCGCCGACAGGTCTTCGTCGTCACAAGGGATCCCTGTCCGATCGTGGAGTTCATCAGCGCAAATTTGGGGCGCGGCTCGACAGTGCTGGATGCACACGGAGGCTATTCCGGCGAGGACAGCAAGCTGCTGATCTGCCTCCTGACGCGGAGGCAAGCGGTGGAGTTGAAACACTATCTCGCGGAAAATCACCCAAAAACGTTTATGGTCGTCTCGGACGCGAGCGAGGTCGTCGGCCTCGGCTTCAAATCCTGGAAATAGGCGGGGGCGGTCTTTCTGCGATGGTCGGTTTTTTCCTGAACAAGTTTCGCAGGGTTCTGAACGTCAAGAGCGCGCGTGGCGTCTCGTTCACGCTCTCCATCGTCTCGATGGCGAGCAAGCCGATGGGGTACGTCCGCATGCTCATCACGGCCTGGGCGTTCGGTACGTCGCCCGGCATGGACTCGTTTCATCTTGCGAGCGGCATCGTCTCGCTCTTCGCGGGGTGCATCGGTAGCGCGATGCAGAGTGCCGTCCTGCCGGAACTCGAGCGCCTGCGCGTTTCGACGGGTGGCGATGAAGCCGCATGCCGTGCCGTTTATGCTGTCGTCGCGTGGGGCGTGATCTTCGTGAGCTCGCTCATGTGTGCGGCGTTCGCCATCGCGCCGGGTGTGCTCGTCCGATTTTTCGCTGGCGGGTTCGACACCGAACGCATCCGGATGGGTGCCGTCATGCTCTGGTGGCTGATCCCCTTTGCCGTTGTCACGATCTTTCGCCCGTTGCTCGAGATCTGGGCGATGTTCCGGGAGCGTTATACGCTCTCCTGCGTAAGCGCCTTCTTCTTCAACTTCATCGCGATCCCCGTTCTGCTGATCGCCGGCCCCCTGATCGGCGTTTATGCCGTCGCACTCTCCATGAGCGTCGGACACGCCGTTTCATTCATCCTTTTCTTCATAGGTCTTCACGGAATCCCACTTGTCGTTCGAAGGGCTTCCGTGCCGTGGGGGAGCATTCAGACGATCGTGAAAAACGCGCTGTTCGTGTTCGTGCTCTCGGGCATGAGCGCGCTTTACATGGTCATCGACCGCTATTTCGCCTCGCGCCTCCCGAGCGGATCGGTCGCCGCCATCAGCTATGGCGGCAACGTCATCGGCATTCTCTCGCTTGCGGCAACGACACCAATGCTCTTTTTCCTCGCGCGCATCAGCAAGAGTGTGAATGCAGATCCCGAGGGTGCGCGCAAGACGGTACACGAAGCCATGGCGCTGATTATGGCATACTTCCTTCCCTTGGGACTTTTCCTCTCCTCATGTGCGCGCCCGGTGATTCGGCTTGTCTACGGATGGGGCAACTTCGGTGCGGAGTCCGTGAACATGACGTCGATCGCCCTCTCTGCCTATTGCCTCGGCCTCGTTTTTTCGCTGATGGCAAGTCTGATCAGCAATTACGCGGTCGCGATGCAGCGGCTTCGCACGATCGTCTGCTTCTCGGTCGTCGGGATTGCGATGAATACGACGCTGAACTGGCTTTTGGTTGGTCGCTACGGCTTGTTCGGCCTTGCCATCGCGACGAGCATCAGCCAGTTTTTGGGCTTTTTGATCTATCACGGGCTTTTTCTTCGCGATTCGATCGTCGGTTTCGCATTGCGTTCGCGTTTTTTTCTGCAATTTTTCGTGATTTCGATCTTCGCCGGGATCGCGTGGACCTCTCGTTCTCTGGGTGGTGTGCCACAGTTGGCCTTCACGCTTGTGCTCGCGGTGCTCTACTTTTCGTGCGCCGCGAAACTGGGCCTGATGCCCCTTGTCCCGGCGCACTGGCAACCGCTGCATCTCGCGGAATTTTTCTTTTCGAGCATAAAATCGTACATCTCGGGGGAGAAAAAATGACGTCCGTTTTCCCGAATGTCGAATCCCTTCTGGGTATTTACAGCTTTTTTGCGGGATGCCGCTATTCGGACGATCTTGCGGGCCTCTCTCTTTTCGATGGCGGCACGGTGTCCGCGTATGAGAATTACGCACTGATCGATCCGAAAAAAAATTGCGACACGCGACTTCCGTTGCGCGATTTCGTTCTCGCGGGATTGGATTTTTTCGCGGCACGCGGAATGCCTCACATCTGGCCGCTCTTCCCCGGCGCAGGCTCGCTTGTCGGACCGCTGCTTGAGGAACACGGCGCGGTGCGCGATGCGGTTTTTTTCGACATGTTCGCCCGGTCCGACGCGATGCGGCAATTTGCGCACCGCGAGGACGATTTCGCAACCGTCGTCGTTTCCGATCCGGGATCCGCGCGGGCGTGGGCGGATGCCGCGTGGTACGGATTCGATTCCGGCGAGCCTGCGCCGGAATCCTTTGTTCGTTTTACACATGCCATGATCGCGCGCCCCGAATTTTATCTCTGCGCTTTGCGCAATCGCGATGCGAATACTCCGCATTTTGCGGTAACGGGCATGCTGGGCTTGGTCGGGGGGACCGCCGGGATCTACTACGTTGCCACCCGTCCGGAATATCGCCGCAGGGGGCTTGCCCTGCGCGTGATGAAAACGCTTCTCGATGCGGCGGACGAACGCGGTTATAACCGTGTCACGCTGCTCGCCACTCCGTCCGGCCGCCCTCTTTACGAAAAATGTGGTTTTGTCACCACGGGTGACGTCGATATCTATCGTTTTGGAGAGGCGTAGCCTCGAACGCTCCAGAACGCGCGCCCAACCTCCGATACTTGAAGGAAGAGCGGAAAATCCAGGGGGGAGGTGACGATTCGTGAGCGTCAACCAGAGCGATTCGCACGTTTATCCGGCGCTGAACGGCATCGCACCGATTGCACCGGCGCGGCGAATCGAACGCAAGGGGAAAAAGAAAGGCACGATTCTCGGCAACTGGCGTGAAATTTTTCTTGAAAAACTTGCGGGCGTCGACATCGCGGAGGTCCTGCCGGTCGAAGACGTCCGGGCGGAACAGGCGAAAAAGGACGAGTCGTACGACGAACCCCCGCTGATTATACAGGTCCGTGACGGAAAACGGCTGACCATCGAAACCGAAGAGGATTTTCAAAACGTGCTCCACATGATCCAAAGGCTGGCGGACGATCCCGAAAAGCTCGTCGAATCCCACCTGAACCTCTTCACCGACCCGGCTCCGCCCGGCAAGATGCTGAATTCGCAGGGGTAGGCGCGTACGACGCCGTTTCGCGAACAAAAAAGAGCAAAAAATTTCCACGCGCAAGCGTGGAAATTTTTTTGCTCCGCGATCGCAGAACACCCGTTTTCACAGTGTGCGCGCGTCGTGATAAAATGTCCTTCAAGAGGGTGATGTTGCGATGTCACAATCTGATAAGCTGCCTTTGCGGCAGGGAATGCTTCACCGTCCGCGTCTGCACGCCCTGATCGAAAAAGGGCTGCGGTACCCGCTTCTCGTCATGTTGGCGGGGCCGGGATACGGCAAGACGCAGGCGATGGCGGACTATTTGGCGCAGTGCGACGCGAACGTGCTCTGGCTTCGCCTGAATGCGCTCGACAATCTGCCGGCGCACTTCTGGAGCCATTTGATTCAAGCCTTGGGGCGCGCATTTGCGGGCACTTCCGAGCAATTGAGGTCTCTGGAATTTCCGGACAACCTCTCGAAGTTCGACGCCTTTCAGCAATTCCTTTCAAATGAAATCTGTCGGGAAAAACGGGTGATATGGGTCTTCGACGATTTTGGGGAGATCGAAGAACGGAAGGTCAGGGATTTTTTCCGGATGCTCGCGGAGGTGGAGTTGGACAATTTTCGCTTCACCCTGATGTCCAACGCGCTCGACAACACGGAATCCATCGCTTTCATGACCAGCAGGCGCTTTCTCATTCTGGGGCACGACCTGCGTTTCACCGGGGACGAAATTTCCGACCTGTATCGCATGTACGACATGTCGCTCGAGCCGGGCGAACGGTCCGGTATCGAGCGCTATACGGAGGGCTGGCCCCTCCCTTTGCACCTGCTCGTTCTGCAGCGAAACAAGCTGTCTGAGTCCGCTTATCGGGACGGACGGATGACGCATCGCACGATCTCCCACATGTTCGAGGAGCGTTTTTTTGGAACTTACCCGAAGGAGCAGCAGAAGCTGCTCGTCAAGCTGTCGCTTCCGAACGCCTTCACGGAAGACCTTGCGCGCGCGCTGTGTGAGCGAGACAGTTTGGACCCGGATGTGCTGGAAAATCATGTGTTCATCGCGAAGGAACCGTCGATGGGGCGCTATTCCTACCACCACCTGTACGGCCTCTTCCTGCGGAAAAAACGGCACTTGCTGAATCCGGAAGAGGAACGGCTGGTCTGGCAAAAGGCGGCGGAACACTATGTGTCATCCGGGGAAACCATGGAGGCCATCTCCTGTTACCGAGCGTGCGGGGATCACGCCAGTATGTTGAACGCCATGTGCGATTTCGTCCGGATGCGGCACGGCATCACGGCGGAAAACGCGTCGTTTCTCCTGGAACACGTCGACCTTCTCACGCCTGAGGAGGTGCGCAGATACCCCATCGCGGACTATCTGCGTGCGCTCATCTACTTGAACATGTTGGAGCTGGAGAAGGCCGAGACGCTGTTGTGGGACCTGGAACAAAAGCTGCTTCCTGTCGGTACGTCGGACGCATTCGCCCTTCTGGGAGAGGTCTATGCCATGCTGGGTTCCATCCACATGATGAGAAATCTGGAGGATTTCGGCGATTATTACCGGAAGGCGGCCGATTATCTTCCGGACGGCGCGCGTCTCCAAGGCAGGAGGCAACTGTCGGCGGGCAACAACCATTGTTTTTTTATGGCGGACAACCTGCCCGGGGCGAGGGAACGGATGGAGCGTGCTGTGCAGAGTGGCGTTTCATGGATGAACCGGGTTCTCCGAGGCGGCATGAGCGGCATGGAGCACCTTTTTTCGGCCGAGGCCGCCTACCTCTCCGACCGGCACGCCGAGGCGCAGCAGCACGCCTATCGCGCCATATACAAGGCCGTGGCGAATACGCAGCACGACATCGTCTGCAACGGCTACTGCCTGTTAGCGAGGATTGGCCTGATGCAGGGGGATTTTGCGGAGATGACCGGGCAGATCCAAAATGTCGCCGAGTATGCCGAAAGGCACGAGATCGGCGTTCTGAAGGAAATCCGAGATACGGCGCTGGCATGGTATTGCATCAAGCTGCGCGACCACAGGCAAATCCCGAAGAGCATACTCACCATGAACAACGAGGACAGACCCGTGTTGGCGTACAACCGCTCGCAGATCGTCTACGCGAATTACCTGATCCAGACGGGGGAGTATGCCAGACTGGCCGGCATGATGGAGTATCCGAAGGGACTGTACCTGACGCGGGGTATTTGGCCGGACCGCATCTGCCTGTACATCATGCTCGCGATCGCGCATCACCACCTCGGCAATTCGGACGCTGCGATGAAGGCGCTCTGGAGCGCCTACGATATGTCGCATGAAAACGAGCTGATTACGCTGTTCGTCGAGGCCGAAGAACACATGTGCGCTCTGCTTGACGCCGCACGTCGGCAGCGGACGTACGCGTTTGCACCAGCGTGGCTCGATCTCGTACATGAGCGGACGGCCTTTTTTGTCAAACGGGCTGCGGCGCTGCGCGGCGTCTACCGAAAACAGAACCCCGTCCGCAAGGCGGAAAACAATCCGCTGACCAGGCGCGAGATGGAGGTCCTGCGCGCTCTTTCCCGTGGTCTCACGCGGGAGGAGATTGCCGTCGAGCGATTCATTTCCGTCAATACGGTAAAGACATTTATCCGGAGTATCTACCACAAACTGGGTGCCGCCAACCGCGCCGAAGCCGTGTCAATTGCGATTTCGCAGGGGTACCTCGATATGGCGGTTTCGGACCCGGCTTGAACGGCAAGGTGGACGATTTGCGATGACGGGGGAAGTGACAATGGACAGTGACAAATGTTTGGAACGGTTGTTCCGGTATGCGTCCGAGTACAAATTTCGCGATTTTTCGGACCGCTTCGCGGAACTGGCACCGCAGTTCCCGGCAGAGGCGCTTCGGGATGCTCACCTGATCGCGGCGCAGATCAAGTTGTTCGCGGCGGATGAAACGCTCCTGGACGATCTGGAAAAAATCGCCGAAATCGAAGGGCCCCCACGCTTCCCGTGTCTGAGTGAGTGCTGGCTGCCCGACAGCCCCAACCGTTTCATCGTCTTCAAGAAAACACGTGGTGCTGTGCGGGATTTTCTTCAGAACCTCCCTCGAGTCGAGGAACTCCTGAGTCGGTGGTATGCCGAGGCGGGCGCTTCGATGGCCCGCCAGGTGCGCAGCGAGGTTCTCTATTTCTCCGGCGCGTTCGAAGAGGCGCGCAGGTTGGCGGAAAAACAGCTCGAGAAAAGCCGGGAGCGTCGGGCGGACGCAATTCCGGCGCAGTATGTGCGTTTTCGCTGTTGTCTTGCCATGGGGCTGGGAGAGGAGGCCGAGGCGTGCATGCTGGACATGATCCGAATGGCGAGAGTGCACCCGGAGTGCCTCGGCCCTTATCGGGTCGTCCGCGACTGGGCGAATCTGACCACCGGCTGGAGCGGGGACACGCCCCGGTTTTGCGAGGTCCCGGACGGCGGTGCCCAGCCGGTTCTGGAGGACCGACTCGCCGCCATCCGAACGGGCATCTCCCGTCTGAGCCCGTTGGAGGAGCCCTTCGTCGAATACGCGGAGCGGGAATATGGCGAAGCGTACACGGTGCGGCAATACTACATGGACATTTTCCACGCCCTATACTGGTTTCAGGTTGGGGATCCCGGACAGGCGGAGGCACATTTTATGCGCGCGTACCAAATCTCCGTGGCGAGCGACCTCGTCATGCCGTTCGTGGAATACGGCAGCCAGATCATACCCCTCCTGCGGCATATCGAGGGCGGCTCTACGGTCTGTTCGCAGGAGTGGATCGCACGAATCCGTTCCCTTGCCGAGGGGTACGAGCAAAGCCTTCACGAATATCGAGGTTGATTGACGAATCAAGCCGAGCCGCATGTGGCACATCCGTGTGTCGGTGCGGCTCGGCTCGTTCGTCGGCCTCGTCGGCCGTCGGAACATTATACCTCCGCTTCGCTCGAGAAGAACTCAGCGGAGGGTTCGGGGCGGGGCTCCATCCCACGGATGCCGCGAAACGACCAAGCGGCGCACCCACCCCCCAGCAGCAATGTTGCAACCGGTAACGCGACGAATCCAACTGCGATTCCCAGAAGCGTTTTGCCGCTCTGTGTCTGATTGGGAACGTATGCCGTGGCGAAGAGAATGAGCGAGAGCAGCGCGCTCGCGAGCGATGCCCCGACGCGAGAGGCGAGCCCGATGAATGCGTTGACCACACCCCCGTACGGTTTGCCCTCTTTTTTCCCGAGCTGATCGGACAAATCCACCATATGCGAGAAGACGAGGTTCGCAGGGAAAGCGCTTGCCAGGCCGTACACGCAATTGAACGCAATGATCATCGTCACGGAGGAACCGGACAGGCCGATCAGAAGCATCGCCGCGGCGGAGATGAAGCAGCCGTACACCATCAGCGTGCGTACCTCGAACCTGTGCGAGCAGAGGAGTACCAGCGGTTGTGCCAGCAGGGATACCACGATGGAGCTGCCAAGGAACAGGCCGGTCAACTCCGGTCGGGCGAGGTTGTATTTCAGGTAATAGATGCCCGCCTGCATCTTGAATGCCGCCGCTGCGTCCACGCACAGATACATGCTCAGCAGGAAAAAGATGCTCCGCTCACGCAGGACGGTGGCGATCGCCCGCTTGGTGTCGAGTGTGCCGGTCGTTTCTTCGGCCGAGGTGTTCGCGTAATGATCTTCCCGGAAACCGAATCCTCCGAACAGCAGCGACACGAACGCTACAAAAGCGAACGCGGCAGCCATACGCGCGTAGCCGGATTGTTCGGAACGGCTTCCGAAAAGTTGTACCAGTTTCGCCGAAAAAATGACCGCGAGCAAAGTGGCTGCGATGCAGGCGGCAATTTTCAGCGTGTTGGCTGTGGAACGCTTCTCTCTGGTTTCGAAAGACGCCAGCATGGGCAGGGACGCGACCTCTATGAAGCTGAACGCGAGTGTAAAGGCAAGGTAGAGCAGCAGACACCAGACGATTCTGGCAATTCCCATAAAGGGTGTAAAGGGTGCTCCGGCGAACAACAAGAGGAACGTGATACAGGCGAGAGGTCCGCAGTAAATGACGTAGCCCCGATATTTTCCAAGTTTGGTCGACCGTTTGTCCATGTAATGTCCGAGAAATGGGTCGACCACGCCGTCGAACAGGCGCGCCGAGAAGAGAATGACGCTCACTGCCACCGCCGGCAACATCAGAACGTCGGTGTAGTAATACATCAACAGTGTGGCAACGGTCATGCCCAAGAGGCTGAATCCGAAGTTGATGGACGAATAGGCGAAGTATTTTTTCCAGGTGGCGTTGTTGTGTGCGAACATGCCCAAATCCCCCGGTGCGCGAGATGAAAGTATTTTAGTAAATTCCGTGTAGCTTTTCGCCACCCGAACGGGTGATAAATTTGAGACGGTTTTTGGATGTTTTTGGAAACGCGATAAAAATCGACACAAAAAATCTCCCCGGAGCGGGGAGATTTTTTGTGTTCGATGATCGGGCGAATTTGTTTTGCTGTATTTTCAAACGCAGCCGAACAGGTTTTCGGCGTTTTGCCAGACGGCTTCGGCGAGTTTGTCCAGGGGGATGTTTCGGACCTCGGCCATTTTCTCGTAGACCTCGCGGACCAGGGCGGGCTCGTTACGTTTGCCCCGCCTGCTCTGCGGGGCGAGGTAGGGGGAGTCCGTCTCGCACAATATGCGGTCCAAGGGGACGAATGCAGCCGCCTCGCGCAGCGTCACAACCTTCGGATAGGTGATTGGGCCGGCGAAGGAGATGTAGAAGCCGAGGTCGAGCGCCGCCCGCGCATCGTCCACCTCGCCGGAGAAGCAGTGGATCACGCCGCCGCAGCAGGACGCCCCCGCGCGCTTCATGATGCGGATCGCATCCCGGTAGGCGTCGCCCTCCGCGCGTTTTTCCGCGTTTCGCAAGTGAACGATAATCGGTTTTTTTGCACGCTTCGCCCACGCGATCTGCCATTCGAAAACACGTGCCTGCACGTCGCGCGGCGAGTTGTCGTAGTAATAGTCCAGCCCCATCTCGCCGATCGCGACGACGTGCCGGTTTGCCGACAGGTCGGTCAACTCCTCCGGCAGACCGCCCGCGACCCCGGATGCGTCGTGTGGGTGCACGCCCGCCGCCGCCCAAATCTCGACGCCCGCGTTCCCGTGCGCGCCTGCGATGCGGATCGTCTCGTAACTCGACATTTCGTCGCACGCCGCCAGCAGAACGCGTCGCACCCCGGCGTCATACGCGCGTTGCAACACACCCTCCACGCTCCCGCGGAACTCCTCCATGTCCAAGTGGCAGTGCGAATCGAACAACCCTATTTCCATTACCAGGCCTCCGAAAAAAGCAGACCGTGGGGCTCCGCCCCACACCCGCCCACACCCG
>JAJDHV010000059.1 GCA_030266365.1 Synergistaceae bacterium OttesenSCG-928-I11 | reverse complement strand
CAGTTCGCGTTGAGAATGGGGATGTGTTTTTCGATGAAACGAAAGCGCTCGGCATCCACGTTGCTTTTTCCGGACATGATGACCTGACGTTTTCCGTCGTCCGGATTGATCCGCCAGATCTCGTACGCGAAGCCC
Organism: Synergistaceae bacterium OttesenSCG-928-I11; assembly: GCA_030266365.1. Taxonomy (GTDB): domain Bacteria; phylum Synergistota; class Synergistia; order Synergistales; family Synergistaceae; genus JAJDHV01. Next base: position 8,854 of record JAJDHV010000059.1, on the reverse strand, counting down.
TGCTTTTCGATGGAGTCGAGCGCTGCGCCATCCAGAGCCTCGGGATATTTCAGGGTGACCGAGACGAGCCCCCAGAAGCGTTTGACGTTGTTCGACTCGTCGATCCAGACGGGGAGACGCCCCACCATCGCGCGACCGCCCTGCATGAGCTCGAACGGACCGCCGAAGACGAGCGCGTCGGACTCGTAGGCCGCGACGGCCTCCCGGTTCCCCGCGTCGTCACCCCCGAGAATGTTGAAGCCGACCAGTTTTTCATTGCCCTCCTCGGGGTATACGTGCGAGACAACGCCGTTCGGTGCGATCAGGATATTCAAAATCGCGGGATCGTCCACGATCGTCGCGGCGACCCGATCGAAGTTCTCGATCCCGCCGTTGCCCTGAATGACCAACGCGGAGAGCGCCTGCGTCTTGTGCAGCAGCTTGGAGATCACCTCGGTGATCTTGACGCTGTGTTCGAGGATCAAACGCTCCATCGTCAATCTTTCCAGATTGCTCTTGTTGCGGATCGTAAAACCGGTCATCAGGGAACAGAGGGCGAGCGCGACAAAAAAAATCGCCACCGCTCTCGTCGAAACGCGACGCTCTTTTCGTATGCCGTTTTTCGAGGAAACGTTCGGCATGTTCTTCCTCTTCTCGAAAAAAATTATGAATCGAAATCTTCGCTGCCGTTCATGCACACACGCTATATTATCTTACAGCATTCCGGCGTGCTTGTGAGGCATGCGCGCAAAAAAAATTTTTCATATATAGTATAATCGCCAAACGACAGAAATAATCGATCGGAAGCGACGATGAAAAAACAGACGAGGGGTTTTGGACGACAATGGATATCGAGCAACTGTTGCGCCGCATGATGCAGGGACATGACGACCGCGAGTGGACGGAGGGAGACGGCGACAACGAGCCGGGCTGGGGCGGCCCGCGCCGGGAGATAAAAATGCCAAAAGTGCCGAAGCTCGCAATCGTCCTGGGGTTCGTCGTCTTTTTGATCCTCATCGGATTTTCGGGCATCGTCGAGTTCTACACGGACCTGCTCTGGTTCGGGTCTCTCGGCTACGCCACCGCACTCTGGCGGCGCGTCCTGCCGCAGTTCGCCCTCTTCGGCGTCGTCGCGGCCCTCACGTTCGCCGCCTATGCGCTGAACTGGCGTATCGCCGTGCGGATCGGTACCGATGAATTCCGAAAATCGACCGGCGACGACAAAGCCATCCTTGTCAAACCGCTTCATGTGACGCTCGCAGCGGCGGTCTTCGCCGTCATGGCGGGACTCGGCGCATACGGAGACTGGCCGCAGGTGCTCCAGTTTCTGCACCGCGTCCCATTCGGGAACGTCGACCCCGTGTTCGGCAGGGACGTCGGCTTCTACATCTTCTCGCTCCCCTTCTTTCGCATTCTCCAACGCTTTCTGCTGAACCTCGCGCTGATCTCGCTCGCGGGCAGTGCCATCGTCTACATGCTCTGCCGCGCGCTCCGCTCGGAGGGAACGAAGGTCGTCCTCGTCCGCCGCGCACGGTTCCACCTCTTCTCACTCGCGGCCCTCTTCGCGTTCCTCTTCGGCGTCGGGTTGTGGATGTCCCGCTACTCCCTGCTCTATTCGCCGTCCGGTATCGTTCACGGCATGGGGTACACGGATTTCTTCGTCAAGCTGCCCGCGCTGACCATCATGTCGCTTGCGGCGATGGCGGCAAGCGTCCTCCTCTTCGTCAACTTCTTCAAACCGATGTGGAAATTGTCCGCCGTCGTCGTCGGTGCGATGCTGGCGCTCGGCGTTCTCGCGCAGAGCGTGCTCCCCTCGCTCGTGCAGAACTATATCGTCAAACCGAACGAGTACGAGCGCGAGAAAAAATTCCTCGAATACCACATCGCCTCGACGCGGCGCGCCTTCGCCCTGGACGGCGTGCGCACGCTACAGGTGACGCCCGCGCCGGAGGTGACGGCGCAAGAGATGTACGAGGACTCGGAGACGGTCGAGAACATCCGCCTCTGGGACTACGGCCCGCTGCTGCGCACGTACAAGCAGCTGCAGGAGATCCGCACATACTACGACTTCAACGACATCGATATCGACCGCTACGAGATCGACGGCAAGAACAGACAGGTCATGCTCTCCATCCGCGAGCTCGACCCGGCACAGTTGCAGAACCGGACGTGGGTCAACACCCACCTCGAGTTCACGCACGGCTACGGCGTCGTCATGAACCCGGTCAACGAGATGGAGGAGGGCGGCCTGCCCGTCTTCTTCATGAAGGACCTGCCGCCAAAATCGTCGGTCCCCATCCGCATCGACCGCCCCGAAATCTACTACGGAGAGAAACCGAACACCTACGCCCTCGTCCGCACCGACGTGCGCGAGTTCGACTACCCCATGGGCGACTCGAACGTCCGCAGCACGTACGAGGGCACCGGGGGCGTCGAAATCGGCTCCCTCGCGCGGCGGCTGCTCTACGCGATCAAGTTCCGCGACTCGGAGATCCTTTTCACGGACTCACTGCGCCCGGAGAGCCGCGTCCTGTACAACCGCAACGTCCGGCAGGCGATCCTCACCGTCGCGCCCTTCCTGATCCTCGACGAGGACATCTACCCCGTCATCATCGACGGAAAAATTTTCTGGGTCCAGGACGCGTACACAGCGTCCGCGTCGTACCCCTACTCGCGCCCCCTCCCCCGCAACAGCGCGATCCAGGCGGGGCTCGCCGCTTACGCCAACGTGAATTACATCCGCAACAGCGTGAAGATCACCGTCGACGCGTACAACGGCGACATGACGTTCTACGTGACGGACCCGACGGACCCGATCGTGCGAAACTGGATGAACATTTTCCCCGAACTTTTCACGCCGCAGGAAGAGATTCCGGACGACCTGCGCGCACACTTCCGCTACCCCGAGGAGTACTTCGAGGTGCAGAGCGAGATCTACCGCATCTATCACATGACCGACACGAACACCTATTACAACCGTGAGGACGTCTGGATGACAACGCCACAGGGACGCGACCGCCGTATCCGCCCGAACTACGTCACGATGCAGCTGATGGACGAGACGCGGCCGGAGTTCACGCTGATCGCCCCCTTCATGCCAATGGGGCGCAACAACCTGATCGGCTGGATGGCGGCGCGCTGCGACGGCAAGCACTACGGCGAACTCGTCGTCTACCAGTTCCCCAAGCAGGAGCTCGTCTACGGCCCGCCGCAGATCGAGGCCCTGATCGACCAGAATACGACGATCTCATCGCAACTCTCGCTCTGGAGCCAGCACGGGTCCGACGTCATCCGGGGCGACCTGCTCGTCATCCCGATCGGCGACTCGCTCCTCTACGTGCAGCCGCTCTACCTCCGCGCGGAGCGGGGCGACCTGCCGGAGTTGAAGCGGATCATCCTCTCGACCGGCGGACGCCTCGCCTGGGGCGAGACGTTCGAGGAGGCGGTGCACGAGCTCTTCGGCCAGCGCCCGGCAACGGCCACGCCGGAAGTTCCGCCGACCGAACGAGCGGAGCGGGAAACGCAGCAACTGGACGAGAAACACCGCGAAACGACCGGCGAAAACGAGGTCGCCGAGCTTGCGAAACGCGCGCGCACGCACTACGAGAACGCGACGGAAGCAAGCCGCAACGGCGACTGGGCGCGTTACGGCGAGGAACTCTCACGCCTCGAGGATATTCTGCGGCGCCTCGAGCGGATAACCGAGATAACGCAGACAACCGAAACGACCGGATTCGAACCGATCGTCCAATAAACGGATAACGGGAGGTTTTTACGACTCGAATGAAAAACGATACCCTCACGAAAAAAAATCGCGCACGGTGCGCAACGCTTCTCTCCCTGCTTTTTCTCCTGCTGGCAACGGGCGCATCGACAGCCGAACCGGTATTGCGGGTCGAAGCGGCATATCCGACCCTGCCGCTGATGCAGGGCGTTTCTCAGGAAATCTCGATCGAGTTGACCGGCGACGATCTCGAGAACGGACAATCGTTCGACCTCTTCCTCTCCGCGGAGAGCGGCTATGGCGCGCTGCATCTGGGCGTAGGTTCGTCGCAGGCGGGCGGAGTCGTCGTCCGCGCGGGCGAACCCGTGACGATCCAATATCGCTGGATCGGCCCAATTCCGACGGAATCCGCCTACTGCGAGAGGATCATCGCGAGCGTCCCCGCCCTTTCCGTCTCCAAAAACGTCGAGTTCTCCGTCGGCGTCGACCTGCGAATCGCGGACGTGCTGCTGCCGGAACGAATCCCGAGCGGGCAGGCAACCGGGATCGAGGTCGTGTTGCACGACGCGTTCGACCCCGACAACGACGTCACGCCGCTGCTCGTCAGGCTCGGCGTAAAACCGGAGCTCGCCCTCTCGCTTCGCAAGGAATCACCCGCGACGTTCGCCGTCTCGGAGCACGACCCCGTCGCAGAGAAATTTTTCGGACGCAACCGTCCCTGGCAGCTTGTGACGACATACCCCGGCCCCGCGTTCCTCGAAGGTGTGCTCGGAAAAGATATCGAATCGCGCCACATCTGGCGCGACATCGACCGCGAACTGCCGACGATCACCCCGCCGTCGGGCGGCGAGTACCGCCTCTACGCAACCCTGCGCACCCCGACCGGCGGCGTCGCGCTGCGCGAGTTCCGCACGACGCGCTTCGAGGTCGAGCAGACCATGGACATCACGGACGGCTTGCCGCCGCTCATGGCCTCGACGATCCGCATCCTCTCGGCGCTCGACGCGGCGCAGGCGGCGCGCGCCGCGGACAACGTGCGAAAGTCGATCGAACAGGGAAAACCGAACGAGGCGATCGTCTCGCTCGGCACCTACATGCAGAACGTCGCGCGGAATGACGCCCACGACAAGTCGGGCATGCTCGGCCGATACACCCAGGCACTCACCGCCTCCATTGCAAGGACCGACGAGATCGCCGAATTCCTGCGCCACTTCCTCCGCGGCTACGGTGACTGTGGTGTCCTGCTCGCCACAAAGAACGGCATCGGCGATTGGTCCGCACAGGACGCGTCCCACAGCCTCTACGCCCACGCGCCGCAGGGCACCGCGTACGACGACGGGCGTTTTCTCGTCCTCCCCTTCCGCCTCGGCGACGACTTCACCCTTCGAATGAAGAGCGCGAAGGGAACCTCGACCTGGAAGATTCTCCCGGCGGGCGTGGAGAAAAAAAATTATGCGCCCGCAAGCGGCCGGATCTCGGCGTACATTCGTACGGACCGCCTTTCGTCCGAGACGAATCGCCTTTATTGATGCCCGACGCCGTACAGGTTCTCGACCGCGCACTGGACATCATCGAGTACCTTTCGGCGGAACGGCAGCCGAGGGGGCCGACTGACATCGCGGCCGCCACGGACCTGAACAAGACAACGGTGTACCGCCTGCTCTCCTCACTCCAGCAGCGGGGATACATCGAGAAAAACGAGACGAACGGCACGTACCGCATCGGCGTCAAACTCGTCGAGGTCGCCTCGAACCATATCAACAACCTCGAACTCCAGACGGAGGCGAGACCCTATCTCTACGAAATGCAATCCGAACTCGGGCTCATCGTCCACCTGGGCATCCTCGACAAACACGAGGTCGTCTATGTCGAGAAGATGGACATCAACCCCAACCTTCGGCGATACGCGCAAATCGGCGCGCGCGTGCCCGCGCAGTGCTCGTCGCTCGGCAAATGTCTCCTCTCGGGCCTCTCGTCGGACGAGCTGGCGCACGCGATGCGCGACTGTCGATTCCCCAAATACACCGACCGGACGATCACCAGCCTGCACGAGCTGAAACGCTATCTCCAGAAAGTGCGACAACAGGGATGGGCGATCGACGACGAGGAATACACGTCGGGACAGCGATGCATCGGCGCACCGATCTACGACTACCGGGGCGACATCATCGCGGCAATCAGCGCAAGCGGCCCGACAAGTCTGCTGACCGACGAGCGCATCCCCGACACCGTCCGAAGCGTCACAAAAACCGCCACAGAAATTTCGCGAAGACTCTGCTATCGAATCGAATAAAAAAGACAGGCCCCTCGCCTATACGGGTGCGAGGGGCCTGTCTTTGCGTGGTGTGTGACGTCCTTGTTTATCCTGTGATATTTTTCAGCACGACGGTCTTCGTCTTCGTCACCGCGTCGTACGTGGACATGACGCCCTCCGTGCCGACGCCGGAGTATTTGTAGCCGCCGAACGGCATCTCGAAGCTGCGGAAGAAGCTCGCGCCGTTGATGACGACGCCGCCGCACTCGAGCGCGCTTGCCGCCTTGAACGCCTTTTTCATGTCGGCCGTGAAGATGCAGCCGTTCAACCCGAACTTCGATTTATTGGCGATTTCGATGGCCTCGTCGAGCGTGTCGAAAGCGATGATCGGGACGACCGGGCCGAAGATCTCCATGTCGATCGCGACGTCAGCCGTCTTCGGCACGTCCACGATGACCGTTGGGTCGTAGAACGCGCCGTCCCTCTTGCCGCCGAGAACGATTTTTCCGCCCTGCTGGACAGTTTTCTCGACCTCGGCCTCGACCTTCTTCGCCGCATTCTCGTTGATGAGGCAGCCGAGCTGCGTGGCAGGGTCGGCAATGTCGCCGCGCTTGATTTTTTTGATCCGCTCGACGAGTTTTTTCGCGAACGCATCCTTGAGGGAGTTGTGCACGAGGAAGCGCTTGGACGCGCAGCAGACCTGGCCGGTGTTGTACATGCGGCCCCAGATCGTCTCCTCCACCGCGAGGTCGACGTCGCCGTCCTCGCAGAGGATGAAGGCGTCGTTGCCGCCCAGCTCGAGCGCCATGTGCGGCAGATGGTCCGCGGACGCCTTCGTCACGCTGATCCCCACCGCGGTCGACGCCGTGAGGGATATACCGTGGATGTCCGGGTGTTCCGCAAGCCACGTGCCGACAGTCGGGCCGTCTCCGCTCAGGATCTGGATCGCGCCGTCGGAGACGCCCGCCTCGACCATGAGTTCCGTCAGGCGGTGCAGGGTGAGCGGGTTGTACGTGCTCGGCTTCACGATGGCGGCGTTGCCCGCCATGAGCGTCGGCGCAACCTTCTGATCGAAGAGGTCGCAGGGGAAATTGAACGGGATGATGCAGAGCACGACGCCCAGGGGCTCGCGCATCGTAAACAGCATGTGATTCTCCTGTCCCGGCTCGTTCTCGCCGGGGATGACGCTGCCGTAGAGGTGCTTGGCCTTCTCGACAAACGCCTTGAACGAGATGAAAATATTTCCGATCTCGCCGCGCGCCTCCGTGATCGGTTTGCCCGTCTCCTGCGACAGGGTCTGCGCGAGTGCCTCGCGCTCCACTTCGACGAGCTCCAGAAATTTCATCATGATCTCGCCGCGTTTGTAGACGGGGACCTTCGCCCACGCCTTCTGCCCGGCGACCGCGTGCTTGACCGCGACGGCGACGTCCTCCTTCGTCGAGTTGGGTACCGTGTCGATCAGCTTGCCGTTCGACGGATTGAAAACCTCGATCACGGCGCCGTTCGACGCGTCGCATTGTTTACCGTTGACGATATTTTTCATTTTTGCAAAAACCTCCTGATTTTTTCGATGTATCGTTTTACCGAAGGGCGGTGTACGAGAGCATCAGCCCGCCCATCGTGTTGTTGCCGTCGTCCTCGAAGCCGTACTCGCCGAACGTGAACTCCATGATGAACGGCACGTCGCCCGCGGATTTTTTCACCGCATCCACGACCTCGCCGATCCGGTCTCCGATCCCCGCCCGCCTGCCGCCGCAGTGGACGAGGTGAAACGCCGCCGGTTTGAAGCCGCATTTTTTCTTCAGGGATTCAAGCGTCTCGCTTGCAGACGCAATCAGCTCATCGACGCTCGCTTCCATGCGAATGACGGCGGTCTTCTCCGCCAGGTTCGACCCGATCGCCATCGACAGGTCGTCGTTGCCGTTCATCGGGTGGCGAATGGCGACGAGTTCGCCGAGCCGGTCCTTGACGCCCAGCGGCGAGGTGATCGTCGCCGCAAGCAGCGCACCGCCTTTGAGCGAGTCCGGCGAGACGCCGGTCCACGATGCGTAGACCTCGACGGCGGGCCTGCCGTCGATCTCCTTGAGCGTGCGGTGCCCCTCGATCTTCGTGATGATCCCGACGTCGCTCGTCTCCCGATACGCGCCCGTGTAGAGGTTGCACATCGGTTCCTTCGTATAGAAGAACGCCACGGTGACACCGTCCGCGAAGACGTTCGTTCCTTCGTACAGGCTCCACTCGCCGGCGATCGCGTTGTCCGCAGCGCTGCCGCCAAAGAACGGCACGCGCCCAATGACATCCGTGACGCCCTTCAGAAAAAATTCTTCCTCGCCGGGAGGTGCCGCCATGTAGAAATATGTGGGCGCGTCGGTCCGCCCCGCACGCTTCATCGCCTCGCGCGCGACCTGCTTGCCCGTCTCGCGCGCGGAAGCGCTCTTCGCGAGACCCGCCACGCCGACGACGAGGTCGTCGCCTGCGAGCAGCATGACGCCGACAAATCCGCTCTCTCCGCTCGCGAAACCCTCTGGGGTAACGACGCCTGTGAAGGAAGTGTTTCCGACGAGCGGGACACCGGGCAACTCGGACTTCACACCGTCCAACATGGCGGGCAGGTCGTACGCCACACTCGCGTAGACAAGCGCGAGCTTGATATCGCTCAAACCCTCTTTCGCGCGGCTTGCCGCCTCGATGCCAGCAGCTCTCGCATCCGCCTTGACGCTGGAACCCACTCGACTCTTCATGCGAAACACCTCCATTTTTTTCCGCCGAATGGCGGTAAAGCGATTGTATATAAAAATTATAAATCTGCCCAAAAGTGAATCAATAGATCAATTTCATCACCAGAAATACCCGTTTCACAGTGCGAAACGCAACGCGAAATCCAGGCAAACGATTCG
>JAJDHV010000058.1 GCA_030266365.1 Synergistaceae bacterium OttesenSCG-928-I11 | reverse complement strand
CTGGGCGAGAAAAATTCGGCACGTGCGACGCTCTGCGTCTGCGAAAAAAACGAAGGAAAGTGGGCGGAGAAATTCCGCGTGGAAGCGCACGTCGGCGCGCGCGGCATCGCGCTGCCGCGCACCGAGGGATCGCGCACGACGCCCGCGGGCGTCTATGGCCTCGGTCCCGCCTTCGGCATCGCGGACGACCCAGGCTCGATCCTGCCGTACGAGAAACTTCGTCCCGGCGACTTCTGGATCGTCGATCCGAAGTCGAAGCACTACAACCGATTTGTGCGCAACGATTTTTCGGACCGCGACTGGACCTCCGCGGAGGATCTGTACGCCGAAACCGTCGCCTACAAATACGCCCTCGTCATCCGGTACAACGCTGGTCCCGTCGTGCCGGGCGCGGGGTCGGCGATCTTCCTGCACTGCTCGCGCGACCGCCCGACCGCTGGCTGCGTTGCCGTGTCGGAGGAGGCGATGAAAAAAATCCTCGCCTTCGCCGACGACGACACCCGAATCCTCATCGCCGAATCCGCTGCGCGCCTGCTGTCGTTCTGATCGCAGAACGGAATGGACCGTTTGGTTGAAGGATGGCATCACAGCGCGCGGACGCGAACCTTCCAGTCGTCCCGAAGGCCCGCGAGGACGGCGACGATCTTGTAGTTGGCGTGTGCGCCCTGGTGCATGAGGGAGACGTTGAGCGCCTGGATTTCCATGCGCGTGCGCGGTGTCGGAGGCTGAATGCCCGCATTTTTTTTGATGAGGTCGAGGTTGTCCTCGACTTCGTAGTTGCTGAAGGGGACCTCGACGTTGACGGTGTGATAGCTGTCGTGGTCGTAGTATTTTTCGAGGAGCTCGCGAATCCAGACGGCGTTCGAGTACATGTCGGCGTAGACGGCGTCGACGCCGATCGCGCGCCCGAGCTCGACGCAGCGCTCCATGAGGGCGAAGAAGGCGGGGTGCGCATTTTCTTCGAAGAAACGCTCGTTGAAGACCAACCCCTCGTCGGCGTGGCGGGCGGTTTCCGTCGCCGATCGCCCGTAGGCCTCGCGGCGAAGGGCGGGGATCGATTCGATGGCGTCGACCATGAGGACGCGTCGCCCGTCGATCACGAGCGGGGCGATGTGCGCCTTGATCAACCCGCGGCTGTCCGGGCGGCAGACCTCGAGGACGCGGTAATAGGGGTTCAGGAGCCAGGGGTAGACGGTCCAGTGAATGTTGGTGACGCGCGTGTCGATCTGGTTCGACGGGGCGACCGCGGTGCAGTCGCCGTACCCGTCGCCGAGGGTGAGGAATTTTTTTCGGTAGAAGCGGTAGCGGAGAACATGCGCCTCGGGGCGCGCAAGGGCCTTCGAGAGAGAGGCGTAGACCGGCAGGTCCGCGAGGGGGGCGAGGTCCTGAAATTCCTTGAAGACCTCCCGAATGCAGCTTGCGGCGGTGCCCGCGATCTCGTCGGACATCAGGGCGTACGCTTCGTACATGTCGAGCCGGAACGCACCGCGACCGTATCCCGCGTCGAGGAGCGCGGTTAGACAGAGGCGTATGTAGAGCGCGAGGCTGTCGTCAAGTGTACGCCGCATCCTTTCGCGGCGCGCGGTGTTTGTGATCGCGGGGTAGCGCTTGTAGAGGAGTTCGAGCATCCGCTTCGTCGCCTGGATGAAGCCGATGACGTTGCGGTCGGTGACGACGGTCGGCGACGCCCCGTGTTGGAGCTCGCCGAGGGAGTGGTCGGTCCAGTGCTTGAGCACGGCGACGGCGTGCGGCGCGAGCAGCGGTTTTTCGTTCTCGGCACCCGATGCGAAGATCGTGCGCGCGAGGCGGGTGTAGGTGCGCGAGAGCGCTTCGTAGGGCGCTGTGAAAAATTCGTCGTCGAACAGCGCCCGCGCGATGGCAGCGCCGCGGTCGTCGTGGTTTGCAAGGGGGGAGAGGTCAAGCGCGTAGTCCGACGCCATCGTGCAGCCCCCGCTTCGGACGGCGTAGTGGGCGAAGGGCTTGATATCGTCGAAGAGGTTCAGGAGGGCCGTGACGAGATTGCGCGCCTCCCGGTTGTCCCAGCGTCCGTCCGGCGCACAGAGACGCGCTTCGTCGATCGTCGGGACGCCGAGTTCGGTCGCCCAGTCGAGGACGGACCAGTCGATCTTCGCAAGGTCGAAGCCCGATTTCGTCAGTGCGTAGAACGTCGGACCGTTCCGTGCGCCTGCGCTCTTCTCCTGCGACGTCAGGCGATCCAGCCGCAGCGCCTTGAAGAGCGCGGTGTTGTGGATGTCGTAGACCTCCGCAAGGCGGCAGGTGGTCCGAATCGCCCCGTCGAGTCCCGTCATGGTCGCCCTCCCTTCGCCTCGCAGTGGATCGATTGTTCTCGCGTTATTATAAGGCACACAGGGCCGCGGAAAGCGCTTTGTGGAAACCACAAAAAACGATCACGCAAGTCATGTTTACTCTATCTAAAAACGGTTGAAAAATGTAAATATCTTTTTTATAATATGAATTACAAAGAAACAACATAAGATACACAGGGAGGTTGACTCAAATGAAGTCGAATGTTAGTTTTGGGAATTTGTTGGGCGAGTTCCTCATGACCTCGAAGAGTCTGCCGGAACGTTTCGTGTCGCGGAGGCGCGCGATGCAGAACGTGCGCGAAGTGATGCGCCATATGCCCGGCGGAGCGTTTTCGGGCGAGCGCACACAGGGCTGATCTGCAAAAATAACCGCATGAGAAAAGGAGATGTTTGTCGTATCCCGCTCGCAGGCGGCAAGAAATTCGAGCGACTGCTCCGAGTACCTCGGGATTCAGTAACGGCGCCATAGAGGGAAACGAGGGCTGGACGCGACATATTCAAGGCATCCGATTTCCCCTTGCGGTATACGGCCGAATCCGGATCGACGGTTCGGAAAGATAAATGAATAGCGAGAGGGCGCTGCACATGCAGCGCCCTCTCGCTATTCATTTATCTTCCGTCATTCGGCGTACGCGATTCGATTGTCGAGGTTCGAAAAATCGTCGCCCAGCACGCTCTTGATCCGGTGAAGTTTGATCGCCGTGAAGAGCTGCTCGTCGAACCGTTCGTCGTCCTCGTCGAACCCCGCGATCTTTCGGATTCTCCCGATTCGGTAGCGCACCGTGTTCTCGTGTGCGTCGAGGTGAGATGCGACCGCCTGGATGTTGCCGCGGTACTGCTCGTATACCAGCGCGAAATCGAGCAATTTCATCTTGCTCGACGCGTCGTGTTTTTCGAGCGGTCCCAGGATCGCGTTTCGATAGTCCACCGCCCACTCTTCGCCCATGAAGGGGAAGACGAGGCGATAGAGCCCCAGGTCGCCGTACGTACAGGCGTCGTAGTCCCAGATGCGGGCGTAGGCGGCGGCGTACAGGGCCTGCAGGAGGGCTTTTTTCGTCTCGTCGAGGTTGAACTGGACCTCTCCCATCCCGATGTGAAAGTCCCTTCTCTGGATTCCGAGGTTGACGCAGATTTTTTCGACGAGGTCGTCCCGCTTGATCTCCTTCGGGCGGCTTGTCGAGTGGATGTAGAAAAATCCATCGCGAAACTTCACGATCGCGGACCCCGACGCCTCCCGTATCCGCTTCGTCTCAGAGGAGAGGAGGAACGAGTGCCTTCGCGCGCTCTCCGCCTCTTTCGGCAGGAAATAAACGGCGAAGAGGCCGTTCATGAACGTGTAGTTGATTTCGAGCAGCGTCTTCTTCGCGAGGTTTTTGCCCACGTCGCCCTTCAGGATGTAGTTGATCTTGCGCTCGGCGAGGTTGCCGTCCGTGACGGAGCGCAGGAGACCGTCGACGTAGATCACGAGGTCCTCGGCGAACATGTGCTCGTCCGTGATGAGGACGATGGGGTAGTCGTTGTTGTCCGCAAAGCGGACGAGGTCGTCCGCGATGTCGAGCGAGTAGACATTTTTGATCGCGATGCCGGCCGTGCGGAACGCGCGAAGTTTTTTCACCGCGTCGAACACCAGGGCGGGGTCGTCCTTGGCGAACTGGAAGGTCGTGACGAGAAAATCGTGCGGCGCCCAATAATCGTCGATGTCCCTCGTCGCGGCGTGCTTCGTGAACTCGAAGTCGAGCGTGACGATGTGGTCGACCCGATTCCCGAGGCCGCCCTTCCCCGCGACGACCTGAAACGCGTTCTGCCGGAGCGTGACGATGTCGTGGACGGTGACGTGCATTATCGCTTGCCCGGTCCTTTATCGAGTTCTTTCCCGCTCTTCCCGCCGTTCGCGCGGAGCAGGTCGTAGACGAGCCAATTGTCGCGCATGAACGCCATGTCGAGCGGCGTCCAGCCGCGGCTGTCGACGGCATTCGGATTCGCGCCCGCCTCGAGGAGCAGGCGCGCCGATCGCGCGTCGATCGACTCGAGGTGCAGCATGGTCGAGCCGTCGCCGAGCGCCGTTTTCGGATCCGCGCCAGCCCGCAGCAGAAGCCGGATGAGGTGCGTGTGGTCGAAATCGTCGGGGTCGCCCAAACGGGGGGCGAGCGCCCAGAAGAGCGGCGGCATGCCGTGCTCTCCGAGCGCCGGGTTCACTTGCGCGCCCGCGTCGATCAATCGCTGCGCCGCAAGATATGTGAAAAGGACGTCCCCGCCCCCCACCGCCATCGACAGGGGTGTCGAGCCAAACATGCCCATGGCGTTCACATCCGCTCCGTATTCGAGCAGAAGGTCGAAGGTGCGAGCGGCGTCCGTTTTTTCGATATGCACTTTTGCGAGATCCTCGCCGATCGTGTACATCATCGTCGCGACGGAGAGGGTCGTCCAGTCGTCCGCCAGCATGACCTCCGTGTCCGCGCCCGCGTCCAGCAGCACCTTGACGACGTCCGGTTTCGGCCGCAGCCAGGCGGCGTAGATCAGCGGGTATCGCTCGTCGACTTTTGCCCCATACGGTCGGTTCAATTCAAAACCGTCCGCGATGGCGGCTTCGATTCCCGCAATGTCGTTCTCGTCGATCATCCGGAAAAAAATTTCGTAGTCGACGGCCCCGAACGCCGTCCCCGAAAAAATGAGCAACGCGAAGACTGCCGCGAGAGATACATTTTTTTTGATGCCCATCCGAACTGCCTCCCGTTTTGACAAAGACTGTCGTCGTACCCTATACTCCCATTGCCGTGCCGTTTGCTGCATTATACACGGAGACACGGGGATGGAGGTCGCGAAGACATGTCGGAAATCATTGTGCACGTCACGAGAGGCGGAAGGGTGGAGTCGATGCATCGGGGCGACGTGGCGGTTGTCGATGGCGAAGGGCGCGTAAAGGCATCGCTCGGAGACCCCGCCCGCGAGACGTACTTCCGGTCCGCCGCGAAACCGCTGCAAGCGCTGAACGTCATCTTTTCCGGTGCGGCGGACCGTTTCGGCCTGACGCAGGACGAGCTCGCGGTCACCTGCGGTTCGCACTACGCGGAGGATTTTCACCGCGCGGCGGTGACGAGTATTCTGCGCAAGGCGGGCATTCCCGTCGAAAAACTGAAATCGCCGCCCGGCCCCTCCATCAAGTACAGCCTCGCGCTGAAACAGGCGGCGTCCGGGCGCACGCTCGACGCAGTCGACTCGAACTGTTCGGGCAAGCACAGCGGCATGCTCGCGGCATGCGTCGCGAAGGGCTATCCGCTCGACGGCTACATGGAGCCGGATCACCCCGTGCAGCGCGACATCGTCGCGATCCTCGCGGAGATGTGCGGCGTTCCGGCGGACGCGATCGGCATCGGCGAGGATGGCTGCGGCGTGCCCGTCCATTACATGCCGCTCTCCGCGATGGCCCGGGGGTACGCGCGGCTCGCGACGCCCGTTGGGTTGCCGGAGGACTGGCGAAGTGCGTGCGCGCGCGTCTGCGATGCGATGAACGCGCACCCGGAGATGGTCGCGGGCACGGGGGGTTTCTGCACCGAGCTCATGCGACACACGGACGGCCGGTTCGTGGCAAAGATTGGGGCCGAGGCGGTGTACTGCGTCGGCGTCGTCGGGCGCGACATGGGGATTGCGCTCAAGGTCGACGACGGCAACGGCAATCGTCCGATTCCCGTCACGGTCATGCACATTCTGAAGCAGCTCGGTCTCTTCCCGGACGGCGTTCCGGAGGGCCTGTTGCGTTTCGCGCGCCCGCAAGTCAAGAACGACCACGGGCACATCGCCGGCGATCTGCGCCCCGTCTTTTCGCTGGACGCGCGTTGATTTTTGAGCGTATCACATAGTTAATATATAGAAGAAAACGAAAATTTTTTACAGGGGTGTTCGCATGGCAGAGTACAGAGGCGACGCGCTGCGCGTCGTGCGGTTGTTCTTCGGGTTGTTTCTCTATGCCGTCGGGATTGTCCTGACGATCCACGCAAATCTCGGGGCGGCGCCCTGGGACGTCTTCCACCTTGGGTTGACAAAGCACCTGGGGATCACGCTCGGCACGGCGAGCGTCGTGACGTCCGTCGTCATCGTCGCGGGATCCGCGCTCATGCGCGAGCACGTCGGATTCGGCACGCTGTGCAACATGATCTTCATCGGCGTCTTCGTCGACGTCGTGATTGCGATGAACTGGGTTCCGGTTTTGGACGCGCTGGTGCCGGGTGTCGTCATGCTCGTCTCGGGTCTGTTCGTCATCGCCATTGCGAGCTTTTTCTACATGGGGGCGGGGTATGGCGCGGGGCCGCGCGACTCGCTCATGGTCGTCCTGACAAAACGGACGGGGCGGACCGCCGGTTTTTGCCGCATCTGCGTCGAGGGCACGGTGCTGGTCGCCGGTTGGCTGTTGGGCGGAAAGGTCGGCGTCGGCACGGTCATTTCGGTTCTGGGCATCGGTTTCGCCGTCCAGATCGTCTTCGGCCTGTTGCGCTTCGACGTGAAGAAAATCGAACAGGAGTCGTTCGGGGAGACATTTCGCAGAATTTTTTCCAGGTAGCATTCACCTATCAGCACACATCATGACATGCGAGAGTCGATATCGAGGGCGCGTTTTTTTCAAACACAAATGCGAGGATCAGGTTCAGAGCGAACCCGGCCCTCGCTTTTTTTTATGATTGCGCGTGTGCGTTTTTTGCGTGAAAAAAATTTAGGGATTTGCGCAGGAGGAAGATTGCTTAACTTTCTCTCGTTCCTTCGCTGCATGTGAAGCTGGATGTCACATTTTCAAAAAGTCACTTCTCCTATTGTGATACAAAGCATACTATTTAGCAGAGTGACCGATCAAAAGATATCATAAAGAGAGTGTTGACAGAAGGGGGAAAGACGCATATACTTCCCCTTGCTCGCTTGAGCACGGCACCATGACTTCCGCCCCTTCGGGGGTGGACCATACAGAGCGAAAACAGAGGAATCAACAGGTTGCAGGGAATGGATCATCTTTTCGCGACAAGTCGGTTTTTTCGACATGAAGTGATAAATGTATCCGCTCTTAAAACAAGCAAAAAACATGGTTCCAGTTCGAAGAGTTTTCTTCGAACAGCCAGTCAAAACCAAGAAAGCCAAGGAGAGTTTGATCCTGGCTCAGGATGAACGCTGGCGGCGTGCTTAACACATGCAAGTCGAACGGGGTTATTTTGGAATGTTCGAGTAGTTTACTATGAGGGCAGGAAGAGATAACTTAGTGGCGGACGGGTGAGTAACGCGTGAGGATCTGTCCATAGCTGGGGGACAACAGTTGGAAACGGCTGCTAATACCGCATACGCGTGCCGTAAGGTGCGTGAAAGGAATTTATTCCGGCAATGGAGGAACTCGCGTCCTATCAGCTAGTAGGTGAGGTAAGAGCTCACCTAGGCGATGACGGGTAGCCGGCCTGAGAGGGCGCACGGCCACACTGGGACTGAGATACGGCCCAGACTCCTACGGGAGGCAGCAGTGGGGAATATTGGGCAATGGGCGGAAGCCTGACCCAGCGACGCCGCGTGAGTGATGAAGTCTTTCGGGACGTAAAACTCTTTTGTACGGGAAGAAGGACGTGACGGTACCGTACGAATAAGCCCCGGCAAACTACGTGCCAGCAGCCGCGGTAATACGTAGGGGGCAAGCGTTGTCCGGAATTACTGGGCGTAAAGGGCACGCAGGCGGATTGATAAGTCAGCTGTAAAATGCGGAGGCTCAACCTTCGTTTGTCGGTTGATACTGTCAGTCTTGAGTATGTGAGAGGGAAGTGGAATTCCCGGTGTAGCGGTGAAATGCGTAGATATCGGGAGGAACACCAGTGGCGAAGGCGGCTTCCTGGCACATAACTGACGCTCATGTGCGAAAGCTAGGGTAGCGAACGGAATTAGATACTCCGGTAGTCCTAGCCGTAAACGATGAATACTAGGTGTGGGTATCGCAGGGTATCCGTGCCGCAGCTAACGCGATAAGTATTCCGCCTGGGGACTACGGCCGCAAGGCTGAAACTCAAAGGAATTGACGGGGGCCCGCACAAGCGGTGGAGCACGTGGTTTAATTCGATGCAAACCGAAGAACCTTACCTGGGTTTGACATGTAAGTGGTAGGAGCCTGAAAGGGTGACGACCTGGCTTGCCAGGAGCTTATGCAGGTGCTGCATGGCTGTCGTCAGCTCGTGTCGTGAGATGTTGGGTTAAGTCCCGCAACGAGCGCAACCCCTGTTGTCAGTTGCCATCGGGAGAGCCGGGCACTCTGGCGAGACTGCCGTCGACAAGACGGAGGAAGGTGGGGACGACGTCAAGTCATCATGGCCTTTATGCCCAGGGCGACACACGTGCTACAATGGGGCGCACAGAGGGAAGCGAGACAGCGATGTGGAGCGGATCCCAGAAAGCGTCTCTCAGTTCGGATTGTAGTCTGCAACCCGACTACATGAAGCCGGAATCGCTAGTAATCGCAGATCAGCCAAGCTGCGGTGAATACGTTCCCGGGCCTTGTACACACCGCCCGTCACACCACCCGAGTTGTCTGCACCCGAAGCCGGCGGCCCAACCCGTAAGGGAGGGAGCCGTCTAAGGTGTGGAGGGTAAGGGGGGTGAAGTCGTAACAAGGTAGCCGTACCGGAAGGTGCGGCTGGATCACCTCCTTTCTAAGGAGAACCCGCACCATTGGTTCGAGCGGCTTCGCGCCGCCTCTGTTTTC
>JAJDHV010000057.1 GCA_030266365.1 Synergistaceae bacterium OttesenSCG-928-I11 | reverse complement strand
GTTTCTGGTAAAAATCAAAACACGCCCCAAGCCAGGCATAACGGAAGGGAGATGTTCAACAGAAATTTCAGGTGATGAACGTTATTTTGTATTCGTTTACAAGTGTGGCATATCAAAATACTGCGAGGAGGAATTGAAAGTGCTTTCAGGAGTTGCGGAACTGGTGAGCCTCTTAAACGGCTGGATTTGGTCGAAGGGCATGCTCGTGCTCGTTGTTGGCAGTGGCTTGTTTTTCTCTATTCGGCTGGGTTTCTTTCAATTGGTTCACTTCAGGGACATGTGGAAGAGGATTTTCGACAAAGGGTGTTCCGATTCCGGGATTTCCACCTTCGGCTCGTTCTGCACGACGATGGCGGCCCGAATCGGGACCGGTAACGTTGCGGGCGTCGCGGTCGCCATTTACATGGGCGGGCCCGGCGCGTTGTTCTGGATGTGGGTCGTAGGCGTCACCAACTCTGCACTTGCGTTTGTGGAGTGTACGCTGGGCCAGCTTTACAAGGTCAAAATCGACGGTGAGTACCGCGGTTCCGGCGCATACTGCGCGGAGAGGGGACTTGGCTGGAGGAAATATGGCGCGTTCATGGCGGTCGTATTGATGATCGGTGCAGCCTGCTTCATGCCCGCAGCCGCCACGTACACCATCTGCGACGGCTTCCGCAATGCGCTGGGTGTTCCCATGTGGGCGGTCGCCGCTGCCACCGCGGTCCTGCTGGCCGTCATCATTATCGGCGGAATCAAGAGGATCAGCCAGTTCGCAGTCTATTGCGTCCCGTTCATGACGGTTGCGTATCTCCTCATGGCAGCCATCGTTTTGGTAACCCATGCCGCTGAAATTCCAGCGATGTTCGTCACCATCGTAAAGAGCGCGTTCGGTATGGACGCCGCGTTTGGAGGTATCGTGGGCGGAGCTCTGCTGCAGGGTATCAAGAGGGGCACGTTCTCCAGCGCCGCAGGCATGGGCGAGTCCACACCCGCCGCCTCCGCGGCGGAAACCAGCCACCCCGTCAAGCAGGGTATGGCGAATGCCGCCGGCGTGTGGCTGGACACGATCATCGTCTGCACGGCCACCGGTTTTATGATTCTGCTGACCGATTGCTTCAACGTCGTCGGCGGTGTGCACGTCGGCCAGGGCACCGAGGAAATGGCAGCGTTGGCCGAGGCGGGGACGAACGGCATCATCTTCGTGCAATACGCCTGCCGTCAGATCGTCGGCAACTTCGCCCCCCTGTTCATCGCCGTCATGCTGGCGCTCTTTTCGTTCACCTGCATCATCAGCTACTACTACGAGGCGGAGACCTCCGCCCTGTACCTCTTCCAGGGCGACGAAAAGGTCGGTATCCGCAAAACCGTCACGTGGATCCTCCGTATCGCCGTCGTCACGCTGGTGTTCATTTTCGGCATTGTCGAATCCTCTCTCGCGTGGGACTTGTCCGACCTGGCGCTGGGCGCCTGTACCTGGGTCAACGTGTTCATGCTGTGGTTCCTGTTCCCCAAAACCCGCGCACTGTACAGGGATTATGCCGAGCAACTGAAAGCCCGAAAAGATCCCTACTACAACCCCGATAAACTGTCCTGGGTCGGCGTCGACAAAGACCTGTGGAGAGATATCAACAAGGATCGGATTGCGGCGGAGAAGGCGACGAAATAAAGGGCGAAAACCTTACGCCGCGTACGCACGCAAAACCCAAAACCAAGGCCCGCATTTTTCGCCGCTCTGAGCGGCAAAAAATGCGGGCCTTGGTTTTGGCGTTATCCTCTCAACGTCGATAAGGTGGTTACACAGTAGTTCTTGAGTGCTGGGATGTCGTTCGTCACCGTGAACCAGACGATCGAGGGATCGACATTGGTGTAGTCGTGCGCAATGATGTCGCGCAGCCCGGATATCTGTCGCCACGGCACACCGTCGAAAGTGCGCTTGAAGTCGTCTGTGAGGTTTTTCGCGAGCTCGCCGATTTGTAGGAGGGAGAGCACGCAACTGTTTCGGTAATCCTTGTCGTCGGCAAAACGTGCGAAGTCTTTGCCGAAACGCTCGACCGTTGACGCGATGTCGTCGCAGTAGTCAACGATATGTTCCAGTATTCGCAAGTTCTTCGGATCGTTCGTGTGCTGCGTCAAAAATGAGCACCCCCTCGTCGTCGATGTTTTTTGCGAGTGCATTTTTTGAGGCGCGAACGCTTCCAACCGTCAGCAGGTCGACTTTTTTTTGCAAGGCGTCACATAGATCCATCTTCAAGCCGGAGAGGTCGAACATGCCGAAAGAAGCGTCTTCCTCGAGGTGTAAGACAATGTCCACGTCGCTCTTGTCCGTTGCCTCTCCTCTCGCGTAGGAACCGAAGAGGCAGGCGTGCGAGACGGGGTATCTTCGCAGAATGGGTGCGACGAGCCGGGCGATCTCCGCGAGGTTGTATATCATCATTTCGATGCCCCCAGTCGAACGAGAATAAAAAACGGCTGTGGCGAAGGTGCCACAGCCGCAGTATAGCATAGCTCCTGCGCAAAAAAGCTTACGCCAGTTGCCTCACGACGTCGATGACGGTGCCGTCGCGCCATTCGATGACGCCGATGATGCGGTCGCCCTGGGCGACGGGTTCCATCGGGCCGCTCATCTTTCTTGCGCGGGCGTAGAGTTCGTCGATGGGGACAAGCGGGACGGCGTCCTTGCCCTTGGCCTCCTTGCAGGCGTCGATGAGGTCCTGCCTGCGGGGGTTGATGGTGACGCCGAACTCCGTCACGATGGCGTCGACGACCTCGCCGGGCGTGGTGACGGAATGCACGCGGTCCGTGACGCAGGGGATGCGGCCGCGCAGCAGGGGCTGGGCGATGATCGTGAGTTTCGCGCCCGCCGCCGTGTCCTGGTGTCCGCCGGTGCCGTGCAGTAGCGCGCCGTCGGCCTCCGTGTTGACGTTGGCGTTGAAGTCCGTATCGACCTCGGTCGCACCCAGGATGACGACGTCGAGGGAGTTGACCGCGGCGCCGCAGTTCCAGGGGTTCGCGTACCAGTCGGCGGAGATTTCGATGTGCCGCGGGTCGGTCGCGATGGACTTGACGGCGTCGAGGTCGAACGACTGGACGTCCATCAATTTTTCGACGAGGCCCTCGCGAAGCAGTTCGACGAAGTAGCCCGTGATGCCGCCGAGGCCGAAGGACGCGCGGATGTCGTGGCGCATCATCGCTTCTTTCATATAGGCGGTGACGGCGAGCGGAATGCCCCCCGCGCCGGTCTGGAAGCTGATGCCGTCCATGAAGTAGGGGGACGCCTCGATCAGCTTGGAGGCATATTTCGCGATCAGCAGACGAAGCGGGTCGCGCGTGACGCGCGTCGTGCCCGAGACGATGCCAGCCGGGTCGCCGATGCTCTCGACCTGCACGACGTAGTCGACGTAGATGCCGGGGATGGAGATCGGCGCGATCGGGTAGGGCTGTAAATTGTCCGTGATCGCGACGACGCAGTCCGCGTACTGTGCGTCGGTGAAGGCATATCCGATTGCGCCGCAGGCGGATTTGCCCTCGCGCCCGGAGATGTTGCCGGCGCGGTCGGCGGTCGGGGCCGCGATGAACGCGACGTCGATGTGCACGTCGCCGGAGACGACGGCGCGCGGGCGTCCGCCGTGGCTGCGCAGGACGACCGGGACTTCCATGCCGCCCTCGGAGACGAGTTGTCCGATGGGGCCGTTGACCGAGCCCATGATGCGGCGGATGACGCCGCTCTTGATGTGCGGGATGATCGCCTTGTGGACGCCGAAGAGCGCCGTCGGGAAGAGCGTGAGATCCCGGATGCCCATCTCCGCGCAGGCGTCGATGACCTGACCCACGACGTAGTCGCCGTTGCGGAGGTGGTGGTGGAAGGAGACCGTCATACCGCTCTTGAGGCCGCTTGCCGCGATGGCCTCGCGGATGCCGGAGAGGAGCTTGCCGTTCTCCTTCGGGCCGTGTGCGCGGATTTTCCCGCCGTCGCGATTGCCCTCCGGTATGCGGGCGAATGCGCCCGCAAATAATCTGTTTGTGGTGTCGCCGTAACCCTCTATGTGCGACGGTATGTCGCGTCCTACCGCATTGATCGCCATCTTTCCTACCTCCCCTTCTCCTGCTCCGGCAGCACGCCCGCGCGGACGAGCGTGAACTCCGCGCGTTTGACGACCGGCACGTCGACCATGCGGCCATCCACCGACACAGCCCCGAGGCCGCGCTCGGCAGCGTCCTTCGCCGCCTGGATGATCTTCTTCGCCGTCTCGACTTCTTTCTCCGTCGGTGTGTAGACGTCGTGGATGATCGGGATCTGGTTGGGGTGGATGACGCTCTTTCCGTCGTAGCCGAGGCTCTTGATGAACTCGACCTCGCGGCGCAGTCCGTCGTCGTCCGCCACGCGGGGGAAGACCGTGTCGAGCGCGTCGACGCCCGCAGCCCTCGCCGCGATGATCAGCATGCGCCGGACCCACTCGAGTTCCGTGCCCTCTGCGCTGCGGTTGGTGCGCAGGTCGGCTGCCAGGTCCTCCCCGCCGGGGATGATGGCTGCGACGCGGGGCGACGACTTGGCGATGTCGTAGGCGTTCCAGACGCCGAACGCCGTCTCGAGCAGACAGAAAATTTTCGTGTGGCCGACCTCGATGCCGCTTGCCGCTTCGATGCGCGAGAGCTCCTCGTCGAGGTCGCGCACCGTCTGGGGGCTCTCGATCTTCGGGGCGCGGATGCCGTCGATTTTGCACGGGATGATCGCCGCCAGGTCGTCGCGCCACAGGTCGGTGTCGACGCCGTTGATGCGGACCGTGACCTCGCACGAACCGAATTCGCCGCGACGCAGAATGTCGCGGACGAGAATGCGCGCCGTGTCCTTCTCGGAGACGGCGACCGCGTCCTCGAGGTCGAGGATGAGGCCGTCGGAACCGAAGAGGTAGCCGCGCGTCAGCATGTTCGGGTTGTTGCCCGGAAGATAGAGCATCGTGCGTCTCATGCGGACGGCCCCCTCTCAAAACGGCGATAGGCCGCCTCGACGCGCGCGCCCAGAACGACGTCGATTGCGCCGTTGTCCTGAACGGTGACTTTCACCGGTTTCGCGCTGAGCGTGTCGAGCACTTCGCCGATTTTTTTCTCGATTGCGCCCTTGAACCGCGCGGCACTGCTGCCGGAAATTTCGATTGCACGTGCGCCCGCGCCGGTGATCGAAACGAGGCAGTCCATCGATTCGAGCGTTCCGGCCTGTGCGACGTGCGTCGTTGCAGGTTCGTTCATTTCGTTTCCCCCTCACACAAAAGATAAGTCAGTGCAGCTCATCCGAATTTCGAGATGCCTACCCGTAATTATAGCCCCTTGAAAAAACGGTGCAAGAGCGAGACGTCAAACGTGAAGGGTAAAAAAGTGCAAAGACGGCGAGTCTATGGCAAATGATGCAATCGAACCGTCGTTCGCGGCTTGACTTGGAACGACGGAATGCTAGGATTTGGGTGGAATTGCACGAATATGGACGGAGGTGAGTGTGTTGAAGGATGTCAAGGATATCGCCCGCGAGATGCGGGCAACCCCCGGCGGCACGGTGGTCTTTACCGGGGCCGGGATGAGCACGGATTCGGGGTTGCCGGATTTCCGCTCGAAAGACGGCCTCTGGAAAAACGTCGACCCGATGGAGCTCGCGACGACGTCGGCGATGCGTGGCGACTACGACCGTTTTCACGCGTTCTACTCGCACCGCTTCGAACAGATGCGCGACGCGCATCCCAACGACGGGCACAAAATTCTGGCCGATTGGGAGCGCCGCGGGTTTGTCAGTTGCATCGTGACGCAGAACGTCGACGGTTTGCACACGGCGGCGGGGTCGAAAAAAATTTACGAACTGCACGGATCGGTCGGCTCGGTCCGCTGCATGGAGTGCGATCGGCCTGCGACGCAGGAAGATTTCATCGCGCGCACCCCCTGTGCATCCTGTGGCGGAAAATTGCGGCCCGGCGTCGTCCTCTTCGGCGAAGGGCTGCCGGAGGATGCCCTCGACGCGTCATGGGAGGCGGCAGAAAACGCAAAGGTCTTCATCGTCCTCGGCTCGTCCCTCCAGGTCTCGCCCGCCAACCAACTCCCCCAGGTCGCAAAGCGCGCCGGCGCGCTGCTCGCAATCTGCAACCGCGACGCGACGCCATTGGACCGCATCGCCGACTACCGAACGGGCGACGGCATCGCGGATTTTTTGAAGGAACTCGACGCCTTGCTGTAGCGGGGGCGAAGGTCGCGGGGCGCTGCCCCGCACCCCGGCAGGAGGCAGTGCCTCCTGCACCTCCATCATAAAGTCAAAACCAAGGCCCGAATTTTTTTGCCGCTCTGAGCGGCAAAAAAATTCGGGCCTCTGTCTTTTGATTCTATGACGACGGGTGCAGGGGCGGCACGCCCCTGCCGGGGTGCGGGGCAGCGCCCCACGGTCTTACAGCCCCTTGATCACGGGGGAGAGTTTTTTGTACAGCGCGAAGGTCACAAGGGAGACGATGAGGCCTTTCAGGAGGTTGAAGGGGACGACGCTCATGAGGATGATCTTCGGCAGGGTGTCGGCGTAGGGGATGATGGCGCGGTACATGCCGACGATGGTCTCCATGGGGACGAAGTTGCTGTAGAGGGGGATCAGGACGAAGTAATTCGCGAACGCCGCGACGACGGTCATCGTCAGCGTGCCGACGATGAGGGCTGTTACGGCGCGTCGGATGTCCTTGCGGCGTTTGTAGAGGAGGCCCGCCGGGACGACGAAGGCGGCGCCGATGGAGAAGTTGGCGAGCTCTCCGACGCCGCCGGTCGACGTGTGCGTCAGGTTGACGGCGTTCTTGATCAGTTCGACCGCAACGCCCGCAGCAGGGCCCATGGCGAACGCCGCGATCAGCGCGGGCGCGTCCGAGACGTCCATCTTGATGAACGCGGGGAAGATCGGCAATGGGAAGTTCAAAAAAATCAGAATAGCGGCGATGGCGCCCAGGAGCGCCGTCGTCGTGATGCCGCGTGCCGTGTGGATCGAAGCGCCGCTTTCCGGGGGTGTCTGCCTCACCGGACCTCCTCCATGGCGGCGCAGAGTTCCTCCCACTCCGCGTAGTCGCCCGCGATGGTGTCCTCGAGGTTTTTTCGCTCGATCATCAGCTCCTGCACGCGGGCGGAGTCCGCCAACACTTCCGGGTCGCAGAGGAGGGCGTCGATCTCGCCGCGCCGCGCTTCGGACTGCGCGATCCGCTCTTCGAGGGGGGCGATGCGGTCCGTGAATTTTTTTCGCTCGCGGTAGAGGCGATTGCGTGCCTCCGCCTCCGCCCGGCGATCACGCTTTTGGTCGAGCGGTTCGAAGGGTTCGTCCGACTGTGCCTGCGCGGTGTCCGCGCGTTTTGGGGGCGCTTCCTGTTTCGGCGTTTCCCCGCCCCGCAGGATCTCGTCGCGTTTTTCGACGAAGCGCGAGTAGTTGCCGGGGTAGTTGAACAACTGCCCGTCGCGGATCTCGACGACGCGGTCCACGAGGTTGTCGAGAAAATATCGGTCGTGCGAGACGATGAGCAGCGTGCCGCCGTACTGGAGCAGCGCGCGCTGGAAGATCTCGCGCGTGTTCATGTCGAGATGGTTCGTCGGTTCGTCGAGGACGAGGAAGTTTGAGTCCGACAGCAGCAGCTTGAAGAGTGCGACGCGCGACTTCTCGCCGCCGGACAGCACGCGGATCGGTTTTTTGATGTCGTCGCCGGAGAAGAGGAACGAGCCCAGCAGGTTGCGCTTCTCGGCCTCCGTGATCTTCGAGCCGGTGCGGCAGGCCTCCTCCCAGACCGTGTGGGTGTAGTCGAGGTTCTGCGCGCTCTCCTGCGAGAAGAACGCCATCTTGACGTTGTGCCCGAGGCGCACCGCCCCGGCGTCGGGGGCCTCCGCCCCGGAGATGAGGCGAAGCAGCGTCGACTTGCCCGCGCCGTTGACGCCGACCAGCGCCACCCGCTCGCCGCGGTGGATCTCGAGGTCGATTTCCTCGAAGACGCGAATGTCGCCGTAGCGCTTGGCGAGGTCGTGTGCGGCGAGCACGTCGTGGCCACTGCGCGAGGCCTCGGGGAAGCGGATGTTGACCGTCCTGTTCGGGGCGTCCATCTCCAGGATTTCCATCTTTTCGAGCTGTTTGATGCGGCTCTGCACCTGCGTCGCCTTCGTCGCTTTGTAGCGGAAGCGCTCGACGAATCGCTGAATCTGGTCGATCCGCTCGCGCTGCTCCTCGATGGTCTTCTCCAGGCGCGCGCGCACGGCCTCGCGCTCGACGAGGTACGCCTCGTACCCCATCGCGTAGTGCGTGATCTCACCACGCGCCATTTCCGCGATCTCGGTCGCCATCTTCCCGATGAAGCGCCGGTCGTGCGAGACGAAGATCAAAATGCCGCGGTGGTCGCGCAGCCAACCCTCCAGCCACTCCATACTCTCGCTGTCCAAATGGTTCGTCGGCTCGTCGAGGAGCAGCACATCCGGCCTGCGGAGCAACAGCGCAGCCAAGGCGATGCGCATGCGCCACCCGCCGGAAAATTCGTTGCACCCGCGCTCCGCGTCGCCGGGCGCGAAGCCCAGCCCGCGCAGCACCTTCTTCGCCGTTGCCTCGAACTCGTAGCCGCCCTTGTGGGAAAAGACCGTCTCCAACGCCTCGTGTTCCGCGAGCAGACGATCCAGCTCGCGCGAGCCCTCGGGCGCGTGCGAAATCTTCTGCTCGGTCTCCGCGATGCAGCAGCCGAGCGTCGACAACTCCGCGCGGTCGCGCAGAAAGTCGATCACGCGCCCCTCGCCGAGCTCGACCAGGTCTTGCGGCAGGTAACCGACATCCGTCGCGTTCCCGACGAACTCGGCCTTGCCGTCGTCCGGTTCCGTCTCGCCCGCCAGGATGCGCAGGAACGTCGTCTTGCCCGTCCCGTTGTCGCCGACGAGCCCGATGCGCGCGTGCTCGCCGATCGTCCAAGCGATGTTTTTCAGAATGACCTTCTCCCCAAACGCGAGAGAAAGATTTTTGATCCGTATCAAACCCGATAACCCCTGACAACACAAAAAAATGCGCGCGCCGAAGCACGCGCACGCATCTTATCATCTATGAGACGCAGGGTCAAAAGCGTGGGCTCCGCCCACACCCGCCAGGGAGCGGCGCTCCCTGGACCCTCATTCGAAA
>JAJDHV010000056.1 GCA_030266365.1 Synergistaceae bacterium OttesenSCG-928-I11 | reverse complement strand
GCATGTATTTGTCGATGTAGCCCAGAATTTTTTGCGGCAGCGTCGGGTCGTCGAGCTGTTTGACCGACACGTTGAAGGACATCACCGTTTCGGTGAGCCCTTTGTCCTGCCACACTCGCAGCTGACGACATGACTCGCCACAGACCCACAGGCCCATTTCGCCGATAAAGCCGATCTCCTCCGCGAGCGGGATGAAGAGCGACGGCGGGATGCGTCCAATTCGGGGGTGCATCCAGCGCAGCAGCGCCTCGACGCCGACGACCTTCCCCGTCCGGCAGTCGACCTGCGGCTGATATTCGAGGAAGAGCTCCTTCCGCTTGACGGACTGCAACAGGTCGTTGGCGAGCGAGCGCGAAACCGACCCGACATCGTCCGTGCGGTTGACGAGCGACGCCCGCGCCTCCTCGCCCAAATTGCCGCTCGCGTCGAGCAGCTCCTTGTACGTCATCTTGAATTTATACTGCTGCACGCTCTCCGCGATGCGGACGAACGGCATGTAGAGCGCCGTGCCCACGAGGACGTTGAACAGTTGCAGCAGACCGCCCGAGAAACTCCCCGTCGCCACGTATCCGCCGATGAAGGCGGGCGTCGTCCACGCGACGTCCACCATGGGGATGGGGACGAAGCCCCATCGCATCGCGTAGTACGACGTCAGCGTCGTGATGATCGGCACGAGCAGGAAGGGCACGAGAAAGATCGGGTTCAAAACGATCGGCAGCCCGAACAGGAGCGTCTCGTTGATGTTGAAGATCGCGGGCAACAACGAGATCTGGCCGATCCGCATCATGCTGTTGTCCTTTCGGCGAAGGGCGAACGCCAAGAGCAGCGAGAGCGTGCCGCCCGCACCGCCGATCGAGATGAAGCTGTCGAAGAACGTCTTCGTGAAGACGAAGGGAAGCGGCTCGCCCGCGACCATTGCGAACTCGTTCGTCTTCATGGCGATGACGTAGATCTCCGTCATGACGGGCTCCAGCGCATTCGAGCCGTGGATGCCGATGAACCAGAGCAGGTGGCGCACGAAATTGTACAGGATCGCCGTCGAGAGTGTGTTCCCCATCCCCCTGAACGGCAGGTAGAGAAACTCGTAGATCAGGTGATGCACGTCCGGGATCCCCGCGCGCAGGGAGAGGATCTTGAATCCCGCGAACGCGAAGATCGTCAGCATGCCGGGTATCAGCGACGAGAATGCGCCGACGATGATCGCGCTCGCCTCCTCGGAGTAGAAGCGCACGCGCAGCGTCTTCAGCCCATAGAGCAGCAAAAAAAGCTCGGACGAGACGACCGCCACGATGATCGCCAGAAAGAGGCCGTGGATGCCGATCCATTGATACGGCACGGCGAAGACCGCCTTCGCCGGTTCGATGATCGCCATGAGCGAGCAGAAGCTCACAAGGCCCAGGATGATCGGGTGGATGGCGTCCAGCGGGTGCTTGGCGTTGTAGTGCTCCGCGATGCTGTGCCCGATCGTGAAGACCATGACCGGCGAAAGCACCGTCAGCGTGCCGTTCCAGACGTACCCGCCGAAGAGCCGCCAGTTCGGCCCGAAGACGGAGAGCATCAGCCGCTGATACCCCTCGATCGGGAAATTGTTGATCAGAACGGCGGCGGCACCGGCGATGACGACCGGAAGCGTGAGCGTGAGCGCATTCCGTACAATCCCCAGGTAGGTGGACGTGGAGATTTTTACCCAGAAGGATGTTCCCAAAAATTTGTTGTAATGGCCAAATGGCTGCAATCTATGCGTCTCCTATCGGGGTCGACCGAAAAATCCCCGGGATTTCGGGGTATCGAACGCCCGCATTTTAACACAAGCAAAGTACGGGCACAGTATGGCGCACAATCCTCCGTCTCGTGCTGTGCAAAAAACGTCGCGTGAAGTATACTTGAAACGGAGGTGATTCCTTTGTATAGCCGTATTGCAGCCAATTATAGTACACAAGGCAGCGGTTTGTGTAGGTATTTCGTATCATTTCTATTAATCTCTCTTTCACTGTTCCTGCTCGTCCCCTTCGCGGAGGCGGCGTCCGACTGGCACACGGACATCCGGGCGACGGAGCCCGGTTTTCTGGAGCGCCACGCTTTCGGACGCGCGACCGTCGGCTACACCGACGTCGTCCCGCCCTCCGGCATCCCTCAACGCTACACGACGGAGCAAACGCCCGAGGGCTACGACTTCCGCCTTCACGGCACGGAGCTCTCGCTCTGGCAGACCGCAGACGTCCCCGCCGGCTCGCGCTACCTCCTGAACTGGCACTTCGACTACGAGGGCCGCGTTCTCGAAGGGGACGGACGCACGGGCTTCCTCTTCGGCAATCCGGAGAGCACGAACCTCCTCTCCGTCGAGGTCACGTACCACGGCACCCTCCGCCTCGTGACGTGGGGCAAACAGCTCGACGAGCCCCTGGGAAAAATCGTCTGGAGCCAAAAGGTCGCCCCCGGCGGGCACAACCCCGTCCGCATCGAAGCCGACTACAGCATCCGGAACGACACCCTCGTCTGCCGCGTCAACGGCGGCGAGCCCATCACCATCGAACTGCGCAAATACATGCCATCCGCCCCCATGACCATCCGCGGCGTCGGCTTCTTCTCCGCCGTGCCCGAAGCACAGCGGATGTCCCGCCGCTACCCGCGCAACCCGAACTTCGACATCGACCTCTCGCGCCGCCACACCGTCACGCGCCACACACGACTGTCCGTGACGGGCACGAACTAGGGAAGAAAAACCGCGGGCTCCGCCCGCACCCGGCAGGGAGCGGCGCTCCCTGCACCCTCATCATAAAATCCAAAGACAAAGGCCCGAATTTTTTTCGCAGCTTCTCGCTGCGGGAAAAATTCGGGCCTTGATGTTGATCTGATGATGGGGTGAAGGGGTCAGCGACCCCTTCCGGGGTGCGGGGCAGCGCCCTGCGGTTCTTCTTACGACGCCTTGATGATGACGGTGTCGGGGGTGAGTTTGGCGTCGGTCGCGTTCTCGAACGAGACGTTGCCTTTTTCGTGCGTCTGGGTCCAGGTTTTGATGGGGAGGCCCCATACCTTGATGAAGCCGACGGCGGAGGTGTGGTCGAACGCGTCGCCCTCGGAGTAGGTGGCGAGGTCGTAGCGATAGATGGCGGAGTCGGACTTCATGCCCTCGACGACGGCGCTGCCCTTGTAGAGGCGGACGCGAACGACGCCGTTGACGGTCTCCTGCGTCTTGTCCATGAAGCACTGGATGGCCTCCATGAGGGGGGAGAACCAGTAGCCCTCGTAGGTGAGCTCGGCGAATTTTTTCTCGAGGTCGGCCTTGGTGCGCATGACATCCTTGGCGAGGGTGATGGTTTCGAGGGCCTTGTGGGCGGCGAGAAGGACGGTTGCGGCCGGGCACTCGTAGACCTCGCGGCTCTTGAAGCCGACGAGCCGGTTCTCTACCATGTCGATGCGGCCGATGCCGTGCGAACCGGCGAGCTTGTTGAGATGGGTGATGAGCTCGATGCCGTCCATCGGCTTGCCGTCGATGGCGACGGGGATGCCCTGCTCGAAGGTAATCTCGATTTTTTCCGGCTTGTCCGGCGCGTCGACCGGGTCGACGGTGAGGCCGTATGCGCCCGTGGGCGGCGTGTTCCAGGGATCCTCGAGGACGCCGCACTCGCAGGAGCGGCCCCAGATGTTGTCGTCTAGGCTGTAGGGGCTCTTGCGCGTCGTCGGCACGGGGACGTTGTGCAGTTCGGCGTAGGCCATCTCCTCTTCGCGCGTCATGTGCCAGTCGCGGACGGGCGCCAGAACGTCGAGGGTCGGGTCGAGAGCGTTGGCGCAGACCTCGATACGGACCTGGTCCTGCCCCTTGCCGGTGCAGCCGTGCGCGATGGCGACCGCGCCCTCGACCTGCGCGATGTGGACGAGCGCCTGCGCGATGATCGGGCGGGAGTAGGCGGAGTTCAATGGGTAGACGCCCTCGTACATCGCGTTCGCCTTGAGGCCCGGCCAGAGGAATTTTTCGATGAGGTCGCGGCGCAGGTCGAGCATGTGCGCCGTGACGGCGCCCGTGCGGATCGCCTTCTCGTTGATCTCGTCCATATTGTCCGCCTGCTGGCCGACGTCCGCCGTCATCGTGACCACTTCGTAGCCCTGCTCCATGAGCCAGGGAATCGCCACCGATGTGTCGAGCCCGCCGCTGTACGCCAATACGACCTTGCCTTTTTTCGCCTGCTTTGTAGAACTTGTCATTTGAATCGCCTCCGATTTTTATTTTTTATCAGTCGAAATTTGAAAAACAAAAAAGCTCGTCCCTCTTCCCGTTCGGGAAGAGGGACGAGCTCGATTTCATCGAAAAGCCCGCGGTGCCACCCTCGTTGGTTCTGTCAAGAACCCGCTTCGTTGGATGATACCTACTTGGCGCGAAAAATCGCCTTTCTTCGGTATCGGCTCCGGGGTGCGGATGGCTTCGGTCTTATGCGAGAAGCGTTTTCAGCCTTGACGCTTCCTCTCTGTCGCCAGATTCCGAGGGCACCATGTCCCCATCGTCGCCACAATATGAACATTGCGGTCGAATTGGCTGCATCGGAATCGTCGCAATGCGAAATACTTGGACACTACCCTCACCTCCTGTACAACAGAGTTCAAATCAATGTTGGACATATTACCACGCTTTCCGGGATTGTCAATAGAAAAGAAAGGCATGATGGAAAAAGTAGGTAATTTTTGCAATTTGGGCCCTTGGTCCCATTGACTGTCACTATTTTATGAGTAAGATTACCATAAGAAATAGGAAGGAGGTCTCAATCATGTTGTCTAAATTGAAAGCACACAGAAGAGCCTTGCGGCTGACGCAAAGTGAGCTCGCATCGAAAATGAATATGACAAGACGAAGCATCATTCGCTGGGAGAACGGACAGACGAAACCCAGCCTGAAGAAGCTCCAGATGCTGGCGGATGTCATGGGATGCTCCACTGAGGACTTCGCCGGAGATTAACGCTCTCCCCCCTTATATCAGGGACTTTAAAAACGTCCGGGCTGTGACTCTCGTCTCAGCCCGGACGTTTTTATTTGGATTATGAAATCGGGCGATATTCGCCCTTGGCTTACGCGCGTTTCAGACGGCGTCCCAGAGCAAACAGGCCGAGCGCGACCGCTGCGCCCGAGAATCCCAGCCCCGTGCTGCATCCACCCGCGTCGTCGGTCGCGGCGGCTGCCGAGGCCGCTCTCGCCTGCACCGGGATGTCCACGAACTGGATTTTGGACTGCCCGTCGATCTTGTAGGAGATGAAATGAACGGAAGTCGCCTCGGCGACATCCGCGCTCGCGGCCTTGCCCTCGATCACGAGGTAGCGATCGCCGCTCTGCGCCGCGTCCGTTTCGGATTGCGCCGCGCGGATTCTGTTGCCGCCGGAGTCGCCGATCCAGGCGGAGACGGAGGAAAGATGCTCGCTGACGCCGACCGTGACGTCGGTGGGGAACGCCTCCGTGAGGATCCGGCCGTAGATGCGCACGAGCGCGTTCGATCCGAGATCGACGACGACGGTGTGCCAGTCGTGCGCCGATGTGGAAAACGCGTCGGGAACGTCGCGTTCCACACCCGACTCGAGCGCCTGGCTTGCCGACGCACTTGCCTGCGGCGCGAAGGCGAGCGACACAAGACAAAGCGACACCATCAAACCAGCGAAGGCGCGAAAAACGATTCTCCTCATACACCTCTACCCCCTTCGGCTTTCTCCGATTCATCCCTCTTCTAAAATTTTAACATATTTAGAGACTTTTGGTGCATCTCTTGCTTTCGCCGCGGCGTTCGCTCGCGATTTTTACCTGTCCGCCCCTGCCGGAACTATGGAGTTGTCTTTTACGTAGTGATAACCCGTGTTTTCCACAGATATCGCGGGATTTCGCCTGTGATAGGATCAACCCGCATGAATGGCCGATTTACGAGAAAACCGGGGGATTATACGAATGAACGTGAAAAGACAAATATATGCCGTTATCGCAGCCAGCACCCTGCTGTGCATCTACTCCGCGCTATTCGTCCACATTCTAGCGACGATGCCGTTCGGATACCTGGGGCGCTGGTTTCATTGGCTCACGGAGGCACGACCTCTCTTCTCATTGATGTTACAGACCGCGATCATCTCGGCCGCTTCTTTTTACGTTGCGTCCATTGTGGAGCGACAGGAGCGAAGACTCGAAAAAATCGCCTCCGCGGCAGCGGCTACCCTGCCTCCGGCTCTTTCGGCATCCTGTATCGACGACGAGTCGGACCCCACGGACCGGCTCTGCTGCATCGTTGGCACCCTCTCGAACGAGTTGCGCGAGACGGTGGAGCGCGCGCGCTGCACGGAGCGGCGGATTTTGCAACAGGGCGAGGATTTGAAAAACGAAAACGAGTGCCTGAAAAAAAGTCTCGCGCTCTGCTGCGAACGGAGCTGCCGCTACCGGAAGCACATCAATACGCTCCTCGGCCTGTCGCGCGAGGGCGTCGTACGCCTCGACGCGGAGATGAACGTCGTGTTCGCGAACGCGGCGTTCCTGCGGATGAACGGGAGCGAGAGCGGGGACATTCTGTTCAAGAATTTTTTCGACGTCGTTCGCCTCGGCATGGATGAGGCCATGACGGACCCCGTTCCCATCCGCGATGCGATCGAGGGCGACGGAACGGAGACGCTCGACCTGGTCTGGCTCGCGTCGGCGGCGGACAAAAAAACGCCGATGTCCGTCGTGATCTGCCCCGTCGAACACCAGAACAAGCGGACGGGAACGATCACCGTCTTCACGGACCTGACGGAGTCCACGCAGAACTACCGCCTCGCGCGCGCGCTCTTCGAACACACGGCGGAGGGCTTCGTCTTCTTCTCGGACGACTTCACGCCGATCGACTGCAACGAGGCGATTATCAAGCTCTTCGGTGCCGTGTCGAAGAAGGAGGTCGTCAAGGGCTTCGAAAAATTCTCGAAGGAGCAGAAATGCGGCATCTCCCTCCGCGAGTCCTTCGACGAAGTGCAACAGCTCGTCGATAGGGACGGCAGCGCCTCGTTCGAGTGGCTCCACATCGACGCGGAAGGGCACGAGATGCCCTGCCTCGTCACGATCTTCTACGTCTGGCTCGGCGAGAGCAAGTTCTACATCTCCAACGTGCGCGACCTGACCGCGCAAAAGCAGGCCGAACACGCGATGCAGGAGAAGATGCAGTACGTCCAAGACATCCTGGACTCGAGCCCGACCGCCATCGTCGTCGTGCAGGACGGCGTCATAAAACGCTTCAACGGCGTCAGCGCCGAGTTGCTGGGGCTCTCCATCGGAAAAATGTCCGACCGCCCGGACTACAACGAGGCGGAGCACAAGCGCGTCCTCGAGGCGCTCGAACGAAACGAGAAGCTCGAGAACTGGCCCCTCAGAATGCTGGGGGCGGACGGGCGCGAGTTCGACACCCTCATAAACCTGTATCGCTTCGACTACGAGGGCAAAGACGCCGTCCTAATGTGGATCACCGACGTCACGGAGATCACCCGCGCGAAGCAGACCGCCGAGGCGGCGTCGGCGGCGAAGAGCCTCTTCCTCGCGACCATGAGCCACGAGATTCGCACCCCGATGAACGCGATCATCGGGATGGGACACCTGCTTCTCCAGACGGAGCTGGGGAAAAAACAGTTCGACTATGTGAGCAAGATCCTTTCAGCCGGGAATATCCTTCTTTCGCTCATCAACGACATTCTGGACCTCTCCAAAATCGAGGCGGGGCAGTTCGCCCTCTACAACGCCCCGTTCAAGATTCACAACCTGATCGCAAGCGTCGTCGACCTCATCGCGTACAAGGCGGACGCGAAAGGACTCGCGTTCGAGGTGGACGTCTCGCCGGACGTCCCCGCCGTGTTCGTCGGCGACGCGCTGCGACTCGAACAGATCCTCCTCAACCTGTGCAGCAACGCCATCAAGTTCACGGAAGAAGGATATATCCGGGTCGAGGTCTCGTGCGAGCGGACGGAGGAGATTCGCGAAGGTCTCCCCGTCTGCGCGCTGCGTTTCGCGGTGAGCGACACGGGCATCGGGATCGACCCCGACCGGATCGAGGAGGCATTCGGCCGCTTCACGCAGCTCGACGGCTCTTTCACCCGCGCACACGAGGGGAGCGGGCTCGGCCTCTACATCGGCAGATACCTCGCGCGCTGCATGGACGGCGACATCGAGCTCGTGGGCCGAACGGGCGGAGGGACGACCGCGACGCTCTCCGTGCTGCTCTCCGTCGCGATGGACCTCGAGATGCTTGAACTCTCGAACGCCAACAACGTCGCGGAGTACACGCCGACATCGCTTGACGACGGAATGATCACCCTGAACGCCCCCCGAAGTGCGATCGACGCCAGGGTGTTGCTCGTCGAGGACAACGAGATCAACCAGGAAATCGCGGCCGAACTTCTGATGCAGTTCGGCGCGACGGTCGAGACGGCGGAAAACGGCGCGGAGGCGGTGGAAATGCTCTCGCGCGCGGACTACGACCTCGTGCTCATGGATATCCGCATGCCGATAATGGACGGCCTCGAGGCAACGAGAAAAATTCGCGGCGAACTCGGCCTCGACGCCGAGGCGCTTCCGATCATCGCCGTGACCGCACACGCGATGAAGGACGACCGCGACGCAAGCATTGACGCCGGCATGAACGACCACATCACGAAACCGCTCGACCCCGACACCCTCTACCTGAAAGTGCGGGAGTGGACGACACACAAGGCAACCGCAAACCGAAAGCGGCAGCCCGCATGAGATAAACACGGTAAAACGGCCCAACACCCTCTGGATTTCAATGCCGTTCGGTGTTATGCTTTCGCCTGTGCATCGCACAGAAAGGGGCGTGGGCAGCAACATGAACGACACGGAGTGGCGACAGGGGCTGCGGGACGGGGTGCCGATCGCGCTCGGGTATTTCGCAGTCTCCTTCAGCTTCGGCATCGTCGCGCGAAACGCGGGGCTCACCGCGTGCCAGGCGGGCATCATGTCCGCGACGAACATGACGTCGGCGGGACAGTTCGCGGCGCTCGGCCTGATCGGCACCTCCGCCGGATTTCTTTTAATGGCCCTGACGCAGCTTGTGATCAACATGCGATACGCGCTGATGTCCGCGGCGCTGTCGCAAAAACTCCCCCCCGGCACATCGACATTGCACCGTCTTCTGCTCGCCTACTGCGTGACCGATGAAATTTTCGGCCTTTCCGCGCTCCGTCCGGGACGCCTCGACCCGCACTACACGTACGGCCTGATGGTCGTCGCCGTGCCGGGCTGGACGCTGGGGACAATCGCGGGCGTCGTTTCGGGCGACCTGCTGCCCGAACGTCTTTTGAGCGCGCTCGGGATCGCGATCTACGGCATGTTCATCGCGGTCGTCGTCCCGCCCGCGCGGCACAACCGGCGCATCGCAGCGGTCGTCGTCGTTTCGATGGCGGCAAGCTTGATCGCGGCTCACCTGCCGTTTTTGAACGGCGTATCCGACGGGGCAAAAGTCATCGGCCTCACCCTGCTGATCGCGGCTGGCGCAGCCTTCCTCGACCCACACGCCGGGGAATCGGACGAGAAATCATGACGGGCGCGAGCTTCGAGGTCTACAAATATATCGCCGTCATGGTGGGCGTCACATACCTGATCCGCGTCCTGCCGCTGACCCTGATTCGGCGCGAAATCCGCAACGTCCGCGTCCGCGCGTTTCTGCACTACGTGCCGTATGTGACGCTCTCCGTCATGACCTTCCCGGCGATCCTGCACGCGACGAAGAACGTCTATTCCGGCGCGGCGGGATTCGCCACAGCCCTCTTGATGGCATGGTCCGGACAGAGCCTCTTCCGCGTATCCCTCGCCGCCTGCGTCGCCGTGTTCGCAGTGGAATTTTTTCTGTAGTCAATATAAATGCA
>JAJDHV010000055.1 GCA_030266365.1 Synergistaceae bacterium OttesenSCG-928-I11 | reverse complement strand
AAGAGTTTTTGACCGGCGTGGTGCAGAGCACGTTTTCGATTGCGGTTGCGGGGTATCTGCTGGTTCGGATGGAGGCGCGGCTCG
The DNA here is from genome assembly GCA_030266365.1 of Synergistaceae bacterium OttesenSCG-928-I11. Classification (GTDB taxonomy): domain Bacteria; phylum Synergistota; class Synergistia; order Synergistales; family Synergistaceae; genus JAJDHV01. The sequence goes on along the minus strand of JAJDHV010000055.1, from coordinate 9,888 downwards.
ACGGGCTGACGGAGGCGATCACGCGCCTGCGCGCGGCGATCGAGCGCAAGTGCCCGCCCGCGGACGCCCTGTGGACCGACGAGGCGTGAGATGGGCGGAGGGCTTGATCGCATCAACGAGATCCGCGTGTCCCCACACTTTCTGCTGCGCGAGTTCCAGTGCCGCTGCTGCGGCTGCGTGAAATTGTCGCCCCGGCTGCTCGAACGGCTCGAGGCGCTGCGCGAAGCGTGGGGGCACCCGGTCGTCGTGACGAGCGGGTATCGCTGCGCCGCCCACAACGGCAAAGTGGGCGGCGCAGCGCGCAGTCTGCACATGGCCGGGCTGGCGGCGGACGTCGCCGTCCCGCAGGACGAGCAGGCGCATGTGGAAGGCATCGCCCGTGCGCTCGGCTTTGTCGAAATTCTGCCGGGTGGACGACGAAATTATCTCCATCTTGCTTGCAAATAAAATTTTTATGGTAACATATGGACACCAAGCGCCCGCCACTGGAATCGAAACGACGGAGGATATACTGGGAATGACGGAAACAAGGTGCACGAAACAGAGGGACGACGCGGACAGGGAGAACGACGAGCGCAACGCGCCGAAGGGACCGCGGCGGATTTCGAGGCGCGATATCTGCGCGCTGGTGGAGGCATTCGCGCCGCTGATCGCGGCGGTTGCGCGACGATACGAGGGGCGCGGCGCGGAGTTCGACGACCTGAAGCAGGAGGGCTACGTGGCACTGCTCCAGATCGCGCGCGCGACGAACAAGCGACACTTCGTGCAGACGCTCGCCCGCACGCTGCCCGGCCGGGTGCGCGACGCGGCGGGGCGCATGCGGCACGCGGACGGCACGCTCAGCCTGTACGCGCCCGTCTCGGACGCGGAAGGCACGGACGAAACGCTCCTCTGCGAGACGATCGCCGACCCCGACGCCGGGGAGCGAACGGCCGGTGTCGAACTGCGCGCGGCGTTCGACACCGGCCTGACCGCAGTCGAGCGCGCGACCGCCCACGCGCTCGCCGAGGGGCATACGTACGACGAGATCGCGGCAGAGACGAACGCGACGAAACAGGCCGTTGCAAACCGCGTCCGCAACATGCGGCGCAAACTCGCCATGTTGAAATAACGATCCCCACCCACCCCAAACGAGGCCCGCGGCGACGGTATTTGACGCGCCGCGGGTTTTCGTGTACCCTTTTCCGGTGCGGGCGCGTGAAAAAACATGCGCGGGATGGGTAAATTGGCTCATAATCGCACTGTAAGAGCTTGACATATGCGAAAGAAACGATATCCTTATGAAAAGCTGGCAAAAGTCGTCTTTTGCTGCATTGGTCTTTTTGGACCATCGTTTCCGTCCATTATTGGAGATGCTGCGTCTGCGGCGTTTTAATTTGTTACACATTCAGAACGGGAGCAGGGGGTGATCGACGAAAGTTTGAATTGAGCGTTCGAACTTCGCGCAATTGGAGGCCGGTCGGTGGGCTTGTGCATAATCGACCGGAAGGTTTACGGACGGCGGGGGTGTTTCCCGTGTCATCGTCCAGGATTTGGAAGGAGGAATATCGTTTTGAGCAAGAAATTTTTGACAGTATTCGCAGTAGTCGCACTTCTGATTGCGGCAATGGCGGGAACGGCGTTCGCAGGGATTTCTGTGGACATCACTCGTGATGTCGTAGGGAGCAGCATGGGTGAAGTCAAAGGAACCCAAGCTAACGGTTGGAGCACGACTGTTTACTACCTAGACGGCGCAAAATCCGCTGACATGAAATTTGCAGTTTCGGCTGACGACACTCTTTTGGTTGCAGACGTCAAGAGTGGCGACGTGTTTATTTCAGCCGACAAAATCGGCAAAGTTGTTCTTTCGGGCGATATTGTGAGGGCCAATTTTGCTAAAAAGAATGTAAGCGTGGATTATGTCATCAGCACGGATCTCACATCTCCTGTGAAGACCACTGTTGGAGTGCTTTCAGGCGACACGGCTCCAACAACTACCAACTCGATGACGACGAGCTTCGATATCACCCTGAAAAAGGTCGCGGCTCTTGATGCCACGACGATCACGGTTAACAAGGACTTCACCAGCCAGGATGTCGTAGTGAAGGGTTACGCCGTCAGCTACGATTTCGGCACACTGGCGATGAGCTCCGACAAAGTAGCGCTTGGCGCAACTTCCAAGGATGTCATCTCCGATGACAAGGGTGCCGTTATGGTAACCTTCGCCAACGGCAAACTCCATGTCGAGCAGACTGGCGTTGCGTCCGGCGAAGTGACCCTCAACCTCTATGCGGACAAATTCGTTGTGTCCGAAGACAAGAGCGCCGACGTTGCAGGATTCGACAAGAGCAAACCCATCGGAACCGTCACGATCAAGGCTACGCGTTCGGATTCGAGCGGTGGCAGCACCAGCAAAACGGAAGCTGTGTTGCTTGATGCGGCAACGCTGACCGAGATCAACAAACTGGATGGCGTCACTGTTTCAAAAGCACTTCTTCCAGCATCCTTCGATAACACGGTCGATGGTGTGACCATCACCGAGAGCCCGAGCAGCACCAAAGTTTCGGCGGCGATCAGCGCTGACAAAACGATTGTTGCCGGTGGCAACTCGGCAAGCTTTGTGATTTCTACAGACGTCGCAGACGCGGTTGCGATCAGTATGAGCATTGCCCCGCGTACCATCAGCAGCGACTTCGGATCATTGAGTGCCGCCGACAGAAAGGCCGCTCTTAAGAATTCGTATGCCATCGTTTACGAATATATCGACGTTGATCAGGCACCAGCGGTTCTGGTGCAGGACAACAATGCGAACGCGACACTCAACTGGGATGACGCGCTTAGCAAGGGTATCGTTGTCGATAATAACGGCACGCTCAACATCAACTACATCGCCGTGAACGGCACGGGTAAGCCTGCCCTTGTTGTAGTGGGCAGCAAGACCGTTCTCGTTATTCCCGACGGTAACGCAACGGACGGCTACCTCAAGGACCCCGTGTGGCTGACGAAGAAAAAGAGTAGCACGGATCCCGGCGGTCACGACAGCAGCGGCGTCGGTTGCGATGCGGGCTTCGGCGCATTCGCGCTCCTCGGCCTTGCTGGCGCAGCAGCGCTTCTTCGCAAGAAGGACTAGTCTGTAGACCCTAACGGGTTGATAGCCGAATCCGAAACAAGTACACAAAAGCGCGGGACCCCTTCGGGGGTCCCGCGCTTTTTAATGGCAATCCATGATATTTTCCGACAACGAATTTTGTTAGATTGACTTGACAAACACAACGGCACGAAATACAATCTTCTTGCGCAATCGAAGCAAGAACATCGTCGAGTTGCGCAGGATAGAACCGAAAAAAGTTCGTAACGTTGTACTTCGAACGAGATTTGCAATCAAACTCGCATATATGTCTGCACACATATATATTGCATCATTTCGCAGCTATCGCCTTCCAAATTCTCCTGTCCTACTCCTGTCACACCGGCTTTTGAACGGCCGCCGAGACGCGAAGGAGCCCGCCGCATCGGGCTCCTTCTTTTTTTATTTTCACAGCACGCATACGAAAACTCCGCCCTCGACGGTAGGGCGGGGCGTGTGCTATAATCCTTCCAGAAGCTATGTGATCCATCCCAACAACTTGAGTATCAACTCAAGAAGCTGGAGAATCACATTGAACAAAGGAGCGAGACGAATCACTTGGGCGAGTGGATCTCGCTCCTCCTTTTTGTCTGGAAGGCTGTCTTTGCCTCTCGGCATCGCATCACCTCCCACAGAGGGAAGACCTTTACTCACCAGCTCCCTGCTACCGCTGGAAGTCAGTCGGCGCGATTATAACACACGGTGCGCTGGTCTATTTTTTGACAAAACTCCCCGCCCTCGACGGTAGGGCGAGGGGTGTGCTATAATCCTTCCAGGTTAGTTGATCAACCCCAGAATCTTGAGCACCAACTCAAGAAACTGGAGGGCCAACGTAAGTAGAGGAGCGAGGGCAATTACTTTGGAGAGCAGGCCTCGCTCCTCTGTTTTGTCTGGAAGGTCGCCTTTGCCTTTCGGCATCGCATCACCTCCCACAGAGGGAAGACCTTTACTCACCAGCTCCCTGCTGTCGCTGGAAGTCCGTCGATGCGATTATATCATCCTCCAAACGATGCAGAAGCAGATCGAAATAATATTTGACTTACTCTGACTATCGTTGATATAATGATTCCCGCATAATCAACATCACACGGGAGGCATTGCGATGTCAGAAAGCGAAACCAACACGACCCATACATCGAAACAGAAACACGAATTCCAGAGCGAGGCGAAACAGGTCCTCGAGCTGATGATCCACTCCGTCTACTCCAACCCCGATATTTTTCTGCGCGAGCTGATCTCGAACGCGTCCGACGCGCTCGACAAGCTGCGCATCGAGAGCCTGAGCGACGACACCCTCTCCGACTGCGCGCGAGATCCGAAGATCACGGTCACGGTCGACCCGAAGGAGCGTATCGTCACGATCCGCGACAACGGCATCGGTATGTCGCGCGACGAGCTGGTCTCGTACCTCGGCACCATCGCCAGGAGCGGGACGGGCGAGTTCGTCCGCGCCATGCAGGAGGCGGCGACATCGGGGCGAAGCGACCTCATCGGCCAGTTCGGCGTCGGCTTCTACTCGTCGTTCATCGTGGCGGACCGCGTGGCGGTCGAGTCGCGCCACGCCGGGAGCGACGAGTCGTGGCTGTGGGACTCGACCGGCGACGGCACGTTCACGATCGAACCGGCCGACCTGGAGGGCAACGGCACGGAAATCACACTGTACATGAAGGACAAGGCGGAAAAAGACGCGGACGGAGACGATGCCCCGACGAAGGACTACCTCTCGAGCTGGGCGCTGCGCGGGATCATCAAGCAGTATTCCGACTTCGTCTCGTACCCGATCTACCTCGAAGAGACGGGCAAAGAGAAGAAGGACGACGAGAAAAGCGAGCCGGTCAACTCGATGAAGGCCATCTGGATCCGCCCGGAGGCGGAGGTCTCGGACGACGAGTACAAGGAGTTCTACCGCCACATCACGCACGATTGGGAGGACCCGCTCGAACGCATCGCCTACCGCGCGGAGGGGACGAACGAGTTCCACGCGCTGCTCTACATCCCCTCGCACCCGCCGTTCGACCTCTTCTACCGCGAGGGCAAGCACGGCATACAGCTCTACATCCGCCGCGTCTTCATCATGAGCGACTGCCGCGACCTGATCCCCGAGTACATGCGCTTCGTCCGCGGCGTCGTCGACAGCGAGGACCTGCCGCTCAACGTCTCGCGCGAGATTTTGCAGGAGGACCGGCAGACGGCGATGATCAAGCGCAGCCTCACCCGCAAGGTGCTGGACGCGCTCAAAAAGATGAAGACCGACGACGCGGAGGCGTACAAGAAATTCTGGGGGATGTTCGGCATCGTCCTCAAGGAGGGGATCGTGCAGGACAGTCGTAACCGCGAGACGATCCTCAAGCTCTGCCTGGTCGAGAACTCGCGCGGGGAGACGACGACGCTCGAGGAGTACGTCGCGCGCATGAAGGACGGGCAGAAGGGCATCTACTACATCGCGGGTGGCGACGTCGAGGCGCTGCGCAACTCGCCGAAGCTGGAGGCGTTCCGCAAACGCGACATCGAGGTCCTGCTTCTGGGCGACCCGGTCGACGAGTTCTGGGTGACGGCGGCGGGCAAGTTCGGCGACCACGCGTTCGTCTCCGTCGCGTCCGCGGACATCGATCTCCCCGACGGAGATGCAGAGGCGACGGACGAAGAACGCGCGTCCGCGAAAAAGCTGGAGGACGCGGGCATCGCCGCCAGGCTGAAAGAGGCCATGGCGAACCTCGGCGGCGTGGCAAAATCCGTCGAGGAGGTCCGCCTGTCGACGCGCCTCGTCGACTCCCCCGCCACCTTCGTGCAGAAGGGCGACCCGATCACGCCGCAGATGCGCGCCATGTTCAAGGCGATGGGTCAGGAGATGCCGGAGGAAAAGCGCGTGCTGGAGATCAACCCGTCGCACCCGCTGGTCAAACGCATCGCGGACGACGCAGGGGACAACTACGCCGATTGGGCGACCCTGCTGCTCGGCGTCGCCCAGATCGCCGACGGCGAACCGATCGACAACCCCGCCGCCTTCACGAAGACGCTGGGAAAGATGCTGGAGAAGTAAAACCGATTAAAAAAGATAACAATAACGCGCGTGAGGGATAACCCTTGCGCGCGTTATTTTTTTGCCGTCACCGTGTACGCGTTTTTCCACGAGACAACGCGATATCCATCGCGCTCGTATTCTTCGTCGCCGCCGTACACCAGAGCGCCACCAGATACATTGCTCAGTTCGCGCCATTTTCGCAGGCCGCTCAGGTGATCCGAGGTCAACGTCATACCGGATTTGATTTCGATCGGCGTGACCGTCAAGCCGTCCTCGACGATGAGGTCGACCTCGTGTCCGTTCGAGTCGCGCCAGAAGAAACAGGGCGGCGTAAGTCCCCTGTTGAGGTAATATTTCCCGATCTCCGAAATCACGAAGTTTTCGAACAACGCCCCCCGCAAGGGGTGAATCGCGAGCTGCGCAGGGTCGTTGACGCCCATCAGGCGACTCGCAAGACCAGTGTCGTAAAAGTAGAGCTTCGGGCTCTTGATCAGGCGCTTGTTATAATTGTTGTGATAAGGCTGAAGGAGGAAGACGATGTAGCTCGCCTGGAGGATGGAGAGCCAGGCTTTCGCGGTGTTGTGCGCCACGCCCGCCTCCGAGCCGAGTGCGGAGAGGTTGAGCACCTGCCCGCAGCGGCCTGCCGCGAGGCGCAAAAATCGCTGAAACACCGCCATGTCGTGAATGGCCGCCATAGAGCGGACGTCACGCTCCAGGTAGGTCTGGATGTAGTTGTTGTACCAGATTTCTGGGGTCACGGGCCTTGAATACAGCGCAGGGTAAAAACCCGCGTATATCGCGGCATCCGCGCCCGATGGCTCCAAACCGGCGTCGCGGAGCTCGCCGATGCAAAGCGGCAGCAGGCGGAGCTCCGCAACACGCCCGGCGAGGCTCTGTGAAATCTGCCCCATCAAGCCGAACTGCTGCGAACCCGTGAGGACGAAGCGCCCCATGACACCCGCCTCGTCGACGAGGCCCTGAAGCCACGAAAAGAGTTCCGGCGCGCGCTGCACCTCGTCGAACACCGCCCCCCCCCTCGTAACGCCGCAGAAAGCCGCGCGGGTCCTCCGTCGCAAACTCCCGGTTGTCCGGATCCTCCAGAGAGACATAAGGCCTGTCGCCGAAAAGGTGCCGCGCAAGCGTCGTCTTGCCGGACTGCCTCGGCCCCATCAGCGCGACGACCGGAAACCCCTTCGCCAGTTTTTCGATTGCCGTTTCCGCATAACGCGGGATATACGCCGGATTCATAGCGCAAGTATAGCGAATTTATGTAAATTGTCAATTTATTTGCCAATTTACATAAAACACTTTCAACACCTATCGCGATCATTTGCGATATAATGCAACAACAAACAACAGGAAAAGAGGTGTCGAGATGTCCGTTGCCGTACGTTTGTCCGAAGAGATGGTCCACGACGCGCAGAAATACGCCGAACTGAACTTTCGCTCCGTTCCCAAACAGATCGAATATTGGTACCGTCTGGGCAAGATCGTCGACGAAAATCCCGATTTGCCCCTTGCGTTCATCAAAGGCGTTCTCGAGGGGAAGCTGGAAATGGAGCGCGGCGAGGTTTCCGCTTTTGAATTTATCGAGCCGTCATGAAAATTCTCCAAACCAACCGCTTCAAGAAGGCTTATAAAAGCCTCCACCCCAACCAACTTCCCCCGGTCAATCGGGCAATCGCGGACGTCATCGAAACCCCGGAGATCGGAGAGCGGAAAGTGGGCGACTTGTCGTGGCTTCGCGTTCACAAATTCAAACTGCTCGGACAGTTCATGCTACTTGGTTACAGCATGAGCGAGGCACAGGAAGTCGTCTTGACGTTTATCGACATCGCCCCTCACGAGAATTTTTACAGGGATTTGAAGCGTTAATTCGCGCACGCGATCTCCCCGACACGCCCGAGAACGTCACGACCATCGTCGCACGCGCAGCATGCGCGGGCGCGCGCTTCGTCTATCCGTCGCTCGGCCTGACGATGCGCGACGGAAACCGCGAGTACCTCTACGCCAAGCTGGACGAGCACTTCCCCGGCATCAAGGAAAAATATATTCGGCGCTACGGCACACGTTACAAATGCCCGTCGCCGGACACCCGCCGCCTGTGGGACATTTTTCGGTCGGCGTGCCGAGAGCACGGCATACTGTATGACATGGGAGAGATCGTCGCAGCGAGCCGCGCCCGGTTCGAGGTGCGTCAGCGGGAGTTGTTCTGAACGACAAATCGCGCGACAGATATCATATCGCCGAAAAAAGTACCACCTCCCTACCCCGCGCTGTCGCGCAGCATTGCGGCGACGTCGGGGTAGATTTTTTTTGCCGCACGTTTGACGGCGTCCGTCGCGCCCTTGACCGTGAAGCCGCCGTAGCACTCGATCATCGGGATGTCGTTCGTGCCGTCGCCGATCGCGAGCAATCCGTCCGCCGAGAGGTCGAAGATGCGCAGCGCGTCGCGGATGCCCGTCGCCTTGCTGACGCCGCTCTTCGTCACGTCGACGCTGCGCCCGTTCTGCTGGGGGGCGACGTCGTCCCCGAAGTCGTGCGTCAGCGCCTTCGTGCAGGCCGTGGCGTCCGCGACGTCGAGGTAGGCGAGGGAGATCTGTTGTAAATTTTTTTTGTGCAGCGCGTCATCGAAGGTAATCTCGTTGTACGAAGGCCCGAGCGTCAGGAACCACGAGCGCGCGTCGCGCACGTAGAGGTCGACGACGCCGCTCGACGACAGCTCGACGTGCATGCTGCGCATCGCCGCCGGGTGCATCAGAAAATCCGGGACGATCTCGTCCGGGACGTCGATGCTCTGCCGAAGGCGCAGTTCCCTGTCGTAGATCGCGGCCCCGTTGCAGCAGATGAGGAAGTCGAACGGGATGCCCCACCGCTCCGTCTCGTAGACGATCATGCTCAAATCGCGCCCCGTCGCGATGCCGAAGGCGTTGCCCGAGGCGCGCCACGCGTGAATCGCCTCCACGACGGCGGGGGCGACATCTCCGCCGATCCCGCCAAGGCTGATCGTCCCGTCATAGTCGCTGATTGCCACTCTCAATTTTTTTCGATTCCTCCCCGCGCCGATCTCCTGTCGGCGCATTTTTATTTTTTGCTATCCCTTCAGTTTCGCGAAACGCTCCGGATAGAGGCCGACCAAAACGTGCACGGCGTCGCCGCGCTCCGGACGGAAGATCGGGTACGGCACGGCGCTGTGGTCGATCCGGCTCTCATCCTTCAACTGGACGATCAGGCGCGTGGCAGCCAGCGGTTCGACGCGCACGATGTTGTCCGCGCCGCCCAGCGCGCGGCGCATCGACGCGAGCTCGTCCGCCGTCGCCTCCGGCACGGGTTGCACAAGCGCCTCGTCGCCAGTTGGCGCGCTCTCCGCGCGCTTCCCGCGCGCGTCCTTCGGTAGCTCCGCGTCGTCGCCCGCCTGCTTGAGGTAGACGTCGATGTCGCTCTTGATGTTCCCCGCCCGCGTGCCGAAGATCGCCTGCACGGCCTTGCCCGCTTCGACGACGCCCGCCGCCCCGAGGGACTTAAGCGTCGATGCGTCGACGAGCGACGGGTCGACGACGGTCACGCGGAGGCGCGTGATGCAGTTGTCGAGGTTCGCGATGTTGCTGCGCCCGCCAAGCGCGTGGACGAGGCTGCGCGAGAACGCGAACTTGTCGCCGTCCGCCGAGGCGACCGCGTGCGCGGATGCCGTCTCGATCTCCCGCCCCGGCGTCTTCGCGTCTGCGAGTTTGATGTACGCGCGGAAAACAGCGTAGTACAA
>JAJDHV010000054.1 GCA_030266365.1 Synergistaceae bacterium OttesenSCG-928-I11 | reverse complement strand
TGACCGGTTTGGAGGAATACGGCCTCGTCGTCAGAACCTCGTACGACGAAGCGGCCCCCCGCGTCGAGTACGCCCTGACGGAGAAGTGCAGGGCGCTGCTGCCCGCGCTCGAAATCATCAACGATTGGGGGCGCGACCTGCTGCGAACGATGGATGCGAGAAAATCGACGTCCGCTGAGCCGGAAAAATAAAAAGTTGCGGTGTGAGGAGTCGGGGCTGGGCGAGGATCGGACCGCGCCCGGTCAGGCGCTCTTCCTGTCGCAGAGGTAGATCTCCATCTTTTCCGCCATTTTCTCGAAGACCACGGGTTTCGCGAGGTGGTCGCTCATCCCCGCTTCGAGGCAGCGGTCCACGTCCTCCCGATAGGCGTTGGCGGTCATGGCGATGATCGGCACCGTCCGCGCGCCGGGCAGGGCCAGGGCGCGGATGCGCGCGGTCGTTTGATAGCCGTCCATCTCGGGCATGTGGATGTCCATGAGGATCAGGTCGTATCGGCCCCCGCTCTCCTCGAACATCCGCAGCGCCTCCTTGCCGTTGTTCGCCGTCTCCACGACCGCGCCGGTCGGCGCAAGCAGTTCGACGACGATCTCCTGATTGATGAAAATGTCCTCGGCGAGCAGCACGCGCTTGCCCGCGAACATCCCCTCCCAGCGCGCCGCGCCGGACGCTTCGCCCTCCGGCGCATGCGTTTCGGGCGCGTCGTCCGCGTCGTCGAGCCAGATATCGAAGAAAAAGGTGGAACCCTTGCCCTCTTCCGAGGTCACGCCGATGTTGCCGCGCATCATCTCCACGATGCTCCTGGAGATGGCGAGCCCGAGCCCGGTGCCGCCGAATCGGCGCGAGACGCTGCTGTCGGCCTGGACGAAGGAGTGGAATAGCTTGGCCTGCTGCTCCTTCGAGATGCCGATCCCCGTGTCGCTCACCTCGACGTGGATGCGGTGCGCGCCCCCCGTGTGCTCGGCCAGCGAGGCGCGGAGCGCGACGCTTCCCTCCTCGGGGGTGAATTTCACCGCGTTGGAGAGCAGGTTGGCGAGCACCTGCGTGAACCGTTGCGCGTCGCCCTTCAGGCGGTGCGGGATGTTCGGGGCGACGTCGACGGAGACGCGCAGGTTTTTCTTGTCCGCGCGATAGGAGACGATGTTCACGGCGCTCGCGACGGCCTGGTGGAGGTCGAAAATCTCCTCGCCCAGCTCCAGCTTGCCGGATTCGATCTTCGACATGTCCAGAATGTCGTTGATCACGCCCAGAAGGTGCATGGATGCCGTCTCGATGTGCGTCAGCGCCTGGTCCTTCTTGTCCGGCTCCGTCGTCGTGCGCGAAATTTGCAGCATGCCGATGATGGCGTTCAGCGGATTGCGCATCTCGTGGCTCATCGTGGCGAGGAATTCACTCTTGGCGCTGTTCGCCTTTTCGGCCGATTCCTTCGCCCGCAGGATGTCCGTCAGATCCTGGAAGATCAGGATGGCGCCTTCGAGGTCTTTTTTTTCGTTCAGCATCGGGGCGATGCGGATGTTGTAGTCGCGCGCGCAGCCGCTCCGCGACAGGTCTAGACGTTCGTTTACGTCCGCCTGTTCTTTGTCACGGACGACGCGGTCGTAGTTTTTTTTGAGCTCGGGAAGCCGCTCGGGTGGCAGCAGCGGTTCGAATATTTCGGCGAGGTGGCGGCCGGCGATCAGGCCCGCGTCCGCGATGCTCGCCGCCCGCAGGAATGCGTTCGTGCAGTAGGTCAGGCGACCGGACCGGTCCAGCAGCAGAATGATGTCGGGGCTGTTCTCCAACATCAGCGCCATGCTCTTCTCCATCTTTTCCTGTTGCGATTTCAGCAGCTCGTTGACGTTGGAGCGCGCGGCCAGCATCGCGTTGTTCCGCTGCAACATGGACTCCACGTTTCGAAGCTTCCGCTTCAGGACTTTGTTCTCTCTCTCCAGCTCGGAGACGTCGCAGGCGACGTTCCGGCCGCTAAGCTCTTCCACCCTGTCGCTCCTCTCCTCTCAGGGGTACGCTCAAATCGCGCATCCGATAAACGTGAAATTGTGGAAGCGGTTTGCCGTGTTGCCGTCCTCTCCGTAGACCGGGCAGACCTCGCCGCCCGAGTACGCGAGATGCCAGGGGAGCGCGTCGCCGATGATCTCGCGCACTTTTTTGACCTCGAGCAGCGGGTCCATGCCCAGCACCATGTTGCGCCCCAGGCAGGGGAACAGGATGATTCCGCCCTCGTTCTTGTCCCGCAGCAATTTTTGCAGCGAGGTGTCCGCGGTCAGCAGGATATCCGCCACGTCCATTCTGCCGATGGAAAGGGTTCCCCCTTCCGGCATTCGGCCGCCGCACACGGCGGAGCCGTCTTCGCACAGCGAATAGATCGCGCGCGCCACGGGTTGGGTGCCGTCGTTGTAGTTGACGACGAAGGGCACGGAGCTCATCCCCCCAATTCCACCGTCGCGCATCAGGCCGAGCGAATGGAAGTATTCCCGTGCCGTCATCCCGTTGACCTCTTTCAGCAGGCTCCCCTCGGAAGCGGTGATGAGCGCCTGCTGCTTGTGCAGGTTCTGCTCCGACGTCGATGTGACCACGAAGCGGGGGGCGACGTTGCCGCTTATGAGCAGGACGGAAGCCCTGTCCGTTGTGCAGAGACCGTTGTGGAACGTGCACGAATGGCTGTAGTGTGCCGTGTCGAAATCGCAGGCGATCGTGCCGAAGATCGGCGTGCCGCCCGCAGCGCGGTCGAGCGCGTCCAGGATGAGTTCGCCGCCGTAGGAAGTAGCCATGGGGAAAAACGCGAGCGCAAGGCGCGGTTCGCCGTCGAGTTTGCCTGCCGCTTCGTCGTACATTCTCGCGATGGCGCCGTCCAGGTCGTCCGCCAGGGACTCCGAGGCCGCGGAGGCGAAGCGGCAGTCGGAGGCCGTGAGGACCGAGAGACAGAGCAACATGCCTCCCCCCTCGTCGTTCACGGCGTTCGTCAGGGTGGTGCACCCGACGATGTCGAACGGCATCGCGTCGCTGATCGCCTCGATCAACCCCGCCTCGACGTAATCGTAACTGCACGTGATGAACCCCGCCGCGTGTGCCAGCATGTTGTGTTCCAGATCCAACTGCTCCTTGATCTCCGCGATCGCGAGCTCGAAATCGTCGATTTCCAAAGTGTACGCGTTCAACATTTTCATTTGGAGTCCCCCAAACGGACGGCGTCCATAAATTGAGAACGGGAAAAATTTCTATTGCAACATTTGAAATTATATCGACTATAAAGAAGAATGGCAACGTTGAAGAAAAAAGGAAAGATGTGAAGGGGCCTCTCCGGCGAAATTTTTTCGCAACCGCGCAGTGCGCAACTGGTAGAATGGTGTCCGAGGATCGCGCAAAAAAATTTCCCGGACCGGGATGTGAGAGGTGGACCATGGCGAAGAACCCCCCCGCCGTTATCGCGATGCTGTACGACTTCGACAAGACGCTCTGCACGAAGAACATGCAGGAGTACAGCTTCATCCCGCGCCTGGGAATCTCGGACGACCGCAGCCTCAACCGCTATCAGCCGGACGAGTCCTGCCGCATCCCGTTCCGCAACATGATCTACATCGCCGCCGCCGACTACACGGAAACAGACGAACTCGCCTCCCTGACCCGCGACATCGTCTCGGAAATGGTGATCGAGGACGGTCTGGTCGAACTGCACAGGAGGCAGATGCGGGAGGCGAAAAAGTAGGGCGTCAATCTACCGGCATGTATCCTATCGCCCAGAGCGGCAGCTCCAGTAAGTCGTCCTCGCGTCGATAAGCCGACATCGATGTGCGTATTGCAAGGTTGGGGCAGTATTTCTCTCGGAATGTCCTCAGGCTCTTTGCCTTGAGGTTTGCCTCCGCCTTTACCTCGATTGGTATGACGGCTTTTCCGGTGTCTACGAGAAAATCAATTTCCGCGCTTCCGCGATCGTTTGTCCAATAGTAGACGCCGATCTCATCTCGCGTCTTCAATTGTTGCAGGACATACTGCTCGGTCAGCGCACCTTTGAACTCGGTGAACGTAGCGTTTCCCGCGAGTAACGTGACCGGGTCGAGTCCTGCCATGCAGGCCAGAAGCCCGACGTCCGCCAGAAAGATCTTGAAAGCCTTCGGATCCTCGTAGGCCTTGAGCGGGATTCGCGGCGCCGTTGCCCGGTGCACCCTGTGCACGAGGCCGCAGTCGGCGAGCCAGAGCAGCGCGAGTTCGTAATCTCTTGCACGTGCGCCCTCCCGGATGACGCCGTAGACGAATTTTTTATTTTCCTTCGCGAGTTGTGCGGGGATGCTGTTCCATAGCATACGGATACGCGGCACGGTCTCGTTGGGTGCGTGTTTGGAAAAATCCTGTTCATAAGCGGAGAGGATGCGACGCTGAATCTCGCGTACCTCGCGAAAATCGCGCTCCTCCGCGAAGCGCGAGACGGCCTCGGGCATGCCTCCAACATAATAATATTGCTTCAGCAGGTCGACGTACGTTTCTCGGAACGTGTTCGCCATGCCGAAGTCGCCGTCTGCAAGAAGGCGGAGAAAGCGCTCCTGGCCGGTCGCCTGCATAAACTCGCCGAACGACATGGGGTGAAGGTCGAGAAATTCGACTTTCCCGACCGGAAACGACGTGCCTTCGTGAAGCGCGACGCCGAGCAGGGATCCCGCACAGACGACGTGGTACTGCGGCGCTGTCTCGTCGAAATATTTCAGCGCGGTCAGAGCCTGCGGGACTTCCTGAATCTCGTCGAGAATCAGGAGCGTGCCATGTGGGTCGATTTTTTGCCCGGTATAGAGTTCCAGCCCGGCGACGACTCGTTCGACTCGTACGTCACCCGAGAAGAGCTCGCGCATCGTCGAGTTGTTGTCCATGTTCACGTAGACCGTGTTGCTGTAGGCCGACGCGCCGAACTCGCGCATCAGCCAGGTCTTCCCCACCTGCCGAGCACCACGGATGACCAGCGGTTTTCGGCCCGGTTGTTCCTTCCATTTATTCAAACGTTCGATCGCGCTTCGATACAATCCAACCACCTCGCCCGTTGGCAGTTTGGCAAAAAATGCAATGAATAAGTGGCATTATTATACACTTTTTGCGACGAATAAATGCTTATCCGAATCGCAAAGCCTTCTGGCGCAATGCGCTTATCTCAAAAATTTTTCGAAATCCGGCACCGAGTTTTTTGACGCACGGGGTTCGAAATTTTTTTGCGCGATCTTCAATCCAAATCGTATTCATAAAAATTTTCTATCGAATGGATCGCGCCGTTTTTTCAAAACAGAGCCAAGTGTGAGAACAAAGCATTACAGCGCAGCGGCGATCACAGCTCCGTTAAGAGGTGTAAGGCACATTTATTTATCGAAAAACTCGATAAATAAATGCAAATAATACCACTTTACTTTATCAGCTTATCTACTATAATTTTTATCACCACGTGAGTTTGTAAAGCATGCAACCCATTCATTTACCTTTTTAATTTATGAAATATAGGAGGCGAGGCATTATTATGAATCGCACTGTTGTTGTTGTGGAATCGTTTGAGCGCGACATTCATATGACTATGCGTGAAGTGGGAGAGGTTCGTTTTGGTAATCCGGCCATGAAGAATAATGACGAGGCCGCACTTATTGATCTTATCAAGGATGCCGACGCAGTTTGCATCACATCTAGGGGGGCGTTTACAAAAAAAGTGCTTCAAAGCGCCCCGAAGTTGAGGATCATCGCCAAATGTGGTGCTCCTCCGTCGAACGTCGATATAGCTGCGGCGACGGAACTTGGTATCCCTGTGACGTGGACTCCCGGGTCGAATGCGATCAGTGTTGCAGAGCACGCGCTCACTTTGATCCTGGCCGCCTTGAAGTTGCTTCCACAGACAATGAAGGATTTGCAAAACGGTGGTTGGCACACATCGGACAAAAAGGCATCGGAACTCACGGGACGGACTGTCGGTATCGTCGGGTTGGGGCAGGCCGGTTTTCAGTTGGCGAAGATGCTCAAGCCCTTCAATGTTGAAATACTCTGCTACGATCCGTATATCGATGTGGAAAAGGCGCGGGAAGTAGGGGCGAAACCGGTGGAGCGCAATGAACTTTTTGCCAAAAGCGAGATCATATCCCTAAACTGCCAGTCATCTCCCGAGACGTATCACATGATCAATGAGGAGGCCTTGTCGCTTATGCGCCCGGGCGTTTATATCGTAAATACCGGTCGGGGCGCCCTTATCGATGAAGTGGCCTTGAACGCAGCAGTGGACAGCGGGCGCGTTGCCTGTGCGGCGTTGGATGTCTTCGAAGAGGAGCCGCCTAAAAAGGATAATCCGCTGCTGAATAAAGAAAAAATTATTGTTACCCCCCACATGGCCGGCTGGGCAGGGGAAGCCCTTGTTCGAGAGGCCAAGGGAGCTGCCGATGAAATTATCAGAGTGCTCAATGGATTGGCACCGATCAACGTTGCCAACCCCGATTACATACGTTTTCTCAAATAATTGACAGCGCGCGTCAATTAAAAACCAACCCTGGAGGTCGTTTATGATGTACAAACCTTATGGAGTACTTGCATCGCTTGTAACACCCTTCGATAAAGACGGCGGCATCAAAGAAAAGGCTTTGAGAGAGCACATCGCATGGGTTGCGGATGCCGGTGTACATGGTATCGGAGTTGGTCCGAACACCGGTGAGTTTGTAAACCTGACTTTCGACGACATTAAAAAATTGACGGACATCGCCGTAGATGCCGCAAAAGGGCGTGTGCCGGTGACGATCGGCGCGTTGTCGGCCAGTCTTCGTGCCAATATCGAAATACTGAAATACGCCAAGGAAGCGGGAGCAGATTCGGTGCTGGTCCAAGCGCCGTATTATCTTCCGATTTCTATGGATAAGCTGGTCGATTATTTCAAAGCTTTGGGGAATGTCGGTATTCCGATGATCATTTTCAATCATCCCTACAAAACGCCATATAACCTCCAACCCTCTTTTTATGAAAAACTGCTAGACATAAAGACATTTGTAGGGGTTAAGGAAGTCGACATGAATATGGGGAACAATGCGAGAAGGACTGCATTTTTCAAGGAAGCGAAAATTTCCTATCTGATGGGCGAAGAATATATGACCTTCTATCACTACCTGCACGGTGGTGACGGTTGTTACCCGGCGTTGGTAAACATCGTCCCCGACCTCTGCGTCGGTCTTTACGACGCTTGCAAGAAGGGTGATGTCACGACGGCGGAGAAGATCCACATGGACATGCTCTCGCTGGGAGAAGCCGTTTATGTTGAGAATTACCCCTCCGGTCTGAAAGAAGCCATGGAAATGATTGGCCGGGACGGAGGCGTCACGCGCGAACCGGTCGGCAGACTGACGAAGGAGAGTCGCGAGAAGGTGCGTCTGGTATTGCAGAAATTGGGCAGACTCTAAATATCGAGGGTCCTTCCCGTGTTCATTTGAAACGAGTACACGGGAAGGATCCATTCAATCCAGCACCAAAGGCCCAACGACAGGGAGGTTTGCAACATGAAATTATTACGAAGAATCGAGATGTTCATAGAAAAAACAAATCGATTTCTGCTCGTCTTTCTGATGGCCTTTATCGCAGCGCTCATAACCCTGCAAGTCATTTTGAGATACGTGCTCCACTTGCCAATGCACTTCGCAGAAGAAATTCTGACATTTTGCGCCGTGTGGGTCTATCTTCTTGGGGCGGTACAAGCCTCCAGAGAGGAGTCGCACATTAACGCCAGGATATTGGAAATATTTTGCAAACAACCCGAATCGATAAAAAAGATACGAGCGGCTGCTGCCGGTATTTCGACGATTGTGCTCGTCTGGCTTACCTACTGGTCGTATGACTTTTTTGCCTATTCGCTGCGGCGAGGAAAGAGCAGCCAAATTTTGGGTTATCCGATGATTTTTTATGAGTGCGCGATGTTTATCTGCGTATCGTTGATGATGGTATATGCAATCTCCGAATGTATACGCTACTGCATGAAACGCACCAAGGTCGAGCGGGAGGAGGTGGAATAGATGGAAATCGTTTTTCTGGCATTGGGCGGCTTAGCGCTTTTGCTCACTCTTGGAGGTCCATTGCCCTTCTGCTTTGGATTGGGCTTGATGGTGATGCATTACCTTGGTGGAATTACGATGAAGGGTGTGCTCATGTACGGGCTTCAGCAGGTTGCAAGCCCAGTCTTGCTCTCGATTCCGATGTTCGTATTTGCAGGGCAACTGATGGCCGAAAGCGGGATCGCCAAATCTCTGTTGGATTTCGTGAATATTTTTGTCGGTAGAATCAAAGGCGGTTTGGGTATCGTCTCGATTGTCACATGCGCCATCATTGGAGCGATTTCCGGCAGCTCCATCACGGGTGTCTCGGCGGTAGGCCCGATCATGATTCCTCGCATGGTGAAAGAAAATTATCCACCAGGTTTCGCGTCCGCCCTCGTTTCGATTTCGTCTGTATTGGGCCTGTTAATTCCTCCCAGCATTTCGATGCTTACCTATGCTTGGCTCACAGAGTGTTCGGTTCTCGCATGTTTCGTCTCTACCGTCGTGCCGGGTTTGATGATCGCCTTCATGCTCTCGGTCCTGAATGTGTATATTGTGAAGGACTGCAATCTCGTTCTCGCTCAAAAAACGACGTTTGCAGAAAAGATGAAGGAGACGCGCAAGAGTGGATTTCACGCTCTGCCAGCCTTGATGATGCCGGTGATCATTTTGGGCGGCATTTACGGCGGGATCATGACGACGACAGAGGCTGCTGGTGTGGCAGTGATATATTCCCTTCCTATCGGTTTTTGGGTATATCGCGGATTGACCCGGAAGACGTTTGCGAAGTCGGCCATAAACAGTGCGGCTACGGTCGGTTCGATCATGTTGCTGATTCTGCTCTGCACCTGCCTCGGCCAAATGTTCATCATGCTCGGGGTTCCTCAAAAAATTACCGTTGCCATTCTCAACTTCTCCTCGAACAAGTATGTAATCCTGTTACTTGTTAACATGTTGTTTATCGTTCTTGGTATGTTGGTGACCGATCTCGTCAGTATTCTGCTCGTCGTTCCGCTGATTCTTCCGTTGATGATCGAAATAGGCATTGATCCTGTGCATTTTGGGGCCTTCGCGATCACGAACCTTTCGATGGGTGCCGTTACACCGCCTTATGCGACGGTATTCTATCTGGGATTGCGCATCGGCAAAACGACGATCGACGAAGCGATCAAACCGCTGTTGATCCTGATTCTGTTCGCCTACCTGCCGGTGCTTCTTCTCACGACGTTTATTCCGGAAATATCTTTGGCGTTGCCTCGCCTGTTGGGGTTGATGTAAAAAAATCATTCATCGTAAGGAGGGTCGAAATCGTCGAGCCGTTACCTGTTCCCAAAAAAATATCGATCAAAGAAAGAGGGGTTCATGATGACAAAGAAAATAATGCGTACTGCGATGTTTTTCGTGATGATGTTGTTCTGTGTGACAAGCGCCGAGGCCGTTACCTGGAAGTTGAGCCACCATCGCCCCGTCGATTCGACGATTGACAAAGACCTCAAACAATTTGCAGCGGATGTTGCGGCCGCGACAGAGGGCAGGGTGACGATCGAGATATTCCCGGCAGCCCAGTTGGGGGGCAGCGATATCGTAATGGAGAGAGTCGGCTTGGGGGCCATCGAGATGTTGCTGGGATATCCGACATCTACGCTCGATCCGAAACTCGACCTCTACTCCACCCCCGCTCTGGCATCGAACTATGAGGAGCTGGCGAAGTTGTTCACGCACGGTTCCCCCTTTATGAACATCGTTCAGGGTACGTTTGCCGGTGTCGATATTCACACGCTCGCATCCTACTGCGTCGGCTTTACGGGGCTTGGTCTCAAGAACGAAGTTGCCGATCTGCTGAATCCACACGCCAAGCATCGGGAAAAAATCAGGACCGCCACGCTCAACGCGTTCCGCTATCCCGCAGAAGCGATCGGCTATCTGGCGACGCCGGTTCCCATGAGCGACCTCTTTACGGCGCTCCAGACCGGCATCGTCGACGGCAGTTACGGTAATGGTGTGGAGGTCGTCTATCTTCAGTTCAGGGATGTCATAAAGCATTTTGTGCCCATCATGGCACAGGCGGACATTTTTTTCCTCGTGGTGAGTGCGGAGCACTTTGAAAAACTGGACAAGAAAGATCAGGATGCCATCACGGCAGTTGCCCAAAAATTTGAGGCCGATCGCTTTAAGGTGGCCCAGCAGGAAGAGGAGCTTTGGACCAAGAGACTGGAGGACAACGGCACGAAAATTCACACGCTCAACGAGGCGCAGATCGCCGATTTCCACAAGGTGATTCAGGACTACTCCTGGCCGAAGATAAAGAACGATGTTGGCGAGAAGTTCTTCGAGGAAGCGATAAAAGCCAGAGCCGAAGCGCTTAAATAAAGCGCTTAAACAAACGAAGGGTATCGAAAAAAA
>JAJDHV010000053.1 GCA_030266365.1 Synergistaceae bacterium OttesenSCG-928-I11 | reverse complement strand
TGCTCATCCAGCGACGAGAAAAACTGCATCAGTCCGACGTTGAGAACGTTCAGCTCGTCGTTCAGTAAATTCGCCATTGTTCACTCCCTCCCCTCGATCGCTTCGACGAGTCGCAGTGCCGCGCGAACGGCCTGTGCGTTTGTCGGATAGACAAGAACGCCGTTTTCCCGAAGGATTTTCACCTGCGCGTACCTCTCCTGCGGATCGTCGTCGGTTCCCGTCACGGAGGCGATGAACGCCAGATGTCGTCCTCCCGCCTCCGCGATGCGCCGCGCTTCGGACAGGGAAGCGATCGTCGCACCGGCCGGATCGGGATTGACCCCGTAACCCAGCACGAAGTCGAGCAGCAGGACGGCAGCCTGTGGGTCGCGTGCTTCCTCCACAAGACGACGGTTTTTCATCTCCGGATCGATCATCGGGTGCGGCTTGCCGAGCGTGAATTCATCCGCGCCGAGGTCGACGATGCAGTGGGCGGCGCTCGTCATGGGATCTTCCATCTTCTTGACGCCGGGTACTTTGATGTTCGCAGTCAAACCGTCCAGAGCGCCGCGGCAGACGATCGCCGCCTCCGTCGCGAGCGTGCCGCCGGTGTAGAGCGCCCTTAAATACCGCTCCCCTTTCGAGAAAAACGATATCTCTCGCTTCTCGCTCTCCAGCATCTCTTTGGAGGGCTCGAATACGGCGGTTTCGACGCCTGCGAGCTGCAACGCCTTTTGCGCGCTCTCCTCGAGCGTCGCGGTGTAGAAAACGTCGCCGTTCGAGTGCGGCTCGCCTCTCCCCAGGAAGTTGACGACCATCGGCTTCCGGCAGCGTTCAAAAATTTTCGAGAGCGACGCCATCGTCTCCGTCCCGGGCGGCTTGGAAACGACGACGATAATGTCTGTTCCAGGATCCCCTTCCAGCAGGCGCAGCCCCTGTTTCATGGTGCGTCCGCCGATTTTGTCCGACACGTCGTTGCCGCCTGTCCCGACCGCATGGGAGATGCCGCCCCCATGGTTGCTGATGATCGTCGCGACCTCCTGCAACCCGGTGCCCGACGCGCAGACCATACCGATATTCCCACGCCGCACGTTATTCGCAAAAGCAAGCGCCGTGCCGCCGATGATCGCGGTCCCGCAGTCGGGCCCCATGACGAGCAGACCGCGCTCGTCCGCCATTTTTTTCATCTCCAGCTCGTCGCTGGCGGAGACGTTGTCGCTGAAAACCAACAGATTGATGCCGTTTTCCAGCAGCTTCTCCGCTTCTCGACGCACAAATGGACCGGGGATGGACAAAATGGCCAGGTTTGCGTCTGGCTCCATGGCGAGCGCCCCTGCGACGCTCTTTGCCGTGTAGAGCGCCCGATCCGTCTTGTCGCAGTCGAACCCGCGGAAGATCAATTCTTCGCTGCGCGCGATCGCTTCATCGATCACGCTTTCGTCCTCCGAGTTGACGCTCAAGACAAGGTCGTTCGGCGTTGCGCCGCGAATCTCATCCGTCAGAAGACCGTTGAACTCCAATATGCTTTTGTTCGCTTCCGTCGCGATCACGACCTCGGCGTTCAGAACACCCGGGATCGACCTGATATTGCTCGCGATTTTCATCAGCAGGACCGAATCTCTGTAGGCGTTTGGAAATACCCTTGAAGTCAGAGCCATGACATCGCCTCCTTTTTATTTATTTCCGTATTTTTCTTTGAACGCGACGATGGCTTTTTTGAACGCCTCCTTGGGAACCCGCGCATTGCCCACACCGATCTGTCCGCCTTTTTTGCTTGCGATACCGGTGTTGATGACCGGCGTAATCCCGCTCTCCAGAACCTTGCGAATGTCGACGCCGACCGGCGAACCCTGTCCCCCGAGATATGGAATGGCGTAGTGTGGGTTGTTCGCGCAACAGATCTGCTGCATCTCGTTCGTAAATTTGTAGGCCATCTCGACGCTGCCTTTCGTCAGGCCGAGCGCCGGGGAGGCCGCGTGCGCCATGGCGCCCAACCCGGTGGTTTCGGTGATCGCGCTGTCGCCCATGTCGGGCTGCGCATCCTCCACCGTGTAATTGCCGAAATAGAGTCCCTCGACCGGCCCCGAGGGACCGGTGAACCATTCATCGCCGAGGCCGCTTACGCGAATGCCGACCTCGACGCCGTTGCGCGCGATGCCCGTCAAAATCGTGCTGTATGGAATATCGTTCGCCGCGTCGGCAAGCGCCTTCGACGCCGCCATGACGAGGTGGAGGAAAAATTGCTCGCTGCGCCTCACAAAATCCGAGAACGCGAGCAGCGTCGCCTTGTCGAAGGGAAGTTCGAAGAGGTATTGGGAGACCTCCAGGCTGAACAGCGACGTTGAAGCAAAACTCCTGCTGTGCAGCTCGTCCCCCATGAACAGGGCCCGCGATATGATTTTTTTGACGTTGAACGATCCGATGTTCGCGATGAGCGCGCTCAAAACAGGGAAGATCACCTCGTCGATGAATTTCAGATTTTCGAACGACTCCGGGCCGACGTATCCGAAGCTCAGTTTCTGCGGCTCGGGCGACTCATAGATGTGGCAGTGCCCGTAATTTCCGTACGTCTCGTTTTTCACGACGAAAACCGGCATGGACGGGGAGGTGATGCCGGTCATCGATCCCACCGTCGCGTGGAAATGGCAGGGCGACAGCTCCACTTCGCCCGACGCGACGAGGCGATCCGCCTCTTCGATACTTTTGCCCCATCCTTCGTACATCGCTGCGCCGCACACCGCTTTTTTCTGCGCGTCGCCCATACGCTCCCACGATATCGGGGGCCCGGCGTGCATGACCATGTTTTTCTTCATTCCCGGGCAGGTGTCGATCGCTTTCTTCATCCCAACCCACGAAATTTGCGCGTTGATCATGCGGTCGACCGCCTCGTTGTTCGCGTGCTCGATTTTTTCTTTCAAACTGCTCATCACAAATCCCTCCTATTTTGAATTCACATTGCGGACCATGCGTTTTTGACGAGTTCCCTGTTCAAATCCCTCAGATACGGAATGCTTTCTCTTTGGTGCACGACTTCTTCCGGAACAAGCTCGGCGACGACCGCCTCGTCCTCCGCCCCGGCCTCGGCGAGGACCGATCCATCCGGGGCGACAACCCGGCTGTGTCCAGCGAACGCCAACTCACCGCCGTCTTCCGCCGAGAGAGCGGCCGCGACGAGATAGCATCCGTTTTCAAGCGCGCGCGCGCGCGTCGCGATGTCCCAAACGTGCAAACGGGCGCGCCCAAATGCAGCCATGTACGCCAGAACGTTCGCGCCCGACATGGCGAGCAGCCTGCTTCCCTCGGGAAAACCGACCTCGTAGCAGATCTGCATCCCGATCCGCCATTCGCCGCAGGGAACCGGCGCCCCCAGGGAAACGCCTCTCGCAAACCGTTTCGGCTCGTCGCCCCAAAGATGCACTTTGCGGTATTTCCCAAGCAAGCGGTCTGCCGTCGCACAGAAAGCCGTGTCGTAGATCGCTTCACCCTCCGCTTCCAGCGAGCAGGCCGTCACGAGCAATCCATATTTCCCCGCGATCTCCATCGCCCACCGGCATATCTGTCCATCGGGGAAGTGCTCGGAAAAATCCCGGTCCCTGCCGTCCAAGGTGTATCCGCTGCCGAACAGTTCCGGCAAAACCACCCATTCCGCACCTTTTGCTGCCGCTTCCTTCACAAGACGCTCCGCTTTTTCCAAATTGGCGGAAACATCGCCGGGTTTACAACGCATTTGAATGGCCGCCGCTTTCACATAATCCCCCCATTGCCCGTCACAAGCGTGATATTCATGAACATTCGAGCTATAATATTTCCGTTTCGAACCCTCTTGGCTTCGATGTCCGGATCATAGTTCAGGAAGTAATGTCTTCGTCAACGGATGAATATTTCAATATCGAGAAGTGCGCTTCTTAAATATCACCACGGGAGGTTGTTGCATTGAAGACCAGCCAGTTCGCCCGAAAACACGGCGTCAGCCAGAGCGCAGTCGGCTTCTACGTCAAACAGGGCCTCCTCCTTCCTCCCACCGTAAACGGCAGGTTCGACTTCGGCGAACAGGAAAGCGCGGACATGAAGTTGATCGCGGACCTGAAGCGTTGGCAGTTCAGCATCGACGACATCAGCACCATCCTCTCCGAAACCAGGCTCACGAAGGACAGCGCTGGCGTATATGGAAAAAGTAAACTGCTCGACATGTTTCGCAACAAGCAAAACGAACTCCTGGAGGAGCGGGCGAAAATCGACGCCTCGCTACTGACGCTGGAGCACACGATCCGTTCGCTGGAAGCGACCGAGCAGGAGAGCAGGAAAAGCCGTGTCGGCGGCTTCGATGTGCAGTTCCTCCCCTACCTTCACTGTCCGTGCGGAAACCGCCTCACAATCAATCTGGAGCGGATCGACGAGGGCAAAATTCATAACGGCAGTCTTTCCTGTCAGTGCGGTTACCGCGCCGAGATCGAAAGCGGCATTCTCACAAACCCCAGCGGGGAGGTGTTACCGACGCCGCCCAATCTCAGAGACTACTCCTCGATCGACAAGATGTCGCGCGAGATGCGCAACGATCTTTTCAGGATATACAACAGCCTGGAGCGAATGCTTCGCGGTGTGGAGCTGAAGGATAAGGTCGTTATGGAAACGCACATACGCAACGTCAGCTTCGTCATGCAAAAAGCCAGGGCGCTCGATCCGTCGTGCCTGTACGTTTTGAGCGACCCGCTCAGGGAGGTCGTCGAACGGGAGAAAAGCGACATGGACGCGATGGAATCCCCGCTCAACGCGCTTTTCATCGCGAGCAACTATCAGGCGTATCCTCTGAGGCGGGGTTGCGTCGATTGCATCATCGACTGCTTTCAAAATACATATTTCGCGATGTTCGCCGGCTACTTCATATACCCGCAATGGCTCCGCTACCTCCGCAAGGGAAGCAGGCTGATCGGCGCCTATATCGATATTCCCAAGGGGAGCAAATCGGCGGCCTTGTTCAAAAAGCAGCACCCCAACGGCAAGGGAGAGGTGCGGGGGCTCGACGCTTTCTGCGATTCGCTGGCGCGCCACGGTTTCGCCATCGAGCAGCGCCACTCGATCGAGCCGCTTTCCGATTCCAACTACCCCTGGCATCACAAAGGCGACACGATCGAGTATGTCTGTTACTCGGCAAAGCTGATGATCGAACCGGAGGAGATCGGCGATCAGGCATTCGCCCCCATCACTGTCGATTTCGACTGACAGGAGACAAACGAAAGAGGCGCCGTCACGCTGGATTGCGACGGCGCCTCTTTTGGGTTGAGATTTCCTTTACGGCAAGTTTTTCGTTTGATCCCACCTGTCCTTCTTTTCCATCCGGTTGTAGACGATCGAGCCGACCACGGCGGGAGCGAAGACCCAGACGACCATCAACGCCATATCCGTCTTGTGGGGCAGGGGGGAGACGAAAACGATCATCGCCAGGACAAACAGCAGAACGGAGCAGAGAAAGCTCATTTTTCCAAACGCGTTTTTCACAGAAATCACTCCTCCTAATCGGGATCCGGCGCCCGCATCAAGTTGTAAACTTCCAGCTCGCGCTCCGTTGTGCGATCCGAAACGGCGACAAGAAAGAACACCGCCGTCGCAACGGTCACACCCACCAAATTGGGCGGCACCCATGCGGGCGTAAAACCCCACGTGCGCCCCAGAATAAAGGTCAATGCCGATATGAATCCTGTGGACATCGACCAGACCGCCGCTTTCGTCGTCGCGCGTTTCCAGAAGATACCTAGGAGAAGGGACGGGGCCCACGCGGCCCACCCCGCCGAAGCGAAAAGAAAACCGTAAACGAGACCCAACGCGGTAATTTTCTGCATGCTGCCGGCGATAAAACACGCAATCGCGATCAGAAGAACAGAGAGTCTCGATATGAAAAGTTTTCTGCGCTCGTCCGCGGACGGGTTGATGTAACGCTCGTAAATATCCCGGCTTAAAGCGGCGGCAGCCTGCTGGAACATGGAAGAGGCTGACGACAGGGCCGCAGCGGCGATTCCCGCGATGGCGATAGATCCGATAACCGGAGGGGCAACCGTCATGGCAACCCACGTAAACGCCGACGTCGGGGCGATATCGGTTTTCACCGCGGGGAACCAGGAGAAGAAGTACAGCAGGGTGAAAATAAAAATTGGGAAGAGGATCGCTTGCAGAATCATTGCCTGCCCGAACGCCTTTTCGCTCTTCGCAATAAACGCGCGGCTCAACAACTGCGGAGATGCAAACGCCAGAACGACCGACGCCAGATTGACTTCGAGGTGTTGCCAGAAACCCTTACTCTTCGAAAACGCCCCATTCCATTCCATCGCATATGGCAATTTCTCCGCCGCCCTCGCAACACCCTCCGGCCATCCGCCAAGGGCCTGAATGATATAGGGCACGACAAGCATCGCCGCGATGAAAAAAATGGCGAACATGATGGTATCCGTGATAACGACGCCCTTCATGCCTCCGGCCATCGTAAAAATCGTTACGACCGAAAGAATGATGAACTGCGACATCATCTGCGACAATCCGAAAATGTCACACAGAACGACGTTCACACCCTGGCAGACAGCAACGAGATAAATCAGCATGGTAAACAACACGATGGCGGTGGAAAAAACCTTAACGGCCTCGTTCCCCGGGTAACGCATGGTAAAAAAATCGGGGACGGTGAAAAGGTGCATCCGCCGGATATAGCGTCCGACAAAAAGCCCGAGGATGAGCGAACTGGTTACCGTTGCGCCGAACATCGTGATGTAGGGAAGAGAGCCGTTCGTATAGACGGACCCTACATAGCCGATGAACGTAACCGAGCCGATGTTCGTGGCGATCAGGGTTCCGGTGATCAAATACGCCGGACAGCTGCGCCCCATCACATAAAAATCTTCCGTGTTGTTTGTCGATTTTGCGCAATACAAACCGACGAGGAGATAAAGAACGAGGGACCCGATCGTCACAATGCCAAATAGATTCATTTCATGTCCTCCTTAATTAGATTATATTCCATTTCAAAAACCGCAATGACAATAGCCCGGCGAGCGCAATCGATGTCAAGCGATCGTTTTTTGAAATCGAGAAGTGCGCTTTTCAATCCTGCGATTATTGGGGATTTCTACAAGGGCGGTTTATCGATCTGGTAAAAACCGAGCATATCAAAGAGCGGGCTGCCGATTTTACGATTCGACAGCCCGCACTTCGATATTATTGACTTTCAAAGCGACCTTCGCGTTAAAAAACGGGGCCGCTCTGCCTCAAACAATTCGATACCGGTCCATAAAATACGCCATCGCCGCCTCCGAACGGTCGGCATAGGCCTGCGAACGCTCCGGCTTGCTCAATTTTTTTCGCTTGCCCGTCGCCGGTCCTTCGAGCGGCGGGAAGATGCCGAGGTTGACGTTCATCGGCTGAAACGACGCGGGCTCGGCGTTTTGCAGGTAGTGCAGCAGCGAGCCGATCGCGGTCTCGCGCGGCCAGACGGGCATTTCTTCGCCGCACAACAGTGCGTAGGCGTTGAGCGCCGCGACGAGGCCGCAGGCCGTGCTCTCCACATAACCCTCCACACCGGTGATCTGGCCCGCTAGAAACAGATCGGGGCGAAAAACACCGCCTTCCCGCCTGGGCCGCAGAAAATAATCCAGCACGAGCGGCGCGCAGACGAACGTGTTGCGGTGCATGACGCCCTTGCGGACGAACTCGGCGTCGCGCAGCGCGGGGATCATGCGGAAGACGCGCTCCTGCTCCGGCCACTTGAGGTTCGTCTGGAAACCGACCATGTTGTAGAGCGTCCCCTCCGCGTTGTCGCGCCGAAGCTGCAACACGGCGTACGGCTCGCGTCCGGTGCGCGGGTCCGGCAAGCCGATGGGTCGCATCGGGCCATAGCGAAGCGTGTCGATCCCCCGATCCGCCATCACCTCGACTGGGAGGCAGCCCTCGAAAAATTTTTTGTTCCGCTCGCGCCGCGTCTCGTTCGGGTTTTCCGGCTCGGTCTCGCCGCGGAAGTCGACCTCGTGCAGCGGCACGCGTTCGGCTGCAACGAGCGCTGCGACGAACGCCTCGTACTCCTCGCGATTCATCGGACAATTGACGTAGTCGTCCGCCTGTCCGTAGCGTCCGGCGCGGTAGGCGTGCGCCATGTCGACGGAGTCGATCGCGACGATCGGGGCCGCCGCGTCGAAGAAGGAGAGGTAATCGTGCCCGACCGCCTCCTTCAAACGCTCCGCGAGCGCGCCTGCAAGAAGTGGCCCAGCTGCCACAATCGTCGGGACGTCAAAAAAATCGCGCACCTCCGTCCGTACGACGGCGATGCGCGGATTGTCTTCGATCTCTTTTGTTACAAGCGCGGAAAAGTGCGCCCGGTCCACCGCGAGCGCGCCCCCTGCGGGCACGCGCGCCTCGGTCGCACAGCGAATCACGAGGCTGTCCAGCGCGCGCAGCTCCTGCTTGAGGATGCCCGCCGGGCTTGTGGCGCGGTCAGCGCCGAGCGAGTTGCTGCACACGAGCTCGGCGAAGTCGCCGGTCGCGTGCGCCGGGGATTTTTTCTCCGGGCGCATCTCGTACAGGTCGACGTGAACGCCTCGCTTCGCCAGCTGATAGGCCGCCTCCGAACCCGCGAGGCCCGCCCCGATGACCGCGACCCGCTTCAACGGTTACAGATCCCCGCCTGTGTCCTCTTCGTACCCGGACTCCGCGTCGTTTGCGGAATCCGGCGCCCCTTTGGTGGTCTTCGTGCCGGGTTTTTTCCAGCTCACGAAATCGCAGTCGGGGTAGCGGCTGCATCCGTAGAAAAATCGCCCCTTGGCCTTGCCCTTGCCCGCCTTGCGGCGGATCAGCTCGCCCTCGCCGCACTTGGGGCACTGAATGCCCGTGCCCTTCACGATTTTGCGCGTGTAGCGGCAGTCGGGATAGCCCGTGCAGGCGATAAACTCGCCGAAGCGCCCCCTTTTGATGACGAGCGGTTTGCCGCACTCGGGGCAGTCTTCGCCGATCTCCTGCGAGGGAACGTTCATCCGCTCGGCCGTTGCCGTCACTTCGTCCAGAACCGGTTTGAAACCGTCCCAGAAGTTGCGGACGATGTCGACCCAGTTCTCTGTGCCGTTCTCGACCGAGTCGAGCTCGCTCTCCATCTCCGCCGTGAAGGCAGTGTTCACAATCTGCGAGAAATATTTGACGAGAAATGTGTTGACCACGCGGCCAAGCTTTGTCGGGACGAGTTTTT
Organism: Synergistaceae bacterium OttesenSCG-928-I11; assembly: GCA_030266365.1. Classification (GTDB taxonomy): domain Bacteria; phylum Synergistota; class Synergistia; order Synergistales; family Synergistaceae; genus JAJDHV01. The sequence goes on along the minus strand of JAJDHV010000053.1, from coordinate 1,491 downwards.
TGTCCTCGTCGTCGCGGTCGACATAGCCACGGTCCGCCAGCGTCTCGACGATCGACGCGTACGTCGACGGGCGGCCGATTCCCTTCTCCTCGAGCACCTTCACAAGCCCGGCGTCCGTGTAGCGCGCGGGCGGCTGCGTGAATTTCTGCTCGCGCTTGATGTCGATCAGGTCGAGCGTCTCTCCCACCGTCGCCTCGGGGATGTCGACGTCCTTGACACCCAGTGGCCAAACCTTGCCCCAACCGGGGAAGACGACGACGATCCCGGCCTGCTTCATGCCGTATTCGCCCGATGTCGCCTCGATCGTCGTGCGCGCGACGCGTGCTGGGGCCATCTGGCTCGCGACGAAGCGATTCCAGATCAGCTCGTACAGCTTGAATTGTTCGGGCCTGAGGTGTGGTTTGAGCGACTCGGGGGTGAGGAAGGGGTCGGTCGCGCGGATCGCTTCGTGCGCGTCCTGCGCCTTGCCCTTCGGCGTGTAGATGTTCGGTTTTTCCGGCAGGTAGTCCTTGCCGATCCGCTCTTCTATATAGCGCCGCGACGAGGCAATCGCCTCCGGAGCGAGGCGCAGGCTGTCCGTACGCATGTACGTGATAAGGCCGACCGGTCCGCGGCCGGGAATCTCGACGCCCTCGTACAGCGACTGCGCGATGCGCATCGTCCGCCGCGGCGAGTAGCCGAGCCTGCGCGACGCTTCCTGCTGCAACACGCTCGTCTTGAACGGCGGCAGCGGCGAGCGCTTCGTCTCCTTGACGGCGTATGTGCTGACGACAATGGAATTCTTTCGAATCGCTTCCTCGGCCTCAAGGGATTGTTTCGCGTCCTCGGGAACGAATTTTTTCCCCTTCTTTTTCTCGACGCGCATGAGATATCTGCGCTTCCCATTGGATCCTGAGGCATCGACGTCGAGCAGCCAGTATTCCTTGGGAATGAACGCGTCGATCTCGTCCTCGCGCTCGCAGACGATGCGAAGCGCGACGGACTGCACGCGCCCGGCGGAGAGGCCGCGCTGCACCTTGTACCAGAGCAGCGGGCTCAGGTTGTAACCGACGAGCCGGTCCAGGATGCGCCGCGACTGCTGCGCGTCGACCAAGTGCATGTCGATGTGGTCAGGGTTCGCGACGGCGCTCTTCACACCCTGTTCCGTGATTTCCTGCATGCGAATGCGGCACTCCGACGCCGGGTCGATGCCCAGGAGCGTCGCTAGGTGCCAGGAGATCGCCTCACCCTCGCGGTCGGGGTCGCTTGCGAGTAGCGTTCGCTTGCTCGCCTCGCTCGCCGCCTTGAGCGATTTGATCAGCGTGGCCTTGCCACGCACGTTGATGTATTCGGGGGTGAAATTGTTCTCGACGTCGACCGCCATGCGCGCCTTGGGGAGGTCGCGGACGTGGCCGACACTTGCTTCGACGTGATACGCGCGTCCCAGGATTTTTTCAAGCGTCTTCGCCTTTGCGGGGGACTCGACGATGACGAGCGTCTTGTCTTTGGAAG
>JAJDHV010000052.1 GCA_030266365.1 Synergistaceae bacterium OttesenSCG-928-I11 | reverse complement strand
AGGTCTACCCCGGCATGACGCCCGACAAGGCGTCTGTCCTGATCGAAGAACTCAGGAGCGAACGGTCATGAAGCTCAGGAACAGGGAAGAATTGATCGCACTCCGCGAGCGGTGCGTCCGCGCGTCGGAGAACGAAAAGAGAAAAATTCTGGTCTGCACCGGCAACGGCTGCATCGCAAACGGCGCGCTCGAAGTCGTCTCGAAACTCGAGGAGGCGATGAACGAACTGGGCGTCTCCTGGTCGATCGACCTAATGGACGACGCGCACGAGGTCGGGCTGAAAAAAAGCGGATGCCACGGCCCCTGCGAACTGAGCGTCCTCGTGCGCATCGAGCCGGAGGGCTGGCTCTACGTCAAGGTGAAACCGGAGGACTGCCGGGAGATCGTGGAGGAGACGCTCGTCCACGGCAGGCATATCGAGCGCCTCGCCCACGACGACGAAGCGAAGTTCTACAAAAAACAGAATCTGTTCGTGCTGGAGCACTGCGGACACATCGACGCCAACTCCATCGAGGAGTATTTCAGCGTGGGCGGGTACAGGGCGCTGGAGAAGGCGCTCTTCGAAATGGGGCCCGACGCGATCGTCAAGGAGGTTCTGGAGTCCAACCTCAGGGGGCGCGGCGGCGGCGGCTTCAAGACGGGACGCAAGTGGGAGCAGGTAAAGCGGCAGAAGGCCGCCAGAAAATTCATCGTCTGCAACGGCGACGAGGGAGACCCCGGAGCGTTCATGGATTGCAGCATCATGAGCAGCGACCCGCACCGGATGCTCGAAGGGATGATCATCGCGGGGGTGGCCTGCGGCGCGGAAGAGGGGTACATCTACGTGCGCGCCGAATACCCGCTCGCGGCCTCGCGCCTCTACAAAGCGATCGAACAGGCCGAACAGTACGGCCTGCTCGGCGACGACATCCTGGGCAGCGGTTTCTCCTTCCACCTGAGGATCAACCGAGGGGCGGGCGCTTTCGTCTGCGGCGAAGGAAGCGCGCTGACCGCCTCCATCGAGGGCAAGAGGGGCATGCCGCGGGTCAAGCCGCCCCGCACCGTCGAACACGGCCTGTTCAACCTGCCCACCGTCCTGAACAACGTCGAGACGTTCGCGAACGTCCCGATCGTCATCGAGAAGGGGGCGGCGTACTATCGGTCGATCGGCACGGAGAGCAGCCCGGGAACGAAGGCGTACTCGCTCACTGGAAACGTCCGGAACACGGGCCTGATCGAGGTCCCGATGGGTGCGACGCTCCGGGAGATCATCTTCGACATCGGCGGCGGCATGCGCGGGGATTCGACGTTCAAGGCGGTCCAGATCGGCGGCCCCTCCGGCGGATGCCTGACCGCCGAGCACCTCGACCTGCCGCTCGACTTCGACTCGCTGGGCAAGGTCGGCGCGATGATCGGCTCGGGCGGCATGGTCGTGCTCGACGAAAAGACGTGCATGGTCGAGATCGCGCGGTTCTTCATGAATTTCACGCAGAAGGAATCCTGCGGCAAGTGCATCCCCTGCCGCGAGGGGACGCGGCGGATGCTCGACATCCTCGAGCGCATCGTCGCGGGCAAGGGGGAGGAGGGGGACATCGAGGCCCTTCTCGACCTGGCGGACCTCATCGGCAACACAGCCCTCTGCGGACTGGGCAAGACGGCCGCCTCCCCCGTCGTGAGCACGATCAAATATTTCCGCGACGAATACGAGGCGCACATCCGCGACAAACGCTGCCCGGCGGGGAGCTGCAAGAGCATGAAGCGCATCTCCATCGACACCGCCCTGTGCAAGGGGTGCTCGAAGTGCGCCCGCGTCTGCCCGGTCGGCGCGATCCACGGAGAGATCAAAGAGCCTTTCGCAATCGACGCCAGCGCGTGCGTCAAGTGCGGCGCATGCGTCGACGCCTGCCCGTTCGGCGCGGTGAAGGAGGGATAGGAAGATGGATACGGAAAAGCGCGCTTTCATGATCGTGGACAGCATCCCGGTCGAAATCGAGGGAGAAAAAAATATTCTCGAGGTGATCCGAAAGGCCGGAATCAAACTGCCGACCTTCTGCTACCACTCAGAGCTCTCCATCTACGGCGCGTGCCGCATGTGCGTGGTGGAAAACCAGTGGGGCGGCATCGACGCCGCGTGCTCCGCACAGCCGAAGGACGGCATGGAGATCCGGACGAACACGGAGCGCCTCCGCAGGTACCGCAAGATGATCCTCGAATTATTGCTCGCCAACCACTGCCGCGACTGCACGACCTGCGGCAACAGCACGAACTGCAAACTCCAGGAGCTGGCGCTCCGCTTCAATATCGAGGGACTCCGCTTCCCGAACGCGGCGGAGCACCCGGACCGCGACGACTCGTCGCCCTGCATCGCGAGGGATCAGAACAAGTGCATCCTCTGCGGCGACTGCGTCAGGATGTGCAACGAGATCCAGAACGTCGGGGCGATCGACTTCGCCTACCGCGGGTTCGACACGAAGGTGACCACGTCCTTCGAAGTCCCCATCGCCGAGTCCCCTTGCGTCGGCTGCGGCCAGTGCGCCGCCGTCTGCCCGACCGGGGCGATCGTGGTGAAGAACGACCTCGAGCGCGTGTGGCGGGCGATCGACGACAAAGAGGCGAAGGTGACGACACAGATCGCCCCGGCCGTGCGCGTCGCGCTCGGCGAGGAGTTCGGCCTCTCCGGCGGCGAGAACGCGATGGGCAAGATCGTCGCAGCACTGCGCAGAATCGGCTTCGACGAAGTATACGACACCTCCACCGGCGCGGACCTCACGGTTCTCGAGGAGTCGAACGAGCTTCTGCGGCGTCTTTCGAAGGACAGTGCGCCGGAGATGCCGCTCTTCACCTCCTGCTGCCCCGCGTGGGTCAACTTCTGCGAAAAATTCCATCCGGAGCTGCTGCCCCACGTCTCGACCTGCCGCTCCCCCATGGAGATGTTCGCGGCGGTCATCAAGGAGCAGGGGCGCTCGTCGAGAAGAAAGCAGGTGCACGTCGCCATCATGCCGTGCACGGCGAAAAAATTCGAGGCGGCGCGGGAGGAGTTCAAAAAGGACGGAGAGCCGTATGTCGACTACGTCCTCACGACGCGCGAGGTCATTCGTATGATCCGCGAGTCCGGCATCGTCTTCTCCGAGCTCGAACCGGAGGCGGTCGACAGCCCCTTCGGCGCGATGACCGGGTCGGGCGTCATCTTCGGCGTGACCGGCGGCGTGACGGAGGCCGTGCTCCGGCGACTCTCCAGCGACAAGAGCCGGACCGCCCTGATGTCGACGAAGCACAAGGGCGTCCGCGGAACGGACGGCATCAAGATCGCGACCGTCGCGTACGGCGACAGGGAGCTCAAGATCGCGGTCGTGAGCGGACTTGCGAACGCGTCGGCGCTGATCGAACGCATCCGGAATGGCGAGCATTTCGACTTTGTCGAGGTCATGGCGTGCCCCGGCGGGTGCGTTTCGGGCGCGGGACAACCGTTCGCCGCGGGCGCGGAGGTTCGAAAGAGGGGGACGGGACTTTACGCGGTCGATCAGATGTGCAGCTACAAGCGCTCGGAGGAAAACCCCCTGATGATGTCGATGTACTCCGGCATCCTCAAAGGGCGCGTCCACGAGCTCCTGCACGTCTCGTACGGCGCGAAGGAGGAAAGCCATGCTTGAGATCGACGTATGCATCGGCAGCTCCTGCCACGTGAGAGGCTCCTACAACGTCGTCCAGGCGATCCAGCAGTACATCGAGGAGCGCTCGCTGCACAACGCCGTCGACCTGCGCACGACCTTCTGCACGCGGGAGTGTCACAACGCGGGCGTCAGCGTCGTCGTTGACGGGACGATCCACCGGGTGATGCCCGAGCGCGCCGGGGAATTTCTCGACGAAATCACGAAGGACCTGTAACCCACACCGACAACCCTCAAAAAAACGCCGAGCGGCATTTCACACGCCGCCCGGCATTTTTTTACTCGAACACACGACGAAACTCAATAACCCATCTCACCCAAAATCTCGGCGAGGCGTTTCATGCGCTCCGAGAGCAGTTCGTCGTCCGTAGCGAGGTTGGACGCGAGAAGCTGGATGTCCTCGTCCAACATCTCGTTGTCCGTGCACACCGCGACGTTCATCGCGCCTCCCTGGAGCGGGATGCGGTCGATCTGCGCGTTTTTTTCGTCGTACAGCTTGGGGTAACGGTAGGCGTCCTGAAAATATTTTTTCGTCCGGCAGACCAAGATCGCCAAGTCCAGCACGCGATGCAGCGGCATCTCCTCGGACTGTCTGGACCACTTCTCGCCGGTGTATCGCCAGACCTTCGCCGACACGTCGACCTTCCCCCTGTCGTTCCACTGCGCAAGGCCGACGGAAAGCCCCTTCGCGTCGGAATCGACCGCCCTTCCGTCTATTTTGTCGTAATCCTCGGATACGACGACCGGCTTGTGTTTCAGCGATGTCGGAATCTTCATCTCATTACTCCTTCACTAAATTAGTAAATAACTAGATGGAGTATAGAAGGTTTTCCCGATCTGTCAATATCCCGGCAACCAATATTCGAACGAGAAAAAAATGGACGGGAAGAAGCCGCGACGGTGTGCTGGCTGCACGGTTGTCGATGATCGGCGTTCTTCCCGTTATAGCGCGCGGTTCGGTTACGGATGGGAGGTAGTCCGCGCACCCAATCTGTTTTTTATCGGTTTTGCAGGTTAAAACGCAGCGACCTTTCTTCCGTACTCCACGCACTCGTCGGCGCTACCGCCGTCCGGCGTTTCGTTGACGATCAGGCCGTCGTCCAGGAGATTCACGCCGGCCGCCTTCATATCGGCGCTCCACGTCCGCATCCACTCGCCGTCTCCCCATCCGTACGAGCCGAACAGGGCGACTTTTTTCGTCTTGAGCTTCGCCATCGCGCCCTCGACGAAGGGCTGCATCTCGCTCTCCTCCACGACCTCCGCGCCCATCGACGGCGACCCGAGCGCGACGACGTCGTAGCCGTCCAACTCATCCGCCGAGGCGGCGGACACGCTCTTGCACACGACCTCCGCTCCCGCCTCGCTCGCACCCTTTGTGATGAGCTCCGCCATCTTCTCCGTGTTTCCGGTTCCCGACCAGTAGATGATGCCCAATTTTGCCATAACCTGTGAACCCCTTTCGTCTCGGTGTTTTTTAATGTACGGCTATGCCGCCTGCGGGGATGCGCCCGCTTTTTCAAGCACGTTGCACATGCTCTCCGTCTCGGACCTCCGGAACGCGCCGAATTTTTCGAGCGCGCCGATCTCGTCGCCGTAGACCTTCCAGTAACCGGCAAATTTCGAATTTCGCCCACCGTTCTCGATAAAGCCCTTCACGTCCTCGAGGGGATAGCCCAGAAAAATTCCGACCTCGTGCGGCATGCCCGCCTTGAGGCGCGCGACGAGCGTCTCGATGTGCGGATCCGGCGAATCGAAGTCCCCCTCGTAGCCAAGACTGCGCAGAAAGGATTGCACCTGCGGACAAGCGATTGCGGCAAACACCGCCTCGCGCCGGTAAATGAACAAAAGTAATGCGTCGTCGCGGACGGAAATTTCCGCAAAGTCGAGGGCGAGCGTTCTCGCCAGCCGATGCCGCATACGTCGCCAGGTCGGCCCGATCTGTGGGTCCCTGCGCGAGACCTTGAGCAGCCCTCCGCATTTGAGCCCCGCGACGACGGGTGCAGCGAAACAAGTGATCATCGATTCGATAAAGTCGGAAGTGCTTTGCGTCTTGAGCAGCATCATGAATTGTTGGACGATCGGCATAGGGACACTCCTTATCACAAAGTTAGCGCAAGCTAACTTTAAATGAGATAATAAAAAATCCCCGCAGGGAAAGTTCGGTGAATCGAACAACGAAAAAATATTAACCCCGCCTCGTTGTTTTTGTCAAGACGCGGATTTCATGCCGCCATAAAAATTATGCGTTGACAAAATGGGGCATGATGCTATCATGACATGCATTATTTTCAGTGTTATGTTAGATAATATAAACACCAACTCACAGAGGAGGAAACGATTGTGAATATCGGCATGAAAAGAGCCGCCCTCATCGCGGCGGGATTCGTTCTCGGCGGTGCAGCGTTCGCCGCGATCAACAGCGGCAAGGCAAGAAAAGGGTGCGTGTCGCTCGTGAACAAGGCGATCAAGCTGAAGGAGAGCGTTGCGTACTCTCTCGAATCCATGAAGGAGAACGTGGACGACATCGTCGCGGAGGCGAAGGCCATGGACGATGAGGACGCGCCTGCCTGCTGCTCGTGCGGCGCGGAAGAAAAAGCCTGATTTTCGAATTACAGGCTGAATGAACTGAATGAACTGTTCGATTGCACATGAAATTCCCGGCCGCATCAGGTTGCGTTGCGGCCGGGGTTCTTTTTCAAGCGGGGAAGCGCCCGTCATCGAATACCTCCTGGAAGCGCAGGATGGCGTTGTGTCCGTCGCAGCCTCCCCCGTTACCGGCAGCATTCTCGTCGAGTACGAAGAGACTCGCAAGGACGATAGAGACACCAGAAACGCCATTCTGGCGGCGGTGGAGCTGATCGACGCGGATTACCTCGACGGCGAATCGCTGCCGGTGCGCTACAAAGAGCCGGGCATCGTCAAAAGTGGATTTGTGCTGCTGGCGCGAAATCTGCTGAACCGGATCTTTCCAATCGTCGTCCGCGCAGCCACCAACGCGCTGCGCTTTCTGCCGTACCTCGCGAACGGGGTGAAGTCGCTCGTTACGGGCAAACTCGACGTCTCGGTTCTCGACGCCTCCGCGATCGGCATCTCGCTGATCTTCGGCGACTTCACGACCGCGGGCACCATCATGACCCTGCTCGCGTTCGGCGACATCCTCGAGAGCTGGACGCGCGAGCGCTCGAAGCACAAGCTCGCCGAAGGCCTCGCGATGAAAGAGAGTTTTTTCTGGATCGAGCGGGACGGCACGGAGATCCAGATCCCCGCAGAGGACTTGCAGGTCGGTGATCGCGTCGTCGTCCGAGCCGGCACGATGATCCCCGTGGACGGCACGGTCGTCCGGGGCGAGGCGACCGTCGACCAGTCCCCCATGACGGGCGAACCGTTGGCCGTCCACCGCTATCCGGGAACGAGCGTCTATGCGGGCACCGTCATCGAGGAGGGGGAACTCGTCATCGGCGTCACCGCCTTCGACAAGGGGACGCGGATCAGCCGGATCATCCATATGATCGACGAGTCCGACGACATGAAGGCCGAGATTCAGAGCAAGGCGGAGAAGCTCGCGGACGGGATCGTCCCGTACAGCTTCCTCTTCGCGGGCCTCGTCTTCCTCTTCACGCGCAACTTCCGCAAAGCGACGTCTGTCCTGCTCGTGGACTACTCCTGCGCCATCAAGCTGTCGACGCCGCTTGCGATCCTCTCCGCCATGCGGGAGGGCGCGAAACACGGCGTCATCGCGAAGGGCGGCCGCACGATCGAAAAAATCGCGCAAGCCGACACCGTCGTCTTCGACAAGACCGGCACCCTCACGGTCGCGCTCCCCTCCGTCGCGGACGTGATCCCGTTCGGCAGGTATTCGAGAAACCAGATTCTCCGCCTGTCCGCCTGCCTCGAAGAACATTTTCCGCATTCGATCGCGCGCGCGGTCGTGCGTCAGGCCGAGGAAGAGGGGTTGTCGCACAGGGAGGAGCACGCCGAGGTCGAGTATGTCGTCGCCCACGGCATCGTCTCGCGCGTCGGAGATGAGCGCGTGCTGATCGGCAGCGGGCATTTCGTCTTCGAGGACGAGGGAATCCCGCTCGACGAAGTCCTGAAAAAACGGATCGAAGCCCTTCCCGGTCAATACTCCTTCCTCTTTCTTGCGATCGGCAGAGAGCTCGCGGGCATCATCTGCGTCGAAGACCCGATTCGCGAGGAGGCGATCCGTGCGATTCGCGACCTGCGCGACGAGGGCATCGGACGGATCGTCATGCTGACCGGCGACGGCGCCGAGTCTGCCGCACATGTGGCGTCAACTTTCGGGCTGGACGAGTTTCACGCGAGCCTCCTGCCCGAGCAGAAGACCGATTTCGTCAAACGACTCGGTGCAAGCGGCGCGCGGGTGATGATGGTCGGGGACGGCATCAACGACTCCCCCGCCCTGAAGGCGGCGGACGTCGGCGTCGCGATGAAGGAGAGCGCCGACATCGCGCGCGAAGTGGCGGACGTCCTCCTGACCGGCAACGACCTGCAAACGGTCGCGACGGCCCGCAGACTCGCACGCCGGACGATGCGCCGCATTCACAGCAACTATTCGTTCATCGTCGCGGTGAACACCGCACTCCTGCTGCTGGGCCTCTCCGGCGTCATCACGCCGGCGACGTCCGCCCTGCTGCACAACTCCTCCACGATCGGCGCGAGCATGAGAAGCCTCAAGCCGTTGCTGAAAGAAAAAAAGGACGACGCGTAGGTCCGAAAAAATTTTTCAGAAAAAACCCCGGCTCCCCCGATGCGCGAAAAATGTCGCGTCGGGGGAGCCGGGGGTTTTTTTGCGAAATCAGTTTCCGCGCACCGCCTCGATGTCCGTCGTCTCGATCTTGAAAATCACGGGACGGAAACCGTCCTGGCAGGAGCCGATCACGACGTTCGGGTACCGGTTCCACCCATTTTCATTGCCGAAGTAGAAAAACCGGGTCGACGGAACGTGTGCACAGGCGAAGACGAAGTGCTGGATCGCCTTCCACGCCTCGTCGCAGAAACCCTCCGGTTTGCGGTGATCCGCGAGATACTCCTCGCCCACCTTGTGCAGCGGACAGGGCGTCATGCCCGGCACGCCGTATTCCTCGGCGATCTCCTCCTGAAACGTGCATTTGAGAACGGTGATTCGTACTTTTTTCATCTTCGATCCCTCCGTCTTCGTCCGTTTTTTTTGCCGCTCGATGGCAATATTTTACGACATGCCGTTACGAATGCACACCCCTTTACAGATCGCGCACCTCCGGTTACAGTCGCGGCGTAAACGACGAGGGAGGTGCGATCGATGCAATCGGTCTACGACGAAAAAAATCGGTGCAGCGGATGCGGCGCTTGCAAAGCCGCCTGCCCCTGCGGCGCAATCGGGATGAAACCGGACGACGAGGGGTTCCGCTACCCCGCCATCGACCGGGCCGCCTGCATCGACTGCGGCGCCTGCCGCGCCGTCTGCCCCTACCGGTCGGACGACTTCTGCAAGGAAGCGGGAGAGCCGGTTTTCTACGCAGCGCGGCACAAGGACCCGGACGTTCTGGCGGCCTCCACCTCGGGGGGAGCGTTCACCGCCGTCTCGGATTTTTTCCTCGAGCACGGTGGCGTCGTCTACGGCGCGGATTTCGACGACGCCTTCGACGTCGTCCACCGGCGCGCGGAGACAGCCTCCGCGCGCGACCGCTTCCGGGTCTCCAAATACGTCCAGAGCCGCACCGACGAAGCATACGCCGACGCGGTACGCGATCTGCACGCCGGACGAACGGTCCCCTTCACCGGCACGCCCTGCCAGACGGCGGGCATCCGCGCCCTCGCGCGGCACGAAAATCTTTCCGGCGACCTCCACACCTGCGACCTCATCTGCCACAGCATTCCGAGCCCCGCAATCTGGACTGCCTACAAGCGCCTCGTCGAAGAGGAGCAGGGCGGGCGGCTGACGGACCTCGTCTTCCGCTCGAAAGAGCTGGCGTGGAACCGGCGCAATACGTACCGCACCTTCCGCTTCCGCACGACGGCGTCGGACGACTGGGTTTACGACAAGCGATTCTACGTCCTCTTCTTCAAATACGGCTGCATCGCGCGCCGCTCCTGCTATGCCTGCCCCTTCGCGGACACGCGCCGGGCGTCCGACGTCACGATCGCCGACTATTGGGGGATCGAAAAATATCTGCCCGAATTCCGCGACCCCTTGGGCATCTCGCTCGTCACGATCAACTCGCCGAAGGGCGCGGCGCTGCTCGATTTCCTCGGACGCGAGATGGAGATGCGCCGCCGCCCTGCCTGTGAACAGCTCGCCGAGCAACCCCGCCTCTCCGGCCCGGAGCCCCTCCCCCCGTACATGGATGCCTTCTGGGAGGACTTCCGCAGGGAGGGGCTCTCCTACGTCCTAGCGAAAAAATACGGCGACGGCATGCGATAAATCGCACCGCCCTATTGCGAATGGGCGACATCCTTGCTACCATCCACACGGCCTTTTCGTCAAACGACACGGGGTTGGAGGTGCCCCGCATCCAATACGAAGGCAAAAAAATCATACGAAATCGGAGTGTTGTCTTCATGTCCAGCACCGCAAGCAATCAACAGAGCGTCAGTATCGTCGTCGCGGACCCCACCGCGCTGGGCCTCTTCGGCCTCGCCATCGTCACCCTCGTCGCCTCCACCCAGAAGCTCGGTATCACGACGGGAACGGCGATGATCATCCCTTGGGCCATCTTCCTCGGCGGCGTCGTGCAGATCGTCGCCGGCGCATTCGACTTCAAACACAACAACCTCTTCGGCGCCACCGTCTTCAGCGCCTACGGCTTCTTTTGGGTCGCCGTCGCCATGAGCTGGATGACCATGCAGGGCGTCTTCGGCCCCGAGATGGCCGCCGCATGCGACGTCAAGCAGCTCGGCTTCGCCTTCTGGGGCTACCTCATCTTCTCTCTCGCCGCCACCGTCGCCGCCTCCGCCGTGCACAAGACGCTCTTCATCGACATGTGCTTCATCTGTCTCCTCTTCCTCGGCCTCGGTCTCGACACGCTCTCCATCGGCGGCCACTGGGCGCACGCGCTCGCCGCGTACAGCGAGCTCATCATCTCGCTGATCTCCTTCTACGCCTGCTGCGCCACGTTCCTCAACAAATTCTTCGGCAAGGTCG
>JAJDHV010000051.1 GCA_030266365.1 Synergistaceae bacterium OttesenSCG-928-I11 | reverse complement strand
AACGAGAAAAAATTTTGAAATCCTTCGATTAAGCCGCCGAACATTGTCACACCTCCGCTTCAATAGAAGAGGCCGCGGGGAAGCTGAACCTTGAGAAGCGTGTAGAAGAGCACGTAAATCACGAGCGTCGCCGACGCGCTCAAGACCAGACCTTTCGGCCATGGAATCCGAATGAGCAGGCAAAATGCGAAAAGCGCGATCAAACCGGTGGGGAGAAAACCGATCGCCCACAACAGCGCAGGCACCGCGAGGGAGATCGCGAACAGGACAAACAATTTGAAAGGAGCGCGCCCCCCCCGTTTCAACGACGGGGCGCTTCCACGTCGAGCGAAGCTCGATGATGCTGCACAGAAGCAAGAGAGACGCGCAGAGCGTCGGGAAAAAGCTGGGGCCGAACCGTGCGCCGTTCGGCATTGCCGCGCGAATGCGCGCGCCTTCGATCAGGAAAAATGCCGCGATCAGGATGAATGCTACGGGGATGATCGTCTCTTTGTTCTTCAAGGCAGGCTCCCTCCGTACAATCCGTTTTTTACACGGGCCCCTCTCCCTGAGAGAAGAAGGGCCCGCAATCCTTGCGCTTTCGTGTCCCGGTATTCTACTCCACTGCCTTCTTGAAGATCGGGTCCATGTCGTTCAGCCACTTCGTGAAGTCGGGGCCTTCCTGGTAGTTGTACTCGAAACCGCGACTCTTGAGAAAATCGCGCGTCTCCTGGGACGTGATGGCCTCGCGGAACACTTTTTTCACATCGTCGACGATGTCCTTCGGCGTGTTCTTCGGCAGTGCAATCCCCCACCACGCGCCGATTTCGGCCTGACAACCCTGTTCGATGAACGTCGGTGCGTCCGGATACGCTTCGGGACGCTTTGCGCTCGTCACGCCGAGGATGCGCATACGTCCGTCCTGCACGAACGGAAGGATCTCGGAGAAGCCGCAGGCGACCGCATCGACGTGGTTGCCCAGCGCTGCCGTGATCGCCGGCGCGCCACCGTCATAGGGAACGGGCGTCGTCTTCACACCGGACCCCTTGTCGACCAGCCGCAGCGCCAGATTCCAGATGGAACCCTCTGCCAGCGCGCCGACCTTGATCTTGTCGGGATCTTTTTTCACAGCATCGAGGAAGTCCGCGTAGGTCTTGAACGGCGAGTCGGCGGTCACGGCAAGGACCGCGGGTGCCGTTGCGATAAGCGCCACGTGCTCGAAGTCGCGGAACGAGTATTTCGCCGTCCCCATGAGGTGCATCGTGGACGCCTCGGTCGTGATGACGGTCACGTTGTAACCGTCGGGACGCGCCTGCGAACCGAAGGTCTGCCCGATTGCGCCGCCACCGCCGGTCCGGTTCATGACGACCGCGGACTTGCCGGTGTTCTTGAGAATCTGCGCTCCGAGGAGGCGGGCAATGGTATCCGTCGCCCCGCCGGGCGCTGCGCCGACAATCAGGGTGATGTCCCTGGTCGGATAATCCGCCGCGTACGCGGCACCGAGAAGCGGAACGGCAAAACAGACGAGCAACAGTGCGACTAACAACTTCTTCACAAAAGCCACCTCCATGGGATTTTTTTGAAACCGTCGATGGGAGCGCCTCGCACACGTCTTCGCGGCGATTTCGGTATGATGCCTCAGCTCATATTTTCGTAGAAGGACAACTTCAAATGGTCCTCCATACTCTCACGGACCAACTCTTCTTTTCCCTGGATCATCAGGTCCAGCACTTTTCTGTGCCCTTCGAGACTCTTGGAAACGGGCTTGCTCTCCTTGTCCCAGATCTTTTCTACATCCCATTTTTCGAAACCGATCAAATCGAGAATGCTCTTCAGAATATTCGACAGGACTTCATTTTTTGCGATCCGCCCCATCGAACGATGGAATTCGAGGTCCGCTTTGTGATAGCGCACCAAGTCGTCTGCAGCAGCTGCCGCTTCCATCTCGCGATAAAGGGACTCGAGTTTTCGGATGTCTTTTTTTTCCAGTTTGTACGTGGCGTATTCGGCGATGACCGGCTCGATCAGAAGGCGTGCAAAAAAGGCATCGAACGAACCATCGACCTTGTAAATTTCCTCCAGCGACGTCCAGAGCACGGTCCTGGTCGATGCGATGGGGACCTCGGAGGTTTCGACGTTCTGGACAAATGTGCCCTTGCCGGGCTTGCGCTTGATGACGCCCATGGAGACCAGCACGGACATCGACTCGCGGATGACGGAGCGGCTGACGCCGAACGTCTCGGCGAGGTCCTGCTCGTTCGGCAGGCGGTCGTTTTCCTTGAACTCGCCGCGCTCGATCGCCTCCATGATCTGTTTGATGATGTTGTAGGGTTTCTTCTCGCTGTTGAGCTTCTCGAACATCCTGCAACCCTCTCTTCGTATGTTTAATCATATGTCAGACATATGATTTATGTCAAGTGCCTCCCCATGCTTCTTTTATTTTTTCACCGTAAGGGGCAAGCGCGGCAAAAACGATGCGACAATTGCACGAAGACCCGCAAGTATGTTGCCACCCCGCGCGCCGACCGTTCAAAAAAACGTCGGTCCCCAAGGAATCCGGCGCAAAATTTTTTGCCATGGGCAGGTCGACGCGACAATGATCTCCCGCCGGAACGCGTTGAGCGATCGCCATAGCGATTTTGTCGACGACAAGATTCTCGATTCGGATGTTCAACTTGTCATCGGTCGAGATCTTCGCTTCGACGCGGAAAACGTTGCCCCGTTTTCCGCAAAAAATTTCGCCGATGTTGTATAGTGAATTCACAAAACGGACGGGCGAACGGAGAAAAAATTTTTGCGCGCTCGTCCCAAGAAAAAATTCGATCCGAACCGGAGGGATCCCTGCATGGCCGAAAACCTGAAAGAAACGCTCGCAACGCTCGTCGCGGATCGCGTGCACGCGTCGGAGGACGCGGACTATTTTCGCGAGCCGCTCGTGGGATTTGCGTCGGCGGACGACCCGCTCTTCGCGCAGTTGCCGGAGGTCGTCGGACCGCACCACATGCTGCCGTGCGACTTGCTGCCGTCGGCAAAAACCGTCATGGCGTTCTTCGTTCCGTTCACGAAACCGATCGTCGACGCCAACCGAAGGACCGGAGAGTGCGCGCCGGAGTGGCAGTCGGCCTATCTCCGGACAAACCGCTTTCTCAATGCCATGTCCGAGGAGCTCGTCCGCGTCCTCGCCGAAAAAGGGATCGAGGCGGAGATGGTCCGCGCGACGCACACGTACGATCCGCAGTTGCTCAAAGCGCCCTGGTCGCACCGCAGCGCCGCGTTCGTGGCAGGGCTCGGGCGCTTCGGGATGAATCGGATGTTGATCACGAAAAAAGGGTGCGGCGGGCGATACGGCAGCATCGTCTTCGCCGAAGCGGTGCCGTACGACGCGCGCAGCGAAGAGGAATACTGTCTCGCGAAAAAGGGCGGCGGCTGCACATACTGCGTCGACCGCTGCCCCGTCGGCGCGCTGAAGCCGGACGCGTTCGACCGCCACGCCTGCAACGACCAGTTGCTTCGGAACGGTGAAAAATTTTCGGAGACCGGCGCGGACTGCTGCGGCCTCTGCGTCGTCGGCCCCTGCGCCTACATCGAGTGAGAGAGGAGATCGACCTGTGCAATACGATTTCACGACCGTGGTGAACCGCCACGGACAGGCATCTGAAAAATGGGCGCTCATGCGCCGCGTCGTCCCCGACCTCGGCGACGACGTCGTCCCCTTTTCCGTGGCGGACATGGAGCTCAAAACGGCACCCGAGATTGTCGAGGGATTGATCCGCTACCTCTCGGACGACGCGATCCTCGGCTACACCGTCCCTTACGACGCATACCACGAGGCCGTCGCCGGATGGATGGCGCGCCGCCACAACTGGCGGATCGAGCCGGAGTGGATCTCCGTCTCGAACGGCGTCATCCCGGCGCTCTACGACCTCGTCAAGGCGTTCGCGGAGCCGGGCGACGGCGTGATCCTGCTGACGCCGGTCTATTATCCGTTCTACAGCGCGATCGAGCGGAACGGGCGAACTGTCGTCGACTGCCCGCTGACCTGTGACGGCGACGCGTACGAGATCGACTTCGACGCGCTCGAACGTTGCGCCCGCGACCCGCGCGCCAAACTTCTGATCTTCTGCTCCCCGCACAACCCGGTCGGGCGCGTCTGGACGCGCGGCGAGCTCGAACGGGTGGCGGAGATCTGCATCCGCCACGGCGTGACGATCGTCTCGGACGAAATCCACTTCGACCTCGTCATGCCCGGGCACAAGCATACGGTCATGGCAAACCTCTCGGCGGAGATCGCGTCACACGTCGTCACCTGCACGGCCCCGAGCAAGACGTTCAACCTCGCGGGCATGCAGACGGCGAACATCGTCATCTCGGACCCGAGCCTGCGCGAGCGCTACCGCGCCGAACAGGCGCGCTCCGGCTTCGACTGCCTGAACGCGCTCGGCTTCCGCACGTGCGAGCTGGCGTACACGAAGTGCGAGGCGTGGCTCGACGCGCTGATCGCGCACGTCGAGGGCAATCACCACGCGCTGGCCGACTTCATGGCGCGCCGCATGCCGGAAATAAAAATCTACCCAATGGAGGGGACGTACCTCGCCTGGATGGACTTCCGAGCGCTCGGCATGAGCGCGGACGAGCTCGAGGCGTTCATGACGAAAAAAGCCCACGTCTTCATGGACGAGGGCTATATCTTCGGGCCCGCGGGTGCGGGTTTCGAGCGGATGAACATCGCCTGCCCGACGCAGACGATGCTGGATGCGCTGGAACGGATCGTCGCTGCGCTCGAAAAACGGAGCTAGGCGCGTGTTTTTTCTCTTCATCGGCGGCACGGAGATCTCCAAGGTCAAGGGACTGTCTGCGGCGGGCGCGAACCCCGAGATCGTGCCCTACACCTCTCCTGCGGACGCGGACCTCATCCGCTTCGGGCGTCCGCGCGTGACGGAGCACTTCCCCATGGACCCCGACGGGCACCCGACGCCCGCCATAATCACGCGCGCGGCGCTCGTCGCGGCAAATCTCCCCTGCTGCGTCGTGCGCGCGGGCTCGTACATCCCGCCGCACCCGCCGTATGTGGAACTCGGCGCGGCATTCGGGCGCGATCCGTCGAAGGAGCCCGCCGTCCCCGACGCGGAAAATATTTTCGAGGCGGCACGGACCTATGCCGCGTTCTATTGCACACACCTGAAATCTGCGACGCTCGCGGAAAGCGTGCCGGGCGGCACGACGACCGCCCTGCTCGTCCTGCGCGCGCTCGGACATGACGGCATGGTCTCCTCCGCCGGACCGGTCAACCCGACGTCGCTGAAGGAGGAGATGTGGCGCGCCGCCTCCGCGCGGACGGGCATCGGGCGCGGCGACTGGGCGTCGCGGCCGATGGACGCCGTGCGCGAACTCGGCGACCCGATGCAGGCGGCGGTCGCAGGCTTCGCGGCGGGCCTCCCCCGCGAAACGGAGGTCGTACTGGCCGGCGGCACGCAGATGCTCGCGGTCGCAGCCATCCTGCGAGCGGTCGCCCCGTGGGTGCGCCCGCTCGTCGCGACGACGGCCTACGTCGGGCGCGACGCGACGTCCTCCTTCCGCGAACTGGCGGACACCATCGGCGTAAAGACGTACTACGCACCGCTGGATTTTTCCGGTTCGGCGTACAAGGGGCTGCGCGACTACGAGGAAGGGTTCGTCAAGGAAGGTGCCGGCGCGGGCGGCGCGGTGTTCTGCGCCGAACGCTGCGGCGTCCCGGCAACGGAGGTCGTCCGCCGCGTGGAGGAAATTTATGCCATTTGGAGGCATCAATGCTTTAGAACGCTTTAGTATGGACCCACTACATCCCAAAGCTGGTTCAAATATTGAAATGCCACACAAGTTTCATGTTTGCGGGTGTTTAAGCTAAATTCTTCAACATTCAAAACGCCCGCTCAACTTCAATTTGGATAAATTGCAGCGACAAATTTATTGAACACTGGTTCATCAGGCAAACTTACAATAATGCACGCATTCCCAATATATTCTGGCGGACTCCCCTTTTTTGTATAATGCTTAGGGTCGGTCATAGGTATGCCATCGAAATGAATTCCGTTGTGGTTGAAAAGGGCTTTGCATTTCTTGTCCTTGTCCCAGTAAACCTCTAAACTTTGAACCTCGAGCAACCTTAATGTTCCATTATTATGTTTCATTTCTTCGGCCGTCAATCGTTTTGCAGCATTTCCAAATATGCCGTTTTCCTTAATTGGCCTGATGTTATTCACATATCGAAAAAACTCTTTGGAAAAACCTTTGTCAATAACATTAAAATCTCTGAGCACTACATTTTCTGTTTGATATGCAAGCGGGGCGCGTTCACCAAGCGCTAGGATAATTTGGCCTACCTCTATTGCCTCATCTTGAGAAACAGAATCTCCATTCTCATCTGCAACAAACCGAATCCACTCACCCAATGCAGTGACACCAGCAATGCAATACCCATAATCATTATTATTACGACGTTTATTTGATTTTGCCAAGATTGCCACTTTGAATTCATCGATTTTCATTCTATTTCTCACTCACTATCCCTAAAGATGTTTCAAACATATATCGGGATTGGAAAACCGAATTGCTTCTGCCGCCAGCCTGCGATGGCATTTATCTGGTGTCGGTTCGCTGCATAAGAGTACAATGTTTTTATATTGAGAATAAATTTTACAATAATTATCGCAAATCCCTTTTTCACTATTACGAACACGAATTAATTCTGTGTATTTTTGTTCATACTCTCCCCATGATAGTTTTTTATCACGATAAGCATCAAGCATGTCTTTCGTTGGTGCAAACTCTAATTTGTGTTCATAAGCGCAACGGCATATTTCTCTCAAAAAATACGCCAGATCATCACCTTTCGTGAATCCAGCCAACTGCGTTTTATTATTGAGTCGGATATCAAGAAGCAAATCGATTTCATTTATTATAAGCACATCAAAAAACTGCTGAGCGGTTTTTTTCGTGAACCCAACAGTGTACAAATTCATGAATGCACACCCTCTCCACCTATTCTATAACCAATTTTTGCGTTTTGTATTTTATAAGCCGAAACGATGAGTTCATTCGTCGATTGTTGGTCAAATAATTTCAGTTGCCGCCTGTCAGGAAAATACTCCTCAAGCAGCTGCTGTTCAATGTCACATTGACCCTCTATGCTGCCGCCAGCTAAAATATGGCTCACCTCATACCCCTTATCATAAAACGCACGAGAGACCATTATAGAGCGATGGCATGTCGCCGGGTTTTTTTCTGCACACATAAGCGCTATCATATACCCTCGCTCTTCCATAGCTTTCTTCAGTTTATTAAACCCATGCAAAAACCCATGAGATTTAGAAAAAAGTTCAAAATCCAAGTATCCCTCAGCAGAAAAGTAGCGCAAATCGGTTTGCCGCGCACCAAATTCTTTTGCGTAATTGAGATAACGTATCCCACTACGCTTAAGCATGGCCTGAATGCTTTCTTTGTTATAGCAAGCGTAATAATCTGATGCATATGGTTGGCTGCGTACGTCTATAACAGCGTTAATCCTATAACGCACCAAAACCGAAATAAACTCCTCAACCGCAAACGCGGAATAACCAATCGTGAATAAACCGCCCATTAAATTAGCCTCCGTGCACTTACATTTCAGCAAAAGCAAACATCTAAAGCAAAATATTAGTTATATTTTGCTTTTATAGAATTTTCATATTTATTCTTGGTGCCTGTCGAAAAACAAGTAAATTAAAACGTTTGTTAATTTCGGGCGTACACACTCCACACAACAACCCTTTACACGAAAGTATTCGGGTTTACATCCTCACAGCTAAAAAAGCATAAGACAATTCGCCTTGCTTGTCTAGCGGGCGGCGGCGACGGCGAGAACCAGTAATTCGCCCAAGACAGCGGACGCGCCGAGCACGTCGCCGTTCACCCCGCCGAGCGTCCGGGCGGCGAGCTTCGCCACCCCGTACCCGCCGAGCGCGGAGAGCGCGACGCCGAAGACCCATACCTCCGGAGCCAGCGGCAACAGGACGCACGCCACGCCAAACGCGAGCGCCAATTCCTGACACCCCATGCCGGTGACGATGCCGCCCGCGATCCCACGGGACCAAGGATATGTCCCAACGTACGCCGCGACGTTCGCGGCGAGCCGCCCGACGCCCCCCGCGAGGACGGAGGCAGCGATCCAACGGTCGACGGGGATCGACGCCAGCAGTTCCGAACGCAGAGCGATCGCGGTCACGATGCCTGCGACGCCGAACGCGCCGACCCGGCTGTCCTTCATCACACCCCGCATCGCCTCGCCCCGCCGTCCAGAGCCGAGGCCGTCCCAGAGGTCGCCCCAGCCGTCGATGTGGAAGCTCCAACCCGCGGCGAGATAGACCGCCGTTGCGAGCCAGGCACAGGGGGACGCGGGCAAAAAAAACGCGACGACCCACACGGGGATCGTCGCAATCAAGGCAAGCAGAGCGCCCGCGACCGGAAACGCCGCCATGTCGCGGGCGCTTGGCATAC
Organism: Synergistaceae bacterium OttesenSCG-928-I11; assembly: GCA_030266365.1. Taxonomy (GTDB): domain Bacteria; phylum Synergistota; class Synergistia; order Synergistales; family Synergistaceae; genus JAJDHV01. Next base: position 2,449 of record JAJDHV010000051.1, on the reverse strand, counting down.
AGATCTCCTGCGGCTGCAAAATTTGCGGCAGCGGTATCCGCGCGATCATCATCCAGACGCGCGCGAACGAGTCCAACGCGGCGCTACGCATCGAGCCCACCCTTGATCCAGAGGGGAATGCCCGCGACGACGAGCGCGACGTTGTTCGCGCGCGTGCCCGCAAGGCGATTCGCCCGCCCCTGCATGTCGCGGAAACGGCGAGAGAGCCGCGTCGCCGGGACGACGCCCCAGCCGAGTTCGTTGCTGACGACGATCAGGTGCGTCGTCGCAGGACACGCGTCGAATATTTTTCCCACGTCGGCGAGAATTTTTTCCTCCGCCCGCGTCCATTCGTCCTCGTCGCCGTGCTCCGACGCGAGCGAGGAAAAAAACGCGCGGCTCAGGTACATGGTGAGGCAGTCGAGGAGCAACACGCCCTCCGACGAGGCGATGAAGGACGGGATGTCCGCAGGGTCGCCCTCCCACGTGCGCCACCCGGCGGGGCGTCCGGCCCGGTGAATCTCGATGCGCGAGGCCATCTCGTCGTCCCCGGCCTCCGCCGTCGCGATGTACATGACGGGGACGTCGGGTTCCGCACGCGCGATACGCTCGGCGAACGTGCTCTTGCCGCTTCGGGCCCCGCCCAGGATCAGCGTGATCATGCCGCTCGTCAGAACTCCATCATCAACGTCAGGTAGTACGAGCGCCCCTCGATCGGGTGCCAGAGCATCCGCGTCGGGCCGTTCGCGCGCATGCGCCAGTCGTCCGCCTCGTCGAAGACGTCATCGATTCCCGCGATCAACTGCGCGGTCGGGCTCAAGCGATATTTCACGCCGACGTTCCAGACGTTGCGGCTGTCGAACAACACCTGCTCGGACGAATCGGCATAGTTCTCGCCGATGTACTGATACTCGACGAACGCGGACGCGCGGTCGAATTTCCGCGTGAGGCGCGCCGTTCCGCTCCACTCGGGGCGGTTCGGCAGCGTTTTGCCGTACTGCCGGGTCGAGCCCGCGTGGTCCGGCGTCTCGTTCTTCCCGTCCATCCACGTGCCCGAGAGCGTGAACGCCCACTTCTCCCAGTCAAGGCCGGTTTCGAGTTCGACGCCGCGCACCTTCGCATGTGCGATGTTCGCGTATCTCCCGTAGCGGGGGCTCTCCATGTTGAACTCGATCAGGTCGTCCGTCTCGCGCCAGAAGTAGGCAAGCGACACGTTCGAGCGCGCGCGCCCCGCGTTGCCCGTCCAGGCGACGCCCAGATCGAACTGCTCGCCCGTCTCCCACTTCATGTTGTTTGCGGCGGGGAGGATGAACGCGCCGTCGCCGTACTGCTCGTACATGTTCGGCGCGCGCGCGTAGGTGCCGTATGCGGCCTTCAGCATCCAGGCGGGGCCGAACTCCTTCGCCAGGGCGACCTGCCACGTGAATTCGTCGTCGTCCCCCTCCTTGTGCCAGCGGAGGGAGGGCGTCAAGAGAAGCGTGCCCGCCGCGTCGAGCGCGACGGTGTCCTGAAGCGTGGCGCTCCACCCCTCGCGCGTATATTTGTCGGTGCCGCCCAGATACTCGGAGACGGTGGCACCGCCGATTTTCAGCCGCTCATCCGAATAATCGAGCAACGCCTCGAAAAAGTGGCGCTCCCCCGCGCTCCAGCTCGCGGTGACGGTCGCGCCGAAGCGCGTCGTGTCGTACGAGCTCTTCGAGACGTTCATGGCGCCGATCTGGCTCAGGTTGTCGCCTCGCCTGCTGTCGTAGTCCTTCTTCTGGTCCGTGTACTTGAGCTCCCAATCCCAGTTGACCGCGCCCGCCGTCTGCGTGCGCCCCACGAGGACGTCCACTCGGTCGGTGTCGAGCTTCGCGCCCGACTGCTGGCCCATGCCCGGCTTGTCGATCCCCGGCGCGGGCAGCGCGAGGTCACGGTCGTTCCGCACCCACGAGGCCTTCGCCCGCCAGTGTTCGTCCTGCCATTTGAGAAGCAGGTCCATGTTCTCGAAGCCGTTGTCGCGGCGCTTGCCCGTGTAGTCGTCCGTCGCGTTGTACGGCGTGCCGTTGTCGTTCCAGTATTTATAGTCGCCGTCGTACGTCTCGTAGCCGAACGCGGCGAACAGCGTCCCGTCGCCCAGCGGCGCACCGTAGGAGACGTTGCCCTTGTAGCGGCCGAACGAGCCCGCCCCGAGCGTGACGTTTGTCTCCGGCTCCGTGGGTTGCTTCGTCACGATGTTGATGACGCCGCCCATGGCCTGTGCGCCGAATTTCGCGGGGATGTATCCCCGGTAGACCTCGATGCGCAGGACGTTGTCCACCGGAATCGACGAGAGGTCGACCGCGGCCTCGCTCTGTAAATTCATCAAAACGCCGTCGACATAGACCGCCACCTGCGACGACGTGCTGCCGCGGACGGAGGCGACGGTGTAGCTGTGGCGTCCCCTGCTGCGGATGACCTGGAGGCCGGGGACGGACTCGATCAGGTCGGG
>JAJDHV010000050.1 GCA_030266365.1 Synergistaceae bacterium OttesenSCG-928-I11 | reverse complement strand
TTTATGACCACCCCCTTTTTATGTATATTTTTTTGGCAAAACAGAAAAAGAGGAAAAGAAAATCGATGACCCCACTCCGTAAAACCCTATCCACCCTACTCCTCGCCCTATTCCTGGCCTTCACCGTCGCTCCAGCCATCGCGAACGTGACGGTCTACATCACACGCACGGGCGAGAAGTACCACGCGGGGCAACGAATTTTGATATAATGGCCCCGAGGAGTTGATTACCATGACCAATGCGCAGATTTTCGAAAGAAAAACCTTATACCGTCGCTTTCGCCGACTGTCGGATGAAAAGGCCGCTCTGGCTATTGCGTATATCCGCTCTCTCGAGCATGACGACGAGCCCGCTTTAACCGCGAACGAAGAAGAAGGGCTTCTCATTGCCAATGCAGAACTGGCTCGAGGAGAAGGACGCCCTTTCAAAGAAGCTATGGAAGATTTATGGTAAACCCTTGGGAAATCACAATCGCTCCGATCGCGGAAAAACGCATTGACAAAATCCCAAACCCGGATAAACGACGTATTCTTGAGGCTATTCACAAGCTATATGCAGGTTTGTCGGGAGATTTGAAACCGCTGAAGGGTAGGGACGAGTGGCGTTTACGAGTCGGAGACTGGCGGATTTTGATGGCGGTCGATATCGAAGCGCAGTTGATCCTCATCAAATACGTCGAGTCACGAGGAGACGTTTATAAAAAATAGCTGTAACGCAAAGTCCGATGCGAAGGCTGCGGGGTATGATCCGTGTTCGAGGTGCAGACCGCCGAGGTAAAATCCGATGGATTTCGATGCTCCAGCTACAACATAAACCGGAGGAAAAACCGGATGAAATTTGAAATTTAAAAAAGCAAACCTTGAAATAGCAAATCCTTACAAGCATTATTTGGCGGCCACACACCTCCGCCAATATTTGACAGCAGGCACGACAATAAAATTTCTCTATAGGCAAAAAAATCAGGGGCTGGTCGTTATGACGCAGCCCCTTCTCTTTTGTCGCGCGGCGCAAAAAGACGGCTCTATGCCCCGGAGACGAGGTGCTTCTGCAGAACGCCCAGCGCGCGGCCCGGTTCGATCTTCCAGCCGCAGCGCATGCAGGCGCGCTCGATCGCGGCGACGGTCGACACCAGTATGTGCGCGTCCACGTTGCCCATGTGGCCGACGCGAAAGCCCTTGCCCGCGAACTCGCCGAGGCAACCCGCCACGTGCGCGCCCTCGTCGTACACGGTGTCGCGAAATTTGGCGTCGTCCGCGCAAAAACCGTCCGGATACAGCACCACGGTGAGCGTCGGGCAGGTAAAGCCCTCTTCGGCGCCCATCTTGAAGCCAAGATCCTCCAGCGCGCTGCGCATGCCCTTCGCGTGGAGCCGGTGTCTCGCGTAGCGCTCCCCGAGCCCCTCCTCCTTGATGATCCGCACCGCCTCCATGAGGCTCCAGACCATGTTGACGGCGGGCGTGCCCCAGTATTTCATCGTATCCTTCATGACCGGAATCCACTTTTCGAAGTCGACGTACGACTCGGTGAGCGGGGGCATGGACTGGCGCTTCTCGATGGCCCGCTGGCTCGCCCAGACGATGCCCAGCCCCGGCGAGATGCCGAAGCACTTCTGCGAGCAGGTCAACATGATGTCGATGCCCCAGTCCATCGCAAACTCGACGCCCCCGGCCGACGCGACGCCGTCGATGACGACCAGCGTGTCCGGATATTTCTCCCGCATCATGTTGCAGAGTTCGCGCAGCGGCAGCTCGACCGCGGTCGACGTCTCGACGTGCGTGGCGACCAGAATATCGAATTTTTTCTCGGACAATTTGCGGTCGATCTCCTCGACGGTCACAGAGCGCCCCCACTTCGCCTTCAAGGTCTCCATCTCGAACCCCTTGCGCGAGCAGATGTCGATGTAGCGGTCGCCGAAGTGGCCGTTGGAACAGACGAGCACCCGGTCGCTCTTCGATGAGATGTTGGATATCCCCATCTCCATCGCCATCGTGCCGGAGCCCGCGACGACGAACGCGATGCCGTCGCACCGCCACATGTCGCGCAGATCGTTCACCAGCGCCTGCGAATCCTTCACGAAGCGCGGATCGTTGAACGAGATCGTCTCCCTGCCGAGCTGATCCTGTATGGAGCGAGCAACCGGCGTCGGCCCCGGCACCATCACCAGCGGACTTCTTTTGAACATTTTCATTCCTCCCTTGGTTTTATTGAATCCATTCTCGCCCTGCACATGCAGAGAAAGTCGAAACGGTTGCGACAGCCCACCGAAGCACGTATATCCCTTGCGCGTGTCGCTTGAAAATTTGCATTTCATTTAATAAAATTGAAATTTCATTTATCAATTTCGAGATACAAAAAAACGCCCTCACTGGGCTCTTGCGACAATCGACAGGTCAAATCAATCCCGCTTTTGCCACCCCATGCGGACGGATATCTGCTCGGCGGTCTCCAGAAGATAGGGCAGATGCTCGAATATGTGGTCGTCGGTCATCCGGACTGCAGGGCCGCTGATGCTGATGCCAGCCTTGATCCTGCCGGTGTAGTCGCGGATGGGGGCGGCAATGCAGCGGACACCCACCTCGCACTCCTGGTTGTCGAAGGCATATCCGCAGGTGCGGATGCGTTCCAACTCCTCCTTGAGCGAGACCTCGTCCGAAAACGTGTTCTCCGTCAGGCGCTCCAGTTTCTTGACCGCGACGAGACGATCCAGCTCCGCCTGCCCGTACTCGGTGAGGAAGAGCTTGCCGACGCCGGTGCTGTGCATGGGCGCTACGTTGCCGATGCGCTGCGTACTGATGAGCATCTTCTGTGGGCCGTGCACGACGTCGATGTACATGACCGTCATGTCGTTCTCGATGGCGAGGTTGCACGACTCGGAGAAAATCTTGGCCGCGCTGCGCATGAACGGGAGCGCGATATTTCGGATGTCGCTGAACGTGGAGACGTTCTGTGCAAGCGCGCAGATCTTGAACGTGATGTAGTATCGCCCCGTGTCGATGTCTTGCGCGACATAATCGCGCTGCTGCAACGCGGTCAGAAAACGAAGGGCCGTGCTGGCGTTCATGTCGCACAGTTGAGCGATGTCCTGAAGGCGAAGTGGCTCAGACTGCTCGGTCAGGGCCTCCAGCAGTTTGAGAAGTTTATCGGACGATCGGTTCGACTGTGCGGGCGTCAACCCACCCTCTGGGTTGTGCATTTCTGAACTGCCTCCGTTTCGTATGACAAGATGAGTATAGCGCTTGTTTCATTTATTGCAATAGATTCTCAATAAATAAAGAAAAAATTTTCAAGCATCGTCATCGCGCACCTCAAAAAAATCCCCCGCTGCCCGAAGGCAACAGGGGATTTTCATAACGAAACGAGCCGTCCGACGCGCGTTCACACAAGTTTTTCGCGGATCAGATACTCTTCAAACTTTTTCAGATTTTCCGGAAAACTCCTGCGGCCATACCCCATCCGAAAGAACGGTCCTTCGTAGTCGTAGATGTCGGAGGGCAGCAACAGGACGCCCGATTTTTGCACCAGGCGCTCGCAGAAGTCGCCCATCGGCGTCTCGATGTTCATTTTATGAAACGCGACGGGGCCGCACTGCGGCGGGTTATTCTCGAAAAGGTTCGGGTATCGCGAAAAAAATTCGTCCGCGACCTTCAAATTCTCCCGAATGATGCCAAGATTCCTCCGCAGGATCTCCTGCCCGTGTTTGAGCGCGACGATCGACAGCGCCTCCGAGGCGCAACTGTTGCAGATGCTCAGGTAGTGCTTGAACTTCGTCATCCGCGCAAGCAGGTCTCCGTCCCTGGAAGCGACCCAGCCGATCCGCAGGCCGGCGAATCCGTACGCCTTCGACATGACGCCGAGCGACGTCGCTCGGTCGTAGACGTCCGCCACCCACGGCCGCTCGAGGCCGTCCAGCTCCAGGCCGCGATAGACCTCGTCGGCGAACACGTATACTCCATTTTTCTCCGCGATTTCGCACAGCGTCTCGATCTCCTCGCGCTTCAGCGTGCGGCCCGTCGGGTTGTTCGGGGTGTTGACGACGATCAGCTTCGTGTTCGGGCGGATCAGCCCGCGCAGTTCGTCGAAATCCAGCGCCCAGCCGTGCCCCGTATGTTTCTGTTCCCAGCGGGAGACCTCGCACCCCATGGCGTTCGCGACCTCGAACAACGACTGATAGGTCGGGAACATCGCGACGACGTGGTCGCCCTTTTCCAGCATCACGTTCATGTAGGCGAAGATGGCCTCCTGTGCGCCCGTGTGCATCAGGATGTCGGCGTCGGACATCTTCTTATACAGCGAGGCGACGAGCCCCCGCAGCTCGGGGCTGCCCTGCACCTCCGTGTAGCCCAGCCAGCAGTCCATCAGCTCGTCCGCCGATCCCGGCTCGTACGCCAACAGGTCGCGCATCGTCATCGCCTCGCAGTCCGACTGCGTCAGCAGATAGGGCGCGGTGAACTCATATTTCCCGAAAAACACTTCCAGCTTGAAATCCTCGATCTTCAAAACGCACACCTCCAAATCCAAATCGATCGAAATCGATCGCGCTCTATTCGAACGTCTCCTCCTTCGCCCGAATAATTCGGACGAGCATATCGTTGACCGGGGTTGGGACGCCGTGTTTTTTGCCGAGAAGGGCGACGGTGCCGCCGAAGATGGCGACCTCGGTCTGGCGTTTCGCCTCGACGTCCTGGAGCATGGAGCACTTGCCGTTCGGGGAGAGCGTGTCCAGGACGGTGAGGGCGCGGTCGATGTCGGCCCGTCCAAGGTGGATATCCTCGTATGCCGCCAATGCGACGACTTCCTCCATGGCGGAGACGACAAGAGCTCTCGCTTCCCTGCCGCGCTGGAGAACGCCGTACGGCGCTTCGAGAACCGCCGCGGTCTGGTTGACGCCGACGTTCATCATGAACTTCTGCCAGAGGGCGCGGTGCATGTCCTCCGGGATCTCGCTGTTCAACCCGACGCGGTCCCAAAATTCCTTGAGCGCCGTTACCCTGCCATCGTAATGTCCCGGTTCGTTCCGCGCCGCACCGAACGGGATGACGCCGTAGACCGTGACGTTCGTCTCGTCACCGGATCTCGTCGCGTCGATGCCGAGCGCGAGGCTGTACAGCACGTGCTTCTCCCCGTAAGCGTCTGCGATCAGGCCTTCGCTCGTGATGCCGTTCAGCAGCGAGATGACGATCGTGTCCGGCCCCACCGCGCCGCGCGCCTCTTCGATTGCTTCTTTTAACTGATTGAACTTCACCGTGAAGATAAGCAGATCCGCGAATCTCGCTTCGTTCGGCTCCGCAATCGGGAAATCGATCCGCCGCCCGTTCAGGATGATGCCGTTCTTCCGATATCGTTCGGCCCGCGCACCGCTCGCGATCGCCTGGATCTTCTCCATGGGGATCGTCTCGGAAATTTTTCCCAGGTACGAACACCCCATCGCGCCGAGTCCGATCAGCGCCACCGTCTCGATTTTTTTCGTTCGATTCATTGCGCAACCTCTCCTTTTTTCGAGTCCGCTACGGATATTACTACATCCCCCGAAATGGGGAAAGCCGCGCTTAAAAAAATTGCCTTGCAAGGCTGTCGAAGCCTGCAAGGCAATTTTTATTTGTTTGCGCCGAAAAAACGATGTCGGCGTTTTCTACACGATCATTTCGTCGAGCGAGGCGCCCGCGGGCACCATCGGGAAGACGTTCTCCGTCTGCGGGATGGGGATGCGCACCAGAACGGGACCGGGCGTGTTCAAGGCCCGCTCGATCGCCTGCGGCAGCGTCCGCGGATCGTCCGCAGTGAACGCCTCGACACCCATCGCATGGGCGATCTTCACGAAGTCGGGGCAGCGCGTGTAGAGCGTGTTCGAGAAGCGCTTCTCGTAGAAGAGATCCTGCCACTGACGCACCATACCGAGGCAGTTGTTGTCGAACAGCAGAATCTTGATCGGCAGATTGTAGCGCGCGTAGGTGTCCAGCTCCTGAATGTTCATCATGGCGCTGCCGTCCCCCGCGATGCAGACGACGGGGACCTCCGGTCGCGCGAAGTGCGCGCCGATCGCGCTCGGGATGCCGAAGCCCATCGTCCCCTGCCCGCCCGACGTCAGAAAGTGCCTCGGGTGGATCGACTTGTGGTAGAGCGCCGTCCACATCTGATGCTGGCCGACCTCGGTCGTGACGGTCACTTCTCCCTGCGTCACCTCGTCCAGAGCGTCGAAGATCTGCCACGGATAGACCTCGCCGGTCGGCGCGTTGCGGCGCAGCGGTTCCAGCGCATCCATGCGTCCCAGCTCGTCCGTCCACCTACTGCGCGCGGACGAGTCCTGTCCTGCCGCTTCTTTGAGCAAAATTTTGAGAACGCGTTTCGCGTCGCCGATGAGCCAGACGCTCGCGTCGATGTTCTTGTGAATCTCCGCCTCGTCGAGGTCGATGTGAATAACGCGCGAATCGAGAGCGAAATCCGCGCTCCGCCCCGTGCTGCGGTCGCTGAAACGCGTGCCGACCGCGACGATCACGTCGGCATTCAGTACCGCGCGGTTCGCGACGGCGTTGCCGTGCATGCCCAGCATGCCGATCGAGTACGGGTGATTCCCGGGGATCGTCCCCTTGCCCAGGAGCGAGGTCGCGACGGGAATTTCCAGCGTCTCGACAAACTGCCTGAGCTCGTCGAACGCGCCGGAGATGTTGATGCCGTTGCCCGCGATCAAGACAGGCCGTTTCGCGTTGCGGATGAGGTGCGCCGCCTCGTCGAGCTTCGAGAGGTCCTCCGGCATCTCCGCCTTGTAGCCGGGGAAGAACGTCCCCTTCGGCCTCGTGTACGCGCCCAACCCCTTCTGGATATCGACCGGCAGGTCGAGCAGGACCGGCCCGGGGCGCCCCGTCGAGGCGATGAAGAGCGCGTCGCGGATCATCTGCGGGATGTCCTCCGGCGCGCGCGCCTGCATGCTGTGCTTCACGATCGGCAGGGAGATGCCCAGAATGTGCGCCTCCTGGAAAAAATCCGTGCCGATGACCGACGTCGAGACCTGCCCCGTGATGGCGAGCATCGGGGACGAGTCGTGGTGCGCCGTCGCAATGCCGGTGACGAGGTTCGTCGCGCCCGGCCCGGACGTGGCGACACAGACGCCTACGCCCCCGCCGGCGCGTGAAAAACCGTCCGCGGCGTGGGCCGCCGCCTGCTCGTGACGTACGAGGACGTGCTTGATCGGCGAATCGTAAATCGCGTCGTACAGGGGGATGACGGTTCCGCCGGGCAGGCCGAAGATCGTGTGGATCCCCTCGTCCTCCAGCGATTTCATGACTATCTGTGCGCCTGTCAATTCCATGTGATTATCCTCTTTTTATAAAAATTTTTTTCGTAGCTCGTTTCAATCGAGATGCCGTAAGACGAAATCTCCGACTTCGGTGCAGGAGGCCTCGCCGCCAAACTCATGCGGCAATCCGGATTTCGTCGTTTGCGCGAGATACTTCGAAACCGCGCCCTCCACTTTCGCGGCGGACGCGTCCAGCCCAAGGTGGCGGAGCATGAGTGCGCCCGACAGGATCGCCGCGATCGGGTTTGCCCTGCCGGTCCCCGCGATGTCCGGGGCCGAACCGTGTACCGGCTCGAACATCGAGAGCCCGTCGCCGATGTTGCCGCCCGCAGCCGTGCCAAGCCCACCCGCGAGGGCGGCCTGAAGGTCGCTCACGATGTCGCCGAACAGGTTCGGGCAGAGCAGCACGCCGTACGCGGTCGGTTTGCGGACGAGGTGATAACAAAGCGCGTCGACGTTCGCCAGGTCCCACTCGATCTGTGGGTACTCCGCTTCGATCGTCTCCTTCGCGACCTGCTCGAAGAATCCGTAGAGCGCGGGGGCAGCGTTCGCCTTCGTCACGATCGTCACGCGGCTCTCGCCGCGCTTCTTCGCCGTTTCGCACGCATAGCGCGCGATGCGGGACGCGCCGTACTTCGTGTTCAGGGCGACCTGCGCCGCGAATGGCATCCCCGGCGTCATCGCCAGCTGGAGCCTGCCGCGCAGGGAGTAGCCCCCCCGCTCGAGCGTCATGTCGAGGTCGCAGGAGCCGTCCTGCGTAACACCGCCGAGACCCATGTAGAGGTCCTCCGTGTTCTCGCGCACAACGACGCTGTCCATACGCTCGGTGAGCGGCACCGGCGTCGGCACGTTCGGCAGCGACATCGCCGGACGAAGGTTGACGTACTGGTCGAAGAAAAAGCGCAGCGTCAGCAGAATGCCCCGCTCCAGGATGCCGGGCTTCACCGCCGGATCGCCGATGGCGCCCAAGAGCATGACGTCGGTCTCCCCCATCTCGACCAGCGCGGACTCGGGCAGAATCTCGTTCGTCTTCAGGTAATGTGCCGCGCCGAAGGGGTACTCGACCCACTCGAACGACGCCCCCTCGCTGCTTGCCGCTGCCTCCGCGACCTTCTTCGCCTCGGCGATCACCTCCGGCCCAATGCCGTCGCCAGCGACCACCGCGACGCTGTAATTTTTTTTCGTCCCGTTCATGATGCCTTACCCAATCTTTCGCGGACATACGGCACGAGTCCGCCGACGGTGAAGAGCCGCTGCAGGAACTCCGGCACGGGCTGCGCCGTAAAAATCTTTCCGTTCGTCTTGTTCTCGATGACGCCGGTCGACAGGTCCACGTCAAGCGCGTCGCCCTTGTTCACCGCGCCCGGCTCCGTCGCTTCCGGACACTCGAGGATCGGCAGACCGATGTTGATCGCGTTGCGGAAGAAGATCCGCGCGAACGACCCCGCGATGACGCAGGAGACGCCCGCCGCCTTGATCGCAATCGGCGCATGCTCGCGGCTCGAACCGCAGCCGAAGTTGTTGCCCCCCACGATGATGTCGCCGGGCTTCACCGACGACGCAAACGTCGTGTCGATGTCCTCCATACAGTGCGGCGCAAGCTTGTCCGGGGTGCTCGTCGTCAGGTAGCGCGCGGGGATGATGACGTCGGTGTCGACGTTGTCGCCGTACACCCAGGCGTTGCCGCGCAGTTTTTCGTTCTCGCTCATCTCAGGAGCCCCCTTACAGATCCCGCGGATCGGTGACGCGTCCGGTCAACGCGCTTGCCGCGGCGACCATCGGCCCAGCGAGGATGATCTCGCTCTTCGGGTGTCCCATGCGGCCGACAAAGTTGCGGTTGCTCGTCGAGACACAACGCTCCCCTTCGGCCAAGATGCCTAGGTGTCCGCCCATGCACGGCCCGCACGACGGTGTGCAGACCGCCGCGCCAGCGTCCGTGAAGATACGGATCCAGCCGCGGTCCAGCGCCTCGTTGTACACCTCGTACGACGCGGGGATGACCATGAGCCGGACGCGGTCGTGCACTTTTCTGCCCTTGAGGATATTCGCCGCGAGCTCCATGTCGCGAATTCTTCCGTTCGTGCAGCTCCCGATGAAGACCTGATCGATCTCCATTTCCGCACAGTCGCGCGCGCGCTTCGCGTTGCCGGGCAGGTGCGGGAGGGCCACCGTCGGTTCGAGCGACGCCGCGTCAATCGCGACGACCTGCGCGTATTTCGCGCCCGCATCGGGGTAGATCGGGGTGAAATCGCGGCATGCGCGCGCATTCGCGTACGCGAGCGTCTTCTCGTCCGGCACGAAGAGGCCGCATTTGCCGCCCGCCTCGATCGCCATGTTCGCCATCGTGAAGCGGTCGTCCATCGAGAGGTGCGCGATTGCGTCTCCGTGGAACTCGAGCGCCTTGTACCGCGCGCCCTCGACGCCGATCTGCCCGATCAGCGCGATGATGAGATCCTTGCCGCCGATCCACTCGGACGGCTTACCATTCATGACGACCTTGATCGTCTCCGGCACCCGCAGCCACGTCTCGCCCAACGCCCAGACGGCCGCGAGGTCGGTCTGCCCCACACCGGTCCCGAGCGCGCCCAGCGCGCCGTACGTGCAGGTGTGGCTGTCCGCGCCGATCACGATCTCGCCGGGGAGGGTCTGCCCCATCTCCGGCAAAAACGCGTGCTCGACGCCGACGCGCCCAACCTCCCAGTACATCAGGCCCTGGTCCCGCGCAAAGATGCGCGCTTTTTTCGACTGCTCCGCCGACGCGATGTCCTTGTTCGGCGTGAAGTGGTCGGGCAGGATGCCGCAGCGCTTCGGGTCGAAGACCTTGACGCCGCCCATCTTCCTGAACTCGTCGATCGCGGGCGGCGCGGTGATGTCGTTCGCGAACGCGAAGTCGACCTTCACCTGACAGATTGCGCCGGGCGCGACGTTGTCGGTCGTGTGGGCCGCGATAATGGCTTCCGCCATCGTCATCGCGCCCATCAGATCGAGACCTCCTTCGCCGCCGCCGTCGAGTAGAGGCGATTCACCGCCTCGATATACGCGCGGATCGTCGACTCGATGATGTCCGTACTCGTTCCGCGGCCCTGTGCGCGAATCTCTTTGTACCGCAGAATCACATTCGCCTCGCCGAGCGCGTCCGCGAGCTCGCTCGTCGCGCGGATGCGGAACTCGACCAGCTCGGGCGCGAAGCCCAGAATTTTCAAAATTGCCTTGTACGACGCGTCGACCGGCCCATTGCCGACCGCCGCCTCCGTAAACTCCTGATCCTTGTGCATGAGCGTGATGGACGCCGTCGGCTTGCCGCCGGAACCGACCGCGACCGTGAAATCCTTCAGCTCGTACTGTTTCTCCGGCACCGCCTGCGAGACGCGGTCGAGCAGGAACGCCTCGATATCGCCGTCCGTCACGTCCTTCTTCTTGTCGCACAATTCCTTGAAATATTCGAACGCCTTCTTGCTCTGTTCCTTGTCGAGCTGATAACCCAGTTTCTCAACACGCTCGTTGAAAGCATGCCTGCCCGAGTGCTTGCCCAGATGCAATTCCGTCCCCGGCGCACCGACGCTCTCCGGCGTCATGATCTCGTACGTCGCCGCGTTGCAGAGCATGCCGTGCTGGTGGATACCCGCCTCGTGTGCGAACGCGCCCGAGCCGACGATCGCCTTGTTCGGCTGGACCGCAACGCCCGTCAGGTTCTGCACCAGCTTACTCGTGCTGTAGAGCTTCGTCGTGTCGATCTTTGTAATCGCCTCGAATTGGTCCTGCCTCGTGCGGAGTGCCATGACAATCTCCTCCATCGACGCGTTTCCAGCGCGCTCACCGAGGCCGTTGATCGTGCACTCGACCTGCCTCGCGCCCGCGCGGACCGCCGCAAGCGAATTCGCCACCGCAAGACCCAAATCGTTGTGGCAGTGCACCGACCAGACCACGCCCGGCTTGTTCACCCGCGTGATGATCGTCCGGCAAAAATTTTCGAACTCTGTCGGCATCGCGTACCCGACCGTATCGGGGATGTTGAGCGTCGTCGCCCCACACTCGATCGCAGCCGTGTACACCTCAACGA
>JAJDHV010000005.1 GCA_030266365.1 Synergistaceae bacterium OttesenSCG-928-I11 | reverse complement strand
CCGGCTTGCGCGGGAAGCGAGCCGGGCATTTTTTATCTTCGTCCATACAACGATGAAACGAGATTTTTCTTTGTGGGTGTAGGGATAGAGGCGCGGTTCCGAGAGTCCGAGCGTTTCCCATCTGGCGCGCGCGGGTTCGATCTCCGATTCGGCATTGCGGCCTTTGAACGCGACGATCCGCCCGCCTGTCTTGACGAAAGGGGAGAGATATTCGGCAAGGACGGGTGCGGATGTGACTGCGCGGGCGGTCGCGACGGAAAAATGCTCGCGCGTTTCCTGTGCATATTCCTCGGAGCGCACGTGCTGGACTTCGATGTTCGAACAGCCGAGTTGTGATGCGATGTCTGCGACGATTTTGACTTTTTTGCCCACGCTGTCGATGAGGACGCCGCGCGAATTCGGTAGACAGATGCCGAACACGAGGCCGGGCAATCCGCCTCCTGTGCCAACGTCGATGAAGGACTCAGCCCCTTCGAGAAAGGGGAGGGCGTAGAGGCAGTCGAGGATGTGCTCCTCGTAAATCGTGCCGGGGTCGGAGGGACCGGTCAATCGTGCGCGTGCATTGCCCTCCGACAGGAGGCGTGCGTACGCGCAAAGCTTTTCCTCCACGTCGCGATCCAATGGCGTCTGGTTCGGAACGATCGTTTCTTTTGAAAAAATATTTTGTTTGAACATTGCAGCATTTTAGCATCTTGCAGGAAAAAAATGCGCGGTTGCTGTTATAATCGAATAAGAGGTGATTGTATTGTCGGATAGAAACGGTTCCGTAAGCAAATTCGAAAACTTTTCCGTCGTCGACCTTCACGGCACTTGGCGTGAAATGGGGCGGCAATATGGAGCGCTCCTGTCCGGACACCTCAAAGCGGCTTATGCATATGCGGTCGAAGAGGTTCTTCTCAAATCGAACCGCTTGACGAAGGAGTCGGCGGAAGCCGTTGCCGGCAGCTTTTACGCAAACTATCCGCACAAGCTGCGCGAGGTTCTGGCGGGCATGTCCGAAACGTCCGGCCTCGACCTGTCGCAGCATATCCTGCTAAACGCCATGGAGGTGCTCGTCGCAGCGGAAGTCTGGCAGAACGCCGATGCCATGACGAAACCCACGCACTGCACCGGTATTGCCGTATGGGGCGAGTATTCGTCCTCGCATCTCATCTACGGTCGCAACTACGACTATTTCGGCTGGTTTCGCGAACTTGCGTTGAAACTGGTCGTCGCGGTCTATCACCCCAGCGATGGATCCCTTGCCACCGCGACGATCGGTTTTCCGGGCTGCGTCTACCTCACGACCGGGATGAACGAACGTGGCATTTTCCTTGCGCTGAACAATGGAGAACCTTCGGGCGGCGCGTTGCAATACCACAACCGAGTCCCCACGATCGCCGAACTCTTCCTGTTTCTTCTCGACTCCCCGGATCTGGGACAGCTCGAGAGCTTCTTCTACACGACCCGCTCCAACTTTGCCTATGTCGTCGGCGCGGCGGACGATCAGACGTCGCGCTGTTACGAGTGGCCTGTTTTCGACGTCAAAAGACGCCTCTCCGTTAAACGACCGGGGCTCATGGTCGCGACTAACCACTTCACGGAACCCTCCTGGGGACTTCCGCGGCCGGACGACAAGAAATTTTCCTACACGCGTTCGCGCAGACAGAACCTGCTCAATCTGGCCGAACACTTCAAGGGAAGCATCGACGTCCCCCGCATGAAGAAAATCATGGACACAAGGCTCGAGGACCTCGGGGCGACGACGGAGAACACCATCTATCAGGTGATCGCCGTGCCAGGCACGATGACGATCTCGCTCAAGGTCCCGGAGCGGACCGACTGGGTCGACATTCAGATCGGAGATTTTCTGACGAAAGCCGGTTGACTTTGCGAGCGCAATCGCGATGAATAAAATGAGCACCAACGAAAAAGGAGACGATGCCGGTTTTGGCATCGTCTCCTTTTTCGTTGGTGCATAGGTTGGCTTCAGCGTTTTGGGCGTCGGTAGAGAAACGGCCCCGCGGACTCGAAGCCGAGATTTTTGTAGTCGAATATCTGCTCCGTCGCGCCGGTCATGAGATAGCCGCCGGGGCGCAGTGCGTCGTGAAATTTTTTGTACAGCGCGGACTTCGTCTCGGGGCCGAAGTAGATGACGACGTTGCGGCATAGAATGATGTCGAAACCCGCCTCGAAGCGGTCCTTGATGAGGTTCATGTGTTTGAACTTCACTTTGTCCTTCACCTGTTGCTTCACTTGTATGTTGTTCGCATCGACGTCGGTGAAATACCGCGGCACCCACTCCTTCGGCGTGCTCGCGATCTGCCGTTTGTTGTAGACGCCCTTCTCCGCTTTTGCAAGGACGCCCTTATCGATGTCGGCCGCGAGCACCGGCTGCGGTGTTGCGACTTTCGTCTCGAGCGCGAGAATGGCGAGCGAGTACGGTTCCTCTCCCGTCGAGCATCCAGCGCTCCACAGCTTGATGCGCTGATGCCCAAGTTCCTTGAACATTTCGGGGATGATCTTGTCGCGCAGCTCCCACCACCTGTTCGTGTTACGAAAAAATTCCGTGACGTTGATCGTGAGATAGTCGAGGAATTCGCGGAGCTTCTCGGGGTTGTTCGCGATCGTCTTGTAATAATCTTCGTACGTCTTCATGTTCCATCTCTGCATCAGCATGTGAATGCGGCGATGAATCTGATATTTGTACGCGTCGAGGTCGATCCCCGTCAAATCCTGAATTTTTTTCTTGAATGTATTGTATTCCGGTGGTGCCGGGTAGATGGCGGAATCCTGCAAAGACATTTTGTAACCTCCAATGTTTATGGTCGATAATATTTGAGTGTCAACCCTCCTCAAGCATATCCAAATCATACTATATTTTTTCAACGTTCGAAAGGCTGTTCTACTCATTAACGAATTTGACGAAAAAATGAAGAAGTGTTTTCAAAAGCGTTCGTTTATGTTAAAATTACAACGCTAGGTCGAATGTTTGTTAATTTCTGCGAAATCCTCACGGCAGGGAAGCCGTGAATTTCTTACACGGAGGTTTTTTGCGATGAGCGAAAAATGATGTCGGGTATGCCGAAACGTTGTGCAATGGTTCATTTCTTACTCGAATCGCTCTCGCATATGTGACGATCTGCTGTCATTTTATCGGCGAAACGTCCGATAATGATTGTACAAGGAAATCCAGAACGTCTGACGTATATGGAGTGATCACGGATGAATATCAAAACAGTCGCCCCCGTAAGAATTCAGGACATTGCGCATCAATCGATGTACACGTACGACATCGGCAAACAATTGCTCCCGCCGAAATCCCCGACCCCCGAACCGGATGTTGTTCTGCCCGGAAGAGGGCGTATGGAAACCAACTATCAGTATGCGAATATCAACGGTTGGCTGGGGGATGTGCCGGTGACCTTCACAGTCATGATGGCGCACAGATCGTATGAATACACCAAACAGATCTTCTCGAATCAACACAAGCGGATGAGTAACACGACGACGAACAGCTGGCTTATTTGACGTAGCGGCCACTGACCGAACGCGAACCGAACATCTTCCAAGAGGCCCGAACGGGCCTCTTTTTTGTTTCGTTGCGAATGGTCAAAAAAAATAATTTCTGTGATACAATTGTCAGGTTAGACGTGTAGTCGGTAATCCGAAAGGGGCTGTCATATTTGAAGTCGGAAATCCTCTCTCAGGAGCGGAACGTTGTCGTTGTAAAATCGGTGTATGAAGCGTCCGAGGTGGACAAAGCGGTTTCCCGCACTGTCCGAGAACTCTCGAACAAGGTCAATATAAAAGGTTTCCGCAAGGGACATGTCCCCAGGAAGACGTTGGAGATGTATTTCGGTCGCGGCGCGATCTACAAAGAAACGTTGGAGAACCTTGCGCAGAGTGCGCTGGAAGAAATCGTCTCGGAGTACGACCTCGACTTGGTTGCGAACCCCAACCTCGATGTGAAAGAACTCAGAGAGGGCGAGCCGCTGGAAGTCACTTTCACATTCGAGGTGCGGCCGGAGGTGAAGCTGCCGGATATCGCGACGCTCGAAGCGGAGAAGATCGTGTATCGGGTCGAGGACGTCGATGTCGACGAGGAACTTCACCATTTACTGGAGGCCAATGCGAAATTCGAGCCGACCGGCGAGGATCGCGAAGCGACGATGGACGACATCGTGGAAACGCAGTACACCTCCTATCGAGTCGAGGGCGAAGACAAGGCCGAAGCATTGGAGAGCGACCAGAAAAACACGCTGCACCTCTCGACGCTCCGCAAAGACATCGCCGAATCGATTGTCGGGCACAAACTGGCCGAGGAATTTTCATTCGACATCAAACTCGAGGACGACTATCCCGACGAGCGGATGGCCGGCGCGACGCTGCGTTACGACATGGAGATTCTTCAGTTTTTGAAGCGGGTCGTCCCGGAAGAGACCGATGAGACGATCGAAGAGATCACGAAGGGCAAGTATAAGGCCGTCGACGAAATCAAGGCGGAATTGAAACGACAGATGGAGCAGAATGCGTCCGATCGTTCGGATGCGACGCTCCGCGAGTCCGCGCTCACCGTTTTGTCGGACGCTTCCGAAGTCGACGTACCGGACACGATGGTCGAGCGGCAGTATGAGTCGATGAGACGCGACCAGAGCAACCAGGTTCAGCGGGACTTGAATCAGTCGCTCGAGGAATATCTCGAAAAGAACAATCTCAATGTCGCCGAATTCGAGAACAACCTTCGCAAGCGCGCAGCGCAAGCCGTGCGCAACTCACTCGTACTGGACGCCCTTGCGGAGAGGGATGAAATCAGCTTTACAAGTGACGAACTCAACGAGGAGATCATACAGATCGCACGCTCCATGCGGGCAAATCCGCAGGAGCTTGCCGATATGCTCAGTAAAAATCGCGACGAGTTCGCGAGCGTCGCCAACCGCGTCCGCACGAAAAATACGCTGACTCATCTGACGACGCTCGTCAAGGTCAAGGAAGTCGACCCTCCAGCGGAGACACCTGCATCGAGCGACGAAACACAGACGCCGGATCAGGCAGAGGAGACTTCGCAGCAGACCGACGAATAACGACCGATTAAACAAATCAATCAGAACGGAGAACAGGAACGGAATATGCAGGAAAAAAGAATAGACACGACATCCTATCTCGTCCCAATCGTGGTGGAACAGACCGGAAGAGGCGAGCGATCCTACGACATTTACAGCAGATTGCTGAAAGACCGGATTATCTTCATCGGTTCGCCGATCGAGGACGGCATGGCCAACCTCATCATCGCGCAATTGCTTTTTCTGGAGAGCGAAGACCCCGATAAGGACGTATTCCTTTACATCAACAGCCCCGGCGGTGTCGTGACCGCCGGGCTCGCAATCTACGACACGATGCAGTACATCAAGTGTCCGGTATCGACAATCTGCACCGGTCAGGCGGCGAGTATGGCGGCTGTTCTGCTCGCGGCAGGCGACAAGGACAAGCGCATCGCCCTCCCCAACGCGCGGATCATGATCCATCAGCCGAGCGGCGGCGCACAGGGGCAGGCGACGGATATCAAAATCATGGCAGACGAGATTCTCCGCACGAGGCAGACGTTGAACGACATTCTCGTGAAACATACCGGACAGCCCATGCAGCGCATCGAACAGGACACGGACAGGGATTTCTTCATGTCGGGCGAGGACGCCGTCGAGTACGGGCTGGTCGACAAAGTCATCGCGAAGCGCTGAATGTCCTCGTTGCCAAGAGTAGGTGAACAATATGTTTCCATACGATAACAGCGGAGACGGTCGCAAGCGGAAGGTGCGCTGCTCATTCTGCGGAAAGAGCCAGGACGAGGTTCCGAAACTCATCGCAGGTTCGAGCGCCTATATCTGCACGGATTGTGTGCAACTCTGCAATATGATCATACGCGACGAAGGGGATGCGCCGGCCGCACATCATGCGGCCCCGCTCCCGTCGACGCAGGAAAAACTGCCGAAGCCGGAGGAAATCAAGGAATACCTCGACAAATACGTCGTCGGCCAGCAGAAGGCGAAAAAAGTTTTGTCCGTCGCCGTCTACAATCACTATCAGCGGATCCGCTCCATCGCGTCCGGTACGAAGGAAGAAGTCGAGCTTCCGAAGAGCAACGTCCTGCTCCTCGGACCGACCGGTTGTGGCAAGACGCTGCTGGCACAGAGCCTCGCAAACTACCTGAAAGTGCCGTTCGCCATGGCCGACGCGACGACGCTTACGGAAGCGGGCTACGTCGGCGAGGATGTGGAAAACATCCTGGTCCGGCTCTTGCAGGCCGCGGATTACGACCCGAAGGCCGCAGAGCATGGAATCATCTATATCGACGAAATAGACAAGATTTCCAGAAAGTCGGAATCGCAATCGATCACACGCGACGTCTCGGGCGAAGGGGTGCAGCAGGCGCTCCTTCGCATCCTCGAGGGGACGGTGTCGAACGTTCCGCCGAAAGGCGGGCGCAAGCACCCCAATCAGGACTTCGTACAAATCGACACGAAGAACATTCTGTTCATCTGTGGCGGCGCGTTCGACGGGCTCGAACAGATCATTGCGCGCAGGGTGAATAAAAAGACGATCGGTTTTGGCGGCGAATTGTTGAGCAATTATTCCGAAGAGAGCCACGAACTGCTGAAGGAAATTCAACCGAGCGACCTGACGTCGTACGGCTTTATCCCGGAGTTCGTCGGTCGCCTTCCGGTGTGCGTCCCGATGGATGCGCTCGATCATGAAACGCTCGTGCGTATTTTACAGGAGCCGCGCAATGCGCTCATCAAACAGTACCAGCGCATTTTTTCTCTCGAGGATGTCGAGCTCGCCTTCACCGGGGACGCCATCGACGCAATCGCGACGCTCACACTCGCCCAGAAGACCGGTGCACGCGGTTTGCGAAGCATCCTTGAAAGCTCCATGCTGGACCTGATGTTCGAACTTCCCTCTCGTACCCAGAAAACGGGCAAGATTCTCATCACCGCCGATTTTGTGAACGGACAGGGCGAGGCGGAGTTCGTGCCGAGACACTCGCGGGAGGTCGCATAATGTCGGTTCTCCCCGTTTTGCCGGTTCGAGATCTCGTGATCTTTCCCGGCGTGATCGCCCCACTCTTTGTGGGGCGATCACGTTCTCTTAAAAGCGTGGAGGAGGCGTCGCTCAACGACAAAAACCTGTTCGTCGTGGCGCAACGCGAAAACACGCCGGACGACCCCAACCCCGAAGAGCTTTATACGATCGGCACGCTCTGCCGTGTCATTCAGATGGTGCGGATACCGGACGGTTCCACGAAAATTCTGATCGAAGGAAATTCCCGGGCTCTCGTGCAGGATTATATCCAGACCGGCGATTACCTTGCGGCAGACGTCATCCCGATTGCCTTCGAGGGCGACGTATCCGACGGGGCGGAGCCGCTGCGGCGTGCTGTGTCCGAACAATTCGAACGGTACGTCAACCTTCACCCCAAACTGCCGGTGGAAATCGC
The DNA here is from genome assembly GCA_030266365.1 of Synergistaceae bacterium OttesenSCG-928-I11. Taxonomy (GTDB): domain Bacteria; phylum Synergistota; class Synergistia; order Synergistales; family Synergistaceae; genus JAJDHV01. The sequence goes on along the minus strand of JAJDHV010000005.1, from coordinate 42,493 downwards.
TTTTTCGCTGAGCAATGTAGAAGATCCCTTTCTTTTCGCCGACATTGTGGCTTCCCACATCCAGGTGAAAATTTCCGACAAACAGGAATTGCTCGAACTTCTGGACCCTGAAGAACGTTTGGACAAATTGCTGCGCATTCTTCTCCGCGAGACGGATTTGCTCGAGATGGAACACTCAATCCACGATCGCGTCCGCCGAGAGATCGAGCGCAACAACAAAGAGTATTACCTGAAAGAACAGATGAAGGCGATTCAGGCGGAACTCGGCCAATCGGATCCCTCTTCGGAGTTCGACGAATTGCTGCAAAAGATCAAAAAGGCCAAAATGCCGAAGGATGTCGAGAAAAAGGCGCGGCTCGAGTTGGAGCGCCTCTCGAAAATGCCGCACATGTCGGCGGAAGCCACGGTATCCCGTACGTATATCGAATGGCTGGCAGACATGCCGTGGAAGAAGAAATCGTCCGACCGCCTCGACCTCGGTATCGCGAAGGAGGTTCTGGATGAGGACCATTACGGCCTCGACGAAGTCAAGGAACGGATCCTCGAGTTCCTCGCTGTGCAGCGTCTGAGCGAGAACAAAGCACGGCGCGGCCAGGTGCTCTGTTTCGTCGGCCCTCCCGGTGTCGGCAAGACCTCTCTTGGTAAATCGATCGCACGGGCGCTCAATCGGAAATTCGTCAATTTTTCGCTCGGCGGGATGCGCGACGAGGCCGAGATTCGCGGACACCGCCGGACATATATCGGCTCCATGCCGGGCCGTATCATCCAAAAGCTGAAACAGGCCGAGGTCAAAAATCCCGTGATGCTGATGGATGAAATCGACAAGGTCGGGACGGATTTTCGCGGCGACCCTTCTTCGGCATTGCTTGAAGTCCTCGATCCAGAACAGAATAATTTATTCACGGACCATTTTCTGGAGGTGCCGTTCGATCTGAGCCAGGTGATGTTCATCACAACGGCGAACGTCACGCACACGATACCGCGGCCCCTGTTGGACCGTATGGAGATCATCTCCATACCGGGCTACGTGGTCGAAGAGAAGCTACATATTGCCGAACGCCACCTCTGGCCGAAAATTCTTGACGACAACGGACTTTCCAGGTATGACGTCTCGATTTCCGAGCAGGTCATGAAAACAGTCATCACGGAATATACGAGGGAAGCAGGTGTCCGCAATCTCGATCGACAGCTCTCGAAGATCGCGAGAAAAGTCGCGACGAAGATTGTCGCCGACCAAGAAGCGGGCAAAAAAATCCCCAAACGCATTTCGATCTCGAATGCGTCGTTGAAACAGTATCTCGGCGCACCCAAGCTGCACGGGACGAACGTGCCGAAGCGAGACGCGATCGGTGCTGCCTTGGGTCTTGCCTGGACGGAATCCGGCGGCGATGTCCTCGTCATCGAAAGCGCCGCAATGAAGGGTTCAGGACGCGTTACCTGCACGGGCAACCTCGGAGAGATCATGCAGGAGTCGGCACAGACCGCCTTGGGTTATCTGCGGGCGAATTCCGCGAAGTATAAGCTCTCCTCCGTCGAGTGGGACAAGACCGATATACACATTCACGTCCCCGAGGGCGCGATCCCCAAAGATGGCCCATCCGCGGGTGTTACGCTCGCACTCTCCGTACTCTCCGTTCTTTCGAAACGCGCGGTTCGTTCCGATATCGCCATGACCGGAGAACTCACGTTGCGCGGTTCCGTGCTGCCGATTGGCGGTGTACGGGAAAAAATTCTGGCGGCGAAGCGCAACGGCATTTACACAGTGATCGTGCCGAAGGAGAACAAGGTGGATGTCGACGAGCTTGCCGACTGGGCAAGAGATGGTATGACGTTTCATTATGTTACAAACGTCTCCGAGGTGTTCAAACTGACACTCGCCGATGCTCGAAAACCGTGAGTCGCTGGAAATTCGAACTGACCTGCACCGCGTTCAATAAAACGCAACTGCCCGCACCGGATGTGCCGGAAATTGCATTGGTCGGACGATCGAACGTCGGCAAATCGACCTTGATCAACGCGTTGCTGAACAGGACGAGCAAAAAAATCGCACACGTCAGCTCGACGCCCGGCAAGACGAGAAGTCTGAATTTTTACCGCGTCACGGCGGATTCACCAGACGCGTGCGTTTTCTCTCTCGTCGATTTACCCGGCTATGGATATGCGGCGCGAAGCCGGGACGAGCGCGACAGTTGGTGGCGACTGATCGACCAATATTTCGAGGGCGACAGGCCGATTCTCTTCGTCGTACATCTGATCGACTTTCGCCACGGGCCGCTCGCCGCGGACGAAGAATTGATCGAGTGGCTGGATCGTCTGGATATGCCCCGCCTCGTTGTTTTTACGAAGGGGGATAAATTGCCAAAGGGGAAGGCAAAGAGTACATACGGCAAATATATGAAAGACGGTCTTGTCTCTCTCGCCCCTCCTTCCGTAACCGGTGGAAAAAACGACGCGGAGGTCGACCGCTTGCGGGACGTCGTCGAACAAGCGGTTCGGGATCTGCGGGTGGATATGAATTAAGCGAATGCAATATGGCAATTCAATACCGATACACCTTCTATTTTGACCAGGGGAGGCAGCGAATTTGATGGAACGCAACAAAACCGGCTTGGAAGGGTTGTCTAAAAGCTACGACCCAAAACCGATAGAGGACAAGTGGTATGAGAAATGGCTCGACGACGGAATCTTTGCCGCAGAGCCCAAAAGCGAGAAGCCACCGTTCAGCATCGTCATTCCGCCACCGAACGTAACCGGGTCTCTCCACCTCGGACACGCACTGGACAACACGCTCCAGGACATCCTGTGCCGTACGAAGCGGATGCAGGGTTACAATGTGCTCTGGATGCCGGGAACGGACCATGCGGGGATCGCAACCCAGAACGTCGTGGAAAGAACGCTTCAAGCCGAAGGCAAGACACGGCAGGAGCTCGGCCGCGAGGCGTTCATCGAGCGCGTATGGGAGTGGAAGGAAGAGTACGGAAGCCGAATCATCAACCAGCTGAAAAAACTCGGCGCGTCGTGCGATTGGGCACGCGAGCGTTTCACGATGGACGAGGGACTTTCTCGTGCGGTGCGAAAGGTTTTCGTCGATCTCTATGAGAAAGATCTCATCTATCGCGGCAAATACTTGATCAACTGGTGCCCACGCTGCCAAACGGCGCTTTCGGACCTCGAAGTGGACCACAAGGAACTCGACGGCAAGCTATACAGCGTTCGTTACGATTTCGATGACGGCAGCGGATCCGTCACCGTCATGACGACCCGCCCCGAGACGATTCTCGGAGACACAGCGATTGCCGTTCATCCGCGTGACGAAAAAAACCGACACCTCATCGGCAAGCGTGCCGTCGTTCCGCTCGTCGGACGCGTCGTACCGATCGTCGAGGACAACATGGTAGACCCGGAGTTTGGAACGGGTGCCGTGAAAATCACACCGGCGCACGATCCCAATGATTTTCTGGTCGGACAGCGCCACAATCTCGAACAGATCCAGGTCATCGACGACCATGGCGTGATGAACGAGAACGCAGGGAAATACGCCCGGATGGACCGTTTCGACGCAAGAACCCAAATCGTTCGCGACCTATCCGAAGCGGGATTGCTCCTCAGCGAGACGGAGCACCGCCATTCGGTCGGGCATTGTTATCGCTGCAACACGGTCATCGAGCCCTACCTCTCCGAACAGTGGTTCGTCCGAACGAAACCGCTTGCCGAGGCCGATATGGCTGCCGTTCGTGCGGGTGACATCAAATTCATCCCCGAACAGTGGACGACGACATACTTTCAGTGGATGGAGAACATTCGCGACTGGTGTATCTCGAGACAACTCTGGTGGGGGCATCGTATCCCAGCTTGGTACTGCGACGACTGCGGCGAAGTGCTCGTTTCCATGGAAACACCATCGGGATGCAAGTGCGGCAGCACCAACCTGCGTCAGGACGAGGACGTCTTGGACACGTGGTTTTCCAGCGCCCTCTGGCCCTTCTCGACGATGGGCTGGCCCGACGAGACGCCGGAGTTGAAAACGTTTTACCCAACGTCGGTCCTCGTGACAGGTTTCGACATCATCTTCTTCTGGGTCGCCCGCATGATCATGATGGGACTCGAGTTCATGAAAGAACCGCCATTCCGCGACGTCTACATCCATGCGCTCGTGCGCGACGAAAAGGGCCAGAAGATGAGCAAGTCGAAGGGGAACGTCATCGATCCGCTCGACATCATCGACAAATACGGTGCGGATGCTCTGCGCCTCACGTTGGCGGCGCTGACGCTGCAAGGAAGGGATATTTTCCTCTCCGAGAGCCGGATCGAGACGTATCGTTTCTTCCTCAACAAACTCTGGAACGCGGCGCGTTTCGCATTGATGAACATAGAAGATGCCCAACACGACCTCGATGCGATCGACGAGACCTCCTTGCGTACGCAGGATCTGTGGATATTGTCGCGGCTTGCCGACGTTACGGAAGAGATGACGAGGTTGCTCGACGGCTACTTCTTTGGTGAAGCCTCCCGTCTCATGTACGATTTCGTCTGGGGGGAACTCTGCGATTGGTATCTCGAACTCTCGAAACCGGCGCTGCGCGGCGACGAGGGCGACGCACGGAAGCGGGCGACGCAGTCCGTGCTGTACGCCGTTTTTAGAGACGTTTTGAAATTGCTGCACCCGATCATCCCCTTCGCAACGGAGGAGCTGTGGAGCGCGTTCGGCTATACACAGTCGATTCTCGGACGCAGCGTGTGGCCGACGCCCAAATGTCCCGACGGGGGAGTGGCTGCAAAAACTGCAATGGATACGATTCAAACCGTCGTTCGCGCGATGCGAAATCTTCGCGCGGAGATCAAAATGCCCCCGCAACAGACCGCCCCGAAGATGTGTCTCAAGGTCAAGCACGCCGCGGACACCGAAGCCCTTTCGAACAACGAAGATTTGGCACGTCTCCTTGCAAAGGTCGAAGCAATCGAGTTTCTGCCCGCAGACGCCGTGAAACCGTCGAAGAGCATCTCGTACATCACAAGCGAATGGGAGCTCTATTTTCCCGTCGGCGAACTGCTCGACACCGAGAAGGAGATCGCGCGGCTCGAGGCTGAATTCTCCAAGCTGGAGAAGGAGGCGCAAAAAATTTCCGGCAAGCTCGCCAATAAAAATTTCGTCGATCGCGCACCGGCCGACGTCGTTGAAAAAGAGCGTCTCGCACTCGAAAACGCAGAGTTGCAAATGGCAAGGATCAAGGAGAACATCGCCGGTTTGAAGTAGAAGACGAGAAATGAATCGAACACATGATTTTCACCGATTGACTGATTCTTTGATGCAATTTTCGAGCCTCGGCATCCGCCCCGGACTGGAGCGGACGTCGAGGCTTCTGTCTTTGCTCGGATCGCCGCAGAAACGATTTCGCGCAATTCACGTCCTTGGCACGAACGGCAAGGGCTCGACCGCCGCGACGTTGGAGGCGATTCTAAAACGCGCCGGCGTCAGAACGGCGCTTTACACAAGTCCACATTTGGTTTCATTGCAGGAGCGCCTGCGAATCGACGGGCGCCCTCTTCCGATCGAATCGTGGAATGCCGCCTTCGATGCCATGAGATCGGCGGTGGAACATGATGAGGTTCTAGGGTCTTCGAAGCCGACTTTTTTCGAAAATCTCACCGCCATGGCTTTTTCGATGATTACGGATGAAAATGTCGGAATTGCGGTGATCGAAGCGGGGATGGGGGGCAGGTACGACGCGACTTCGACGTGCGACCCCATTGCGACCGTCATCACCCCCATCGGCATGGACCACATGGAGTACCTGGGTTCGACGATCGAGGCGATCGCCTCGGAAAAATTTGCCGCGGTGCGGGGCGGCGTCCCCGCTTTCTATGCCGCGGACGATGCCACTTTGACCGACCAATTTCTCGCAACCTGTGATCGTGTCGGCGCGCAACCCTTTCTGTTGGACCGCATCGCGTTACCTCGGGACGTTCGCTGCGATTTGGACGGCACCTCTTTTTCCCTTTCGAACATATCGAATTTTCATACGCCCCTGATCGGGGTCCATCAGGCCGAAAACGCGGCGCATGCAGTCGTCGTTCTGCAGACGCTTCTCTCGAAAAAAATTCTTCCCCCTGGCTGTTCAATCGACGAAAAAATTCTTCGCGACGGGCTGCGCGATACGAACTGGCCGGGGCGCTTCGAACGATTTCGTTGCGACGACGGCTTGCCGGATATTGTCGTCGACGGTGCACACAACGCACACGGCATGCGGGCATTGGTCGAGACGTTGTCTGCGATCGAAGGAGAGGGAAAGGGAAGCGCCGCCTCAACCGTCGGTGCGGTCGTCTTTGCCGTGATGAAGGATAAGGACATCGCGCCTGTCCTGGAACAGTTAAAGACCCTGCGACGACCGCTGTACTGCACGGAGCCTCCCAATCCGCGTGCCATGCCGCACGCGGAACTGGCGGAGATTGCGTTGTCGCTCGGAGTCGACGTGGCAGGCTCCTGGGAGGACCCTTTCGATGCGTTGCATGCGGCGCGGATGGCATCGAATCCATCCGGTTTCGTTCTTTGTTGCGGCAGCCTTTTTCTCGCCGGACATATTCGAGCGCGATATGCGGAATAACATGAATGCCTTTCATGGTTTTCGGTGGCACGACGCTGAAAGCGGCACGAGGATCGAGTGCGTTATGCCGCCGGCGCTCTCCGGTGCCATCTCCGCGAATTTCCTCGTGCGAGGTAAGCTTATGGATTCGACGGAAGGGGACCCGCTGCGCATCGCGCGCGCGATCAGGCCTCTTCTCGGAGAGCACTCGCTGATCGCGCCGTATCAGGTGCACGGGACCGCGATCGCCGAGGCACGCCGGATATGGGCGTTGCCGCAGCGTGTGATGGCGGACGGCGTGCATCTCGATCCCTCCTTCGACCCCGCTTCGGTTGTGACGGCTTCTCTTCGCTTCGCCGACTGCTCGCCAATCGTCCTCACGAGTTACGAACCGCATCCTTGGGCGATCGCCCTTCATTCCGGCTTCCAAGGGACGACGAAAAATATTTTTGCCTCTGCCTGGGCTCGCGCAAAAAATTTTTACGGAAGCCTTTTACCGGCATCGGTATCTGTTTGGCTTGGTCCCGCAATCGGACCTTGCTGCTATACGAGAAGGAAGGATGACCCCACGACATTGCGGGCATGTAAAACATGGCATCCGGCGAATTTCGAGAAAGGGGAGACGTTCGTCCGGTTCGATCTGCACGCGGAAATCGCCGCACAGATTCACGGCGTGGGGATCCCCACCGAAAACGTCTTCCGCTTTCCCCTCTGCACTTGCTGCAATACCGATCATCTTTACTCCTATCGCGGCGGTGACGAGAAAAACCGAATGCTGCTTCTCGTGAAGCTGCGGGATTTCTGAAATGCCACAAACACGTGCCGAGGCGTGACAATGTATATAGTTCCGAAAGAGGAGTGATCCGATGAACACGGTCAGAGTTGGTGTGATTGGAGTAGGTCACTTGGGCGTGCATCATGCGAGAGTCTATACGGAAATTCTGGGGACTCGGCTGGTCGGCGTTGTGGATGTCGACGAGTCGCGTGCGAACGATGTCGCGGAAAATCTGGGCGTTCCCGCCTATACCGATCTCGATCGTTTTCTGGACGAGACGAAACCCGATGCATTGAGCATCGTCGTCCCAACCGTCAAACACCTCGAAGTCGCAAAAAAGGCAATGGAACGAAACGTTCACCTTCTGATCGAAAAACCAGTGACGGCAAGCACAGAGGAGGCGGAAGAACTTCTTCGCATCGCAAGCGACCGAAACCTGATCCTGCAAGTCGGACACATCGAACGCTTCAACTCCGCGGTTCAACAGGTACGCGACATGGTGTCGGAACCAATCTTCATCCAATCCCGCAGAATGGGCCCTTTTTCCTCGCGCATCAGCGACGTCGGCGTCGTTCTGGATCTCATGATTCACGATGTCGACATCATCCTGTCGCTCGTTCATTCGGAGATCGCGGCGATTTCCGCGATGGGTCGTTGTGTACGCACGGATCACGAGGACATCGCCTCTGCGCAGATTCAGTTCCAGAACGGCACGATCGCACACATTCTGGTCAGCCGCGTCACGGAGAAACGGATGCGCACGTTGGAGATCACCGAACCGGAGCGGTATTTGATCGTCAATTACGAGACACAGGATGTGACGCTCAACCACTGCGTGCAGAAACCGGGCCGGGGAATGGTCGAAGTCGTCGAGCACCCCGTGTTCCCGAAACGCGAGCCGTTGAAGCTGGAACTTCAGGATTTCGTCAACTGCATTCGCGAAGGACGCGAACCGCTCGTCGGTTTACGCGACGGAAAACGCGCACTCGAAGTCTGCGTCGCGATGCTGCGACAGATTCACGGCGAGGCCGCCGTCTCGGCAAACAGACGCGTCGCGATCTGACGCGCAAACAAATAGAACGATAGAGCTCAAAAATAAAAAAACCGCCTTCGCGATGAAGGCGGTTTTTTTGTGAAGGACGTCGCTTTATACGCGTACGACGATTTCGTTGCCCTGATTTTCCACGGTGACGCGACCGCCGTCGCCGACCTCTCCCCGAATCAACTCCTTCGCAATGGCCGTTTCCAGATGCCGCTGGACATAACGTTTGATCGGCCTCGCACCGTAAATCGGATCGTATGCGTTTTTCGCGATGGTCGTCAATGCCGACGGTGTGACGTCGAGCGAAACGCCGCGCTCTGCGAGGCGCTTCCGCACGCTCTCGATCGTGAGTTTGACGATCGCCTCGATCTCCGCAAGTTTGAGCGGCTTGAAGAGGATGATGTCGTCCACCCGGTTGAGGAACTCCGGGCGGAAGTGCGACTTCATCTCGTTCATAACCCCTTCTTTTGCCGCTTCGTCGATCTCGCCGTCGTCCGTCAATCCGTTCGCGATTCGATGCGCGCCGATATTGCTCGTCATGATAATCACGGTGTTCTTGAAGCTCACCGTCAAACCGTGGCTGTCGGTCACCCTTCCGTCGTCGAGGATTTGCAGCAGCACGTTGAAGACGTCGGGGTGCGCCTTTTCGATCTCGTCGAACAGCACGACGGAATAGGGGCGTCTGCGTACCGCTTCCGTCAATTGCCCGCCTTCGTCGTAACCGACGTAACCGGGCGGTGCGCCGATGAGGCGGGATGTGGCATGCCGTTCCATGTACTCGGACATGTCGATGCGGATCATATTTTCCTCGGAGTCGAAGAGCGCCTCGGCGAGCGTCCGCGCGAGTTCCGTCTTTCCGACACCGGTCGGCCCAAGGAAAATGAAGGAGCCGATCGGCCGCTTCGGATCGTTGATGCCGGAGCGCGCGCTAAGAACGGCGTCCGCGACGAGTTCGACCGCATCGTTCTGACCGACGACACGCTCGTGTAGAATTTCAGGCAAGCGGAGAAGTTTTTCGCGTTCCCCCTCGACGAGTTTCGTCACGGGAATTCCCGTCCATTTCGAGACGATCTGCGCAATCTCGTCCTCGGTGACCTCCTCCCTGAGAAGGCGGGTGCCATTCGTTTTATCCTGCGCTTCTTCGGCTTCCTTCAATTGTTTCTGCAAGTCCGGCAAAGTTCCGTGGCGCAGTTCGGCAGCCTTGTTCAGGTCGTACTCTCGCTCGGCTTTCTCGATCTCCCGGTTCGTCGACTCGATCTGTTCGCGAAGCGCGCGTACCGCTGCGATATTCGCCTTTTCCGCTTCATATTGCAGTTTGAGCGCGTCCGACTCCTCGCGCAAATTCGACAATTCACGGACGAGAACCTCGAGTCGTTCGGCGCTCGCCTTGTCGCTTTCTTTCTTGAGCGCGGCCTCTTCAATCTCCAATTGCATGATTCGGCGCGACACACCGTCCAACTCCGCCGGCATCGAGTCGATGTCCGTACGGATCATGGCGCATGCTTCGTCGATCAAGTCGATCGCCTTGTCGGGGAGAAAACGGTCCGCGATGTAACGATCCGAGAGAAGCGCCGCCGAAACGAGGGCGTTGTCCTGAATTTTTACGCCGTGATGAACTTGAAAGCGTTCCTTGAGTCCCCGGAGGATCGAAATTGTGTCCTGCACGTCCGGCTGCTCGATCAGCACGGGTTGAAAGCGTCGCTCCAACGCGGCGTCCTTTTCGATGTGCAGTCGATATTCCTCGAGCGTCGTTGCCCCGATACAGTGAAGTTCGCCGCGCGCGAGCATCGGTTTGAGCATGTTGCCCGCATCGAGTGCGCCGTCCGTCTTCCCCGCACCGACAATGGTGTGCAGCTCGTCGATGAAGAGAATGACGCGCCCCTCGCTCTTCTGCACTTCCGTGAGGACGGCCTTCAGGCGCTCCTCGAACTCGCCGCGATACTTCGCACCCGCGATGAGCGATCCCATGTCCAGCGCAAACACTGCACGATCTCGCAGACTTTCAGGAACGTCTCCCCGGACGATTCGCATGGCGAGGCCCTCGACGACCGCGGTCTTTCCGACCCCCGGTTCTCCAATCAGGACGGGGTTGTTTTTCGTCTTGCGACTTAAAATACGGATCACGCGACGAATTTCTTCATCGCGTCCAATGACCGGGTCCAACTTGTTCTCGCGGCCCTCCTTGACGAGATCCCTGCCGTATTTTTCAAGCACCTCGTAAGTGTCCTCCGGATTTGCGGATGTGACGCGCTGATTGCCTCGAACGCTCGTCAAAACGGAGAGAAAGCGGTCCTCCGTGATGCCGAACGTCGCAAAAACCTTGTGTACGCTTGATGAGGCAGGCGCATTGATCAGTTGTAGAAAAATATGCTCGACGGAGACATAGTCGTCTTTCATCCGCTTCGCCACGTTTTCCGCTTCCATCAAAACAGTGGCGAGCGTTTGCGATATGAGAATTTTTCCCGGTTGATACCCGGACCCTGAAAGCCTGGGCCTGTTTTCCAGCATTTGTTCCGTGTTCCTGGAAACCGCATCGGCCGACAATCCCATATTTTCGATCACTCTCGGGATGAGTCCATCCTGCTGCCGCAGAAGGGAGAGGAGCATGTGCAGCTCGTCGACCTCCTGATGACCGTAAGAGATGGCGATATTTTGCGCCTCCATGATCGCGGCCTGCGATTTTTCCGTCATTTTATTCAAATTCATTTCGACATCCTCCAAATAGTGATAGACATGAACGCGGGATTTTTATGTTGATTAATCTTGACCATTATCATATTTTATGATAAATCAAGCAATGTCAATATATATTTTACAAAATGAAATAGATCGCTTTACGCATAAATATTTCTAGTAAAGGCATGCATTTATAAAATTACACGATATTTCGGTTTGTTTCAATTCAATGCAGGAACGGCACTTCGATTCTTACAATTCACGCACGGGAAAATACCGATAATCTTCCTTCTGTGCTTGACATATCCTTTAAATTCAACTATTGTCCAATGGTCGACAGGCGCCGTCGACGATAACAACTTGTTGGGAGGCAACACGTTTTGAAAAGCAACGGCACAGTAAAATGGTTCAACGCGACTAAGGGCTATGGATTCATCACCACCGACGAAGGAAGCGACGTTTTCGTTCACTTCAGCGCGATTCAGGGCGAGGGATTCAAGACGCTCGACGAGGGGCAGAAGGTCTCCTTCGAAATCACACAGGGTACCAAGGGGCCGCAGGCTTCCGACGTTGTGAAAATCTAGTCGACAGAGGTCTTTTTTCTTAAAGAGTAACTGTCAAGAAGTGACCTGCGTTATTCCATTTCTTTTTACATAAAACAGGTGACCATTTTCGAGGAGCGATCGAATCGCTCCTCTTTTTTTTTTGTTTTCGTTTCCGCACCACTCTGTGGACAAAGCTTCCTGATGGATTTATGATCAATCATCATTACGAATCCGGAGGCATTTCCATGTCTTTCATCGAAGAGAAAAAAATACCGATCGAACAGTTGCGCCGAAAAACCGATATTGCATCACTCGGCTTTCGGACGACCGACGAACTGGCCTGTCTGAAACAGCTCATCGGGCAAAGACGTGCCGTCAATGCGATTTCCTTCGGCCTCACCGTCGAGAAGAAGGGTTACAACCTTTTTGTCGCTGGCGACCCGGGGAGTGGACGCACAACCTATACGCTGGAAGAAATGAAAACGCGTGCGGCAAACATGCCCGCGCCCGACGATTGGATCTACGTGTACAATTTCGACGAACCGGGCGAACCGCTCACGATCAACCTGCCCGCAGGTTGTGGAAAGTCTCTTGCGACCGCGATGGACAATCTGGTCGAGGATCTCAAGGTCAACCTCGCCAAGGCGTTCGACAACAGCGAATACGAGGACAACAAAGCCGCGCTCGTCAAAGTGTTCCAGGAGGGCGTCGGCGAATTGATGGAATCCCTTCGCGCATACGCGCAGGAGCAAAATTTTTCGATCAAACGGACGCCCCAGGGCTTCGTCAACCTGCCCCTCGTCCAGGAGGAAACCCCTGCGGAGACATCCGAAGACGGAACGCCCGTCGAACCGAAGGTCGTCACGCGCGAAATGCAGCCGGACGAATTCGAAAAACTGACGGACGAAGAGCAGAGCGAAATTCAGAAAAAATCCGAGGAGATCGCACAAAAAACGCTGGAAACCCTGCGTACTATGCGCGAACGCGAGAAAGATCTCAAGGACAAGATCAAAGAGCTCGAGGGAGAGATCTGCCGCAACGCCATTCAGCCCGTCCTCTCCGAGTTGAAGGAAGATTTCCGCGACAACGAAAAATTGACCGAGTGGATGGACAAGTTAACGGAGGACATCATCGAGAATTTCGGCATGTTCGTCGCCGCAACGCGCGACGAGAACGTGGACGTCGATTTTTCACGCTTCACCGTCAACGTCTTCGTCTCGAACGATCCCGATCTGGGCGCGCCCGTCATCCGCGAGACGAACCCGACTTACTACAACCTCGTCGGCAAAATCGAGTATGAGAGCAGGCAAGGCTATCTTTACACAGATTTTCACAGGATCAAACCCGGCGCCATCCACAAGGCGAACGGTGGCTTCCTGCTTCTCGAAGCGGAAAACGTGCTTCGCCAGTTCATGTCATGGGATGCGCTGAAACGCGTGCTCAACTCCGGCGAACTAACGATCGAAAACCTGGGCGAACACCTTGGCTACATCCCCGTCGCGTCGCTCAAACCGGAGGCGATACCGATCGACGTGAAGGTCGTCATCGTCGGCACGTATTATCTGTATTATCTGCTCAATGTCTACGACCCGGAGTTCCAGAAAATTTTCAAGATCAAGGCCGACTTCGAGTCCGACATGCCGCGCAGCCGGGAGATGGAGTACAACCTTGCCTGCGTGATCGCGGAGTTTGTGAGCAACGACGGAAACATTCCCTTCACGGCCGAAGCGGTCGGAGAGGTCATCGAGTGTGCGTCGCGCCTCGTCGACGACCAGGAGCGGATGTCGACGCAGTTCAACAAGATATCCGAAATCCTCACCGAGGCGACCGTCTGGGCGAAGATGGACAACGCGGAACACGTCGACCTGAAACACGTCATCAAGGCGTTCGACGAAAAAACGGATCGCGTCAACCTGATCGAAGAGCGCTATCGGCGCTCGTACGAGAACGGCGTCATCCGGATCGACACCGAGGGGACAGCGATCGGGCAGATCAACGGATTGACGGTTATCTCGCTCGTCGACCATTCGTTCGGTCACCCCGTCCGCATCAGTGCCAACGTCTTCATGGGGCAGGAGGGGATCGTCAACATCGAGCGCGAGGTAAAGCTGACCGGCCCCATCCACAACAAGGGCCTCCTCACGCTCTCCAGCTATCTCGGCAGAAAGTACGCGCAAGACATGCCGATCTCCATATCCGCCCGCATCGCCTTCGAACAGACCTATGCGGGGATCGAGGGCGACAGCGCTTCCTCGACGGAGCTCTACTGCCTGCTCTCCGCCCTCTCGGGCGTACCGTTGCGACAGGACATCGCCGTGACCGGCTCGGTCGATCAGTTCGGCAACGTCCAGGCGATCGGCGGCGTCAACGAAAAAATCGAGGGCTTCTACGGCTACTGCAAATCGAGAGGCCTCACCGGAACACAGGGCGTCATGATCCCCGCTTCGAACGTACAACATCTCATGTTGCACCATGATGTGCTCGAATCCGTCCGGGAGGGGAAATTCAGCGTGTGGGCGGTGTCGACGATCGACGAAGGGCTGGAGATACTTACAGGCGTCCCGGCTGGGAAACAGAACAAGCAAGGCAATTATCCGGGAAAAAGCATCCACGGCCTGACGAAATCCTGCCTGCGAAGCTGGATCGAGAAATCCGCGAAACTGAAGGCTGAGTTGTCAAAGATGAACAAGGACAGTGAAGACGATGAGCAGGATGACGAAACAGGCAAAAGCACCCCCAAAACCAGAAGGAGAAAAAAGAGAACAGAGAAATAAAAAACCTGTCTCCCGGCAGCAAGTCACGGACGAATCCAGTTACGGCACGTTGCCGCATATATTAGCCGTACTCGATCGATTGAACGAGGCCTACCGTTATGACGAATCGCCCGCGGATCTGTACGCGACGGGCGAGCCGCTCGACGGCCTGTTGCTGACGTTGCTTTCCCAGAACACGAACGATCGGAACCGGGATATGGCGTATGAAAAACTGCGCTCGGCATATTCGACATGGCGCGAGGTCGCCGTCCTGTCGACCGAAGAAATCGCATCGTTGATCAAATCGGCCGGACTGGGCGACACAAAAGCGGCACGGATGAAAGACATCCTCCAAAAGATTCGCCTCGATTTCGGCGACTACAGCCTCAAAAAAATGTTCGACTGCTCGCAGACAGATGTGCGCGAATATCTCTCTGCCCTCCCGGGCATTGGTCCAAAGACGGTTGCGTGCGTGATGGTATTCGACTTGGGCATGCCGGCTTTCCCCGTCGACACGCATGTTGCGCGCCTTTCAAAACGTTTCGGCTGGGCGGGGGAGAAAACGTCACCGGAAAAAATTCAACTTTTTCTCGAAGAGACCGTCCCAGCAGAGCGATGCAGAGGGGGACACCTCAACATGATCGAGCACGGCAGGCGGGTGTGCCACGCTCGAAAACCCGCGTGCGACCTCTGCAATGCCTCGGACCTCTGCAAATTTCATCGGGTGAGTCGCGATCGTCCGGAATGACCGTTGCGTCGACAGGTACAATGTTCGTTGAAACAGTGTGATAAAATGAAACGGATCTATGTGCTTCATTTTACGGAGGATGAAAAATGTTAAAAGGCATCTTGAAAGCCTTTGGGCTCGACCCAAACGACAGGCTTGTGGCCCGATACAGAGATTTGGCATCAGACATCGGCGTGTTGGAAAAAACGGTAGAAACATTATCGGATGAAGAACTCGAAAATTCCGTGGTTTTTTTTCGTGAAAGGCTCGACGACGGAGAGACGCTCGACGACATACTGCCGGAGGTATTTGCCCGCGTGCGCGAGGTTTCCAGGCGAAGGCTCGGCATGCGGCATTTCGACGTTCAGCTGATCGGCGGAATGTCGCTTCACGATCGTAAAATCGCAGAGATGAAGACCGGCGAAGGAAAGACCCTCGTCGCAACCCTTGCCGTTGTGTTGAACGCGATGGAGGGGCAAGGTGTTCACGTCATCACTGTCAACGATTATCTGGCTCGTCGTGACGCCGAATGGATGGGTCCGGTATACGAGGGGATGGGCCTCACGGTCGGTGTCATTTCCCCTTTCATGGACCCGCAAGAGCGAATGGACGCATATCGGGCGGACATCACATACGGAACGAACAGCGAATTCGGTTTCGACTATCTGCGCGACAATATGGCCCATTCCGCCGAAGCGCAGGTGCAAAGAGGACACCATTTCTGCATCGTCGACGAGGTGGACTCCATTCTGATCGACGAGGCGCGTACACCGTTGATCATTTCCGGTCCCTCCGAGGACAGCATCGAACCTTACAAACGCGCGGATTCCGTTGCACGCTCTCTTCGTAAAGGCGCAGATTTCGAGATCGACGAAAAAGAACGAAACGTCGCGTTGACGGAAGAAGGCATCGCGCGCTGCGAATCGTTATTGAACCTTCCCGACCTCTTTACGGATTACGCGAATACCGAATTGGCGCACAAAATTACACAGAGTTTAAAAGCACATCACCTCTTCAAGCGCGATATTCACTACGTCGTGAAGGACGGCGAAATCGTCATCGTCGACGAGTTCACCGGTCGCCTCATGGTCGGCAGAAGATACTCGGAGGGCCTGCACCAGGCGATCGAAGCCAAAGAGCGCGTGCAGATCGGCCGCGAAAACCAGACATTGGCGACGATCACACTCCAAAATTATTTCCGCATGTATCGTAAATTGTCCGGGATGACGGGAACCGCGTTGACGGAGGCGGAGGAGTTCAAGGAAATTTACGGACTCGATGTCGTCACGATTCCGACGCACGTCCCCATGATTCGAGTCGACAACCCGGACGTCATCTATCGCACGAAGGGCGAAAAATTCGTCGCTGTCGCAGATGAGGTCGAAGCGAGCCATAAGACAGGGCAACCCGTGCTCGTCGGCACATCGTCGATCGAGAATTCCGAAAAAATGAGCAAACTCCTGAAAGCGAGAAAAATCCCCCATAACGTCTTGAATGCGAAAGTCCACGACAAAGAGGCAGCGATCGTCGCACAGGCAGGCAGGCTCGGCGCCGTCACGGTCGCGACGAATATGGCGGGACGCGGCACCGACATCGTGCTGGGCGGCAATGCGGAGTTCATGGCGCGGGAAGAGGCCACAAAAAACAACATCGAACCCGCGACGCCCGAATACGAGGCGATCCTGAATGATTTCAGGGAAAAATGCGCGGCGGAACATGAACAGGTGGTTTCACTCGGTGGACTGCGCATCGTCGGCGTCGAACGCCACGAATCCCGCCGTATCGACAATCAGTTGCGAGGTCGCTCCGGAAGGCAGGGCGACCCCGGGGAAAGCCGTTTTTACGTTGCCCTTGAGGACGACCTGTTGCGCCTTTTTGGCGGCGAGCGTGTTCAAAGCATTATGACGAAGCTGGGCATGGAAGAGGGCGAGTCTATCGAACACTCGCTGCTCAACAAGACGATCGAGAGTGCCCAGAAAAAAATCGAATCGATGCATTTCGACATCAGAAAACAACTTCTCGCGTACGACAATGTCATGAACCAGCAGCGTGAGGCTGTTTATAAAGAGCGTGCGGCGATTCTCACCGACGAAGATATCGTCGATCGGACCTGGGGCATCCTTGACGACACACTTGCCTCTGTCCTCGAAAAGATTTTCGAGGAAGACAGCGACGATTACGAACCGTCGATCAACGCGGCTTCCGTAAGGCTGCGCTCATTGTTCTGGCAAGGCATTGAAAAACCCCTGAAGAACGTCTCCGTCAAGGAAGAATTGACGGAAGCACAGGAGAAAATGCGTATCGAACTGCGGGAACGTTTCAATAAAAAAGTCGAAGAACTTGGGCGGGAAACCGCGGAAGGCCTCTTTCGCTACATCCTCTTGCAGGTTCTGGATGCGAGTTGGAGAGAGCACCTTCTCGGCATGGACGAACTGCGCCGGGGAATCGGGTTGCGCGCAATCGGGCAAAAAGATCCGCTTTTGGAGTACCAGTTCGAATCCTATAGCCTCTTTCAGGAAATGTTGCAGGGGGTTCGTGAAAAGGTTACGGAGTACGCACTGCGCGTTGCGGTCGTCACGGAAAACGCAGACGGTCGACGCGCGCGCGTGACGCGCGAAGGGCGCGACATGTTGCTTCCGGGCTCTCGAAGAATGGATGGCGGTGAAGAAGAAACGAGCGAACCGCGCGCGCAGCCCCTCAGAAAAGGGCCGAAAGTAGGCAGAAACGACGCATGCCCGTGCGGCAGCGGCAAAAAATACAAACACTGTTGCGGTCGCGAACAAGTCCCGACGGGGGTACAGGAAAAATGAAAAAAATACGCATCTGCCTACCACCTGTTTTTTTTGCACTCACTCTTTTCTGTTTCTCTGCTTCCCTTGCCGCAGCTGCGGAATGGGACGTACGCTCGGATATCATGCGATTGCGTTCGGAAGTCCCCTCTCTCGAAGCGTTCGATGGTGCCGAGGGCGTCATTTGGCGCAGTTTTTACGAATACGACCTGATGCCGGATGGCACGACCAGAAAAAAACGGCAATTGCTGATGCTTCTCGCCGAGAGCGCTTCTCCCGAACTCTCCACCTACATCATCCCGTTTCCGGACGGGGAAGGGGCAAACCTCACCATCGACTCCGCTGCGTGGTATGACGCCCAAACCGGAGCGCTGCGCGGCGATCTTTCCTCGAATATGATGGACGAAGAGGGGATCCGTTATATGTCGATTTCCATTCCGGACGGGGCGAAGCGCCATGTTGTCGCGATCGGCTACACTGCGACGAGCCCTATGCGATACTACCTCGATGATGTTTTGACGCTCTCGGGAAGCCTTCCAATCTGGGAGCAGAATGTGAGCGTGGAGATACCGGCAGGTATGGATGTTTATTGGGAAGGGATCGGCGTTCGCACACCAACGCGCGAGCGCGACAGCGGCGGCGTGGAGAAAATCAAGTGGACGCTCCTCAACCAACCTGCCTGGCAAGACGACGGAATCGTGGCAGAAAAGGCACCCACCCTTCTTTTCAGCCTACAGAGAGGGTTGACGACACACCTCAAAAACCTTTCGATGACGGAGGCTCTTTTTAAAGCACCGCAAATTCCCTCCTCCATCGCCTCGTCCGGCAACAACCTCCTGAAAGCGGGCAGTGCCATTCTTTCATATATGCGCGACAGACGCTTGGTCGTGAATGGCAATTCGCCGAAGTTGATTCGCAACGCTCGCTACATAACGGGCGAAGGATCCTGGACTTCCTGGGAACAAACCTTGATTGCGGGGAAGTGGCTGCAATCACTGGGATTCGACGTGAAAGTTTTCTGGAGTCAAAAACTCCCGGTCGGAGCCAGTGGGGCGAGTTCTTCGGTTTTGTGGGACGAACCGATACTCAAGATCGGACAGGGCAGCGGAAAAGACGATATTTATTTCACATCCGGACAGCGATTCGATTTTGGCAAACTCGATCCATCTTTGTATGGAATGCCGATCTATCGTTTTGCGGAGGGAAATATCGAACGTTTTTCACTTCCCAAGGGCTCCGCATCGGAACACCAGTTGCAACAGATGTGGCGGTTGAACCTATCCGAAACGGGCGAAGTCGAGGGGACGCTCGATTTGCATATCACCGGCGGCTGGGTCGACGTTTTTGATCTCGCGCCAACGCTGAGACTCGAAGATGTCGCCTCTTTGCTTGAGAAAAAAATCGTCTTTTCGATGCCCGGCCTCTCCCTCGTTGGAAAATCGATGAAGCCGACGTCTTCCGGTTATCGCTTTGTATTCGATCTGCGCGCGCAACTCGGCATCGTGTCGGGGACGGATATCCTCGTGAAGCTGCCTGGCGGCGTTCCGAACGCTCTGGGACAGATTCCTGCCAATGGCGAGGGCTTTGCTTTTAAATTCCCGTTTATATTGGAGCAAAACGCCGTTGTCACAACACCGGCAGGATATCGCACATTTATGCTGCCGGGCAAAAATCAGGAGGGCAACACCAACGCAACGCTCGAATCTTCGGTTGTCCATTGGCCCAAACGACGAAGAGCGGAGACGGACTTCAAGTGGACGGTGAGAAATACGTCGATCGACGATTTTTTTGCCAAAACGATTCTCGAGCAGGCGCGGGCCGCTTTGAACTGGTCGCGCACGTCGATACCTCTGAGAAAATAAAAATTCGCATACCAAGTCGGAGGGTTCATTATGGAAGATAAAACGCATGAGTTAGCAAGAGCAATTCTCGAAGCGGCACAATTATTTGCAGACGAAAAAAACGTTTCACTCCCTGAAGGATTCAAAGTGTTGCTTGAGCGACCGAAACGCGAAGGACAAGGGGATTGGGCGACGAACGTCGCGATGAAACTTGCCAAACTTTTTCAAATGTCTCCTATGGCTCTGGCGAACGAGATCGCCGCGAGAGTTGAAAAAGGCGCGAATATCGACACGATCGAGGTTGCGGCTCCGGGTTTCATGAACGTTTCACTGACGAACAACTGGATCGGCGATACGCTTGCCGGTGTCCTCGCACAAGGACCGAATTACGGCAGAAATGCCCATGGCAAAGGACGCAGGGTTCAAGTCGAATTTGTGAGCGCGAACCCGACGGGCCCCATACATCTTGGCCATGGCCGCGGTGCCGCCGTCGGAGACGTGATGTCCTCGATTCTCGATTTTTCCGGATGGGACGTCGAACGAGAATATTACATCAACGACGCCGGGTTGCAGATGGAAAATCTCGGGAAGTCGACGCAATCCCGATATTTCGCGCTTCTCGGTCGCGAGAACGAAGCCCCGTTTCCAGAGGATGGTTATCCGGGCGACTATATAGACGATATCGCACGTAATATTATCGATGAATACGGCGACACGCTTCTTTCGAAACCGTTGGACGAGACGGTGTCACTCTTCAGAGACCGAACATGCGAACAGGTTCTTGAGATGATCCGCAAGGACCTCTCGGATTTCGGTGTCAATTTCAATGTCTGGTTCTCCGAGCGGTCGTTATATGACGACGACCTTGTCCCCAGGACGATAGAAATTCTCAAAAAACACGGATACGCTTACGATAAGGATGGTGCCGTCTGGTTCAAATCGACCGAGTTCGGAGACGACAAGGATCGCGTCATGATCAGAAACAATGGTGTTCCGACTTACTTCACCTCCGACACGGCGTATCTTCAAAATAAATACGAGCGCAAGTTCGACTTGTTGATCTATGTATGGGGCGCCGACCACCACGGTTACGTTCCGCGCATTCGTTCCGTCAACAAGGCATTGGGTGCGTCTGACGAGAGTTTGGAGTTTTTGTTGATACAATTTGTCAGCCTCCTCAGAAACGGTGTGCCCGTATCCATGTCGAAACGCGCGGGGACTTTTGTGACATTGCGTGAAGTAATGGACGAAGTTGGCCGCGATGCCACGCGTTTTTCCTTCGTCAACAGAAAATGCGATTCGCACCTCGATTTCGATCTTGAAATCGCAAAACAAACCTCCTCAGACAATCCTGTGTACTATGTTCAATATGCACACGCCAGAATTTGCAGCATTCTGCGCGAAGCCGCTGCGAGGGGAGTAAGCGTACCGGACGTTAAGGAGGCCGACCTTGGGCTGCTTGGCGAACCGAGCGAAATTCGCATGGCCAAAGAAATCTCCCGTTTCCCGGAAGAAGTCATGAAAGCAGCTCAAAATCTGGAGCCGCATAAAATTGCGTTTTATGCGACAGATCTCGCAGAGGCTTTCCATGCCTTCTATAATACGCTCAAGGTACTCGGGGAGACCGAAGGCGTGATGAAAGCCCGCCTGCTTCTCGTAGAGGCGACAAGAATCACAATTTCAAACGCGCTTCGCCTGTTGGGTGTCGAGGCCCCGGAGAGGATGTAATCGTCCGTGCCCAAGCTCCGCTGGATCGTGGTATATGCCTTTGCAGTATTTATTGTCGCCGTTACGGTTGTGACCTTTTTCAAAGAGGTGGGCAGAATCGATCGTCTCAGCACAGCCCTTGAATCCAGAATGGAAGAGCTTGTCGAATTGACGCGCAAAAATCAGGAAATACAGGAAAAAATCAGCTACTATAAAACGCCGGCGGGCATTGCACACTTGGCTCGCGAGGAATTCAATCTTGTAAAACCCGGCGAAAAAATTTATCGAATCGAGATCATTTCGGAAGATCGCTTGCGCAAATAACGTATGACCGATATAATACTCTGTTGTTATCCCTGCCTCCACATGGAGGCCGGATGAGCCCAAGCGGCTCACTAGACCATAGGGAGGAGGTGAAGTACGTGCGACTTTACGAATTGACAGTGATTCTCGCAGCGGAAATGGAGGATCATAAGGCAGCAACGGAAGAAATCGCCGAGGTCGCGCGCGGTTTGGGTGCAGAGGTTGAAAAGATCGACCTCTGGGGCAAAAAGCGCTTCGCATACCCGATCAAGAAACAACAAGAGGGTTTCTATGCGTTGCTTACCATGAAAATGCCCGCCGACCAACTGCGCGAACTCGATCGCGTTCTCAGTCTGAGACCTCAGTTGCTGAGACATTTGGTCGTTGCGACGGACGAGGAATAGACAACCATTATGTCTAGAGGATTTAACAAAGTCATCTTGATGGGGAACCTGGCAAGGGACCCGGATGTCAGGCATACGCCGAGTAAGCAGAAAGTCGCTCGTATTACCGTAGCTGTTGGTCGCCAGTGGAAGAATAAGGTTACCGGCGAACTCCAGACACAAACGGACTTCATACCTGTCGTGGCGTGGGCTTTCCTTGCGGATATCTGTGAGCGGTACCTACGGAAAGGCAAACCCGTTCTGGTGGAGGGAAGGATGCAGGTTCGGGAGTACGAGGATCCCAAAACGGGCGGACGCAAGTGGGCGACCGAGGTCGTCGCGGAAAATCTCACGATGCTTCCATCCGGACGCAGGGAAGACGATTCTTACGGAGACATCCCCGCGCCAAGGCCCCAAGCGTCATCATACGCGCCGCCCCAAGCCAAGCAGCCCAGTGCACCAGCTTACGGCGGCCCGGATGCTGGCAGTCTGAGAGACGATATCGACTTCGAAGAGGATTTCCCTCTTGATTTCTCGGATCTTGGCGATTCATCCGGCGATGACGTGGACGTTCCATTTTAACGGTCGATAAGGGAGTTGAAAAACAATGGACAACCAATTTAGAAAGAGGCGCAAGCGTCGCCCAAAAGTTTGCCATTATTGCGTGGACAAAATTACGCATGTGGATTATAAGGAATCCGAAAAACTTCGCCGCTATATTACCGACAGGGGTAAAATCATCCCCAGGAGAGTCACGGGAGCCTGCGCGAAACACCAGCGACAGCTCACGAGGGCGATAAAGAGAGCCCGCTTCCTGGCGCTCCTGCCTTTTACATCGGATTAGAACATCATAAAAAGGGAGGGCTTTTCAAGCTCTCCCTTTTTTCAAACGATCGAAATCAGGATAAAAATCGACATGCGACTTGCGCTTCCTCTAAAAAACATATTGATATGTACCGCCGCCAGCTTTGCTTTTTTTCTGGCTGGCGTAACGTTACCATTGGTAGCGTTACCGGTTATGCTGTTTTTCATATTCCCGACATTATCGTTGTCCTACGAGCACGGTACATTCCCTGCCTTGTTCAGTGCATTGTTTACTTCGCTGCTTTTGAATATCTTTTTTCACCCGCTTTTTTCTTTGACTTATTTCCTGTCGTTCGGTTTATCGGGCGTACTGCTGGGACTTGTTGCCCGAAAAATGACATCTCCTGGCGATATGCTTCTTGTCTCTGTCTCAATTTCTCTTTTATGTAAATTAACCGCCGTTTACCTCGTGTTCAAACTCACTGGAACAAATTTTTTGATGCCGGATGCCGCTCAAATAGAAAATGCGCTTATCACCTTTACAGAATCGAACTTCGCCTCGCTTGCCGGAAACAATATCCAGGCGATCAAAGAAAACCTGAGTCAATCGGTGCAATATCTTATTATGTTAATACCTTACAGCGTGATCTTTTTTTCAACCGCAGAGGTGCTGGTGTCTTTCTGGTCGGCATCATTTATTCATCGAAAGATCACGGGGGATTCGTTTTTTTTACTCCCCCCTTTCAGCGAATGGGCGTTCCCAAAAAATATTTTATTCGTTCTATTGATTGGTTTTTTGTGCGATCTTGCGGCGTCGAATAATCCAGATATGGCGGTTTTAAGACAGGTCGGTGCCAATTTGAACGCGGTGAGCAGAACGCTGTTTATTGTACAGGGACTCGCCGTTACCTGTTTTTTTCTGAAGTTCCGCGGCTTTTCTAAATTCTTGCGAGTTGCTATCATAATTGCAACGCCGATCATTACTTTGCTGGGCGATATTTTTTCCATCGTGGGGATTATCGACCTTGGGTTCAATCTGAGAAAAAGGATTAAGGGGGAGACGCAATGAAGGTTATTTTAACGCAAGATGTGAACAAACTTGGCGTGAAGGGCGACATGGTCGAAGTGTCCGATGGGTATGCACGGAACTTCCTCTTCAAAAAAAACCTCGCGATCGAAGGGACGCCTGGTAAGTTAAAAGAATGGGAAGAACAGCAGCGGTTGAAGAAAAACCGCGAAGCGAAACTTGAAAAGAACGCCATCGAAATCAAAAAGAAAATTGGCGGCAAGAAAGTTGTCGTGAAAATGAGCGCTGGCGATGAAGGCAAACTCTTTGGCAGCGTCACTTCGGCGCAAATTGCGACAGCCGTCAACGAGCAATACGCGGTCGAAGTGGATAAAAAGGACGTGAAGCTGGACGAAACAATAAAACAGCTCGGCACATATCCATTTCGCATAAAACTCTACACAGGTGTGGAGGTCGAGTTGACACTCGCGGTAGAGGCCGAATAATTTGCAGGATTACGGCACACCGGACAGAGTTCCGCCCAACAGCCTGGATGCGGAAAGGGCAGTACTGGGAGCATCCTTACTGGATAAGGACGCTCTGCTATTCGTCGTAGAGTCCCTTAGACCTGAGGATTTTTACGAACCCCGGCACAGCGTTGCTTTCGAGGTTATGTCGGAGATGGCGTCGAAAGACAGGGCTGTCGATTCCCTGACGTTTCGCGAAGAGTTGCTGAAGCGCAATTTGCTGGAGCGAGTCGGTGGGATTTCTTTCGTAGCCATGCTTGTGGATTGTGTTACAACGACCGCCAACACGGAACACCACTGTTCGATTGTCAAGGATAAATCGATTCATCGAGATTTGATACGCGTCGGTGCAGATATTGCGCGTACAGGTTTCAGTGAAGAAATGGATTCGGCGGATGCCCTTGCGGCTGCGGAACAACGCGTTTTCGAAATCGCCGGGCTCGGTTCCAAAAGCGCATTCAAAGAGATATCGAGCGTTGTCATCGGTACGTTCAATCAAATCGAAAAAAGCATCTCCGAAGGCCCGACGGCCAACGGCATTGCATCCGGTTTCGGCGATTTCGACAAATTGACGGGCGGTTTCCAGCCCGGCAGTCTGAACATCATCGCAGCAAGACCGTCTATGGGTAAAACGGCTCTCGCTTTGAATGTCGCCCAAAAAGCGGCTCTCGAAGACGACGTCAACGTGTTGCTCTTCAGCCTCGAAATGTCCGCAGAGCAGTTGGCAGGACGTCTCTTGAGTTCGGAAGCCAGAGTGAATCTGAAGGAACTTCAGCAGGCGGGCAAAGTGCGAAGCGATCAATGGAACGCTCTGACGGATGCCGTTGCGAGATTGAGCCGGTCACCGATTTTTATCGACGACAGTTCGATGCTGTCGACTTTGGAACTTCGATCGAAATGCCGTCGTTTTTTCAGCAAGCATCGGGAAGAGAAATCGTTGGTCATCGTTGATTATTTGCAGTTAATGGCAAACAGCAAGAGGGCGGAAAATCGCCAGCAGGAGGTTTCGGACATATCCAGAGCTTTGAAGGGTGTTGCGAGGGAGTTCGAGGTTCCTGTTATCGCGTTGTCTCAGTTGTCGCGCGAGGTAGAAAAAAGAGGTGCGGATAAACGCCCCATGCTTTCGGATCTGAGAGACAGCGGTGCAATTGAGCAAGATGCGGACTTGGTTGCGTTTTTGTATCGCCCCGCATATTATCAGCAGGATAAAGAGTCGTCCGACCCGACTGCCGAACTGGCAATTGCCAAGCATCGCAACGGTCCGACCGGAAAGATCGATCTCGTTTTTTACAAAGAAATATCGCGTTTCGAGAGTATTGCGTACTATCCGAATTAATACGTGTTTATCGATACTTTGTACATATATACATACAAAATTACAGCTTGTGAATTTATGGTAATCAGCAGGGGGCGTTATTGTGGCCGATAAAATGTGGGACATTTTAAGATTTTTGAAAAACCCCGATGGCGAGGATGCACCGGGTGAGACGACGCTTCATTCCGAAAATGAAAAAAAACAGATCAACGACCAATTGATGGCCGCTCTCGAGCATACAGAGCGCGCTATTGATGACGTTATCGAGAATGAAAATCCAGATACTCTTTTGACGGAAATATCACGCCCTGCCGAAAACCCGGAGGCTTTTCCCCAATTAACCGACCTGCATGCAGACACGCAAAACCAACAAACTGATTCCGAACTTCTTGAGGCTGAAAAAGAAGTGGGCAATGCAGAAACTCCGGCAGAGGAATCCACACCGACTGCTGAAAACTTGGACACAAATACTTTGGACGCTGCAACAATGACGGGCATCATGGATGTGCAGGGACATGGCGACGAAACGTTACTAAAAATATCGGTCGCACGCGTAAAACCCAACCCATTTCAACCACGAAAGATTATGGGTGAGAATGAAATTACGGAACTCTCGCAGTCGATAAAGGAACTCGGTGTGCTTCAGCCGATATTGGTCAGACAGGTCGGGAATGCATACGAGTTGATAGCCGGCGAGCGAAGGTTGCGTGCGGCACAAAGAGCAGGGTTGACTGAAATTCCCGCGATGGTTGTCGCGACGCAACCTTTGACACAGCAAATTATTGCCTTGGTTGAAAACATTCAAAGAAAAAACCTGTCAGCGATCGAAGAAGCGATGTGTTTGCAGGATATTATTTCAAAAACAGGGTGGAGCCAGACGGAACTCTCTCGCAGAACCGGTCGTTCACAAGCGTCCATCGCAAACAAATTGCGGCTTTTGCGCCTGGACCAATCCGTGCAGGATCTTGTCATTTCCGGGAAACTCGGCGAACGCCAAGCCAGATCCCTTCTAAGCCTCTCCGTTGAGGAACAGCGGATGCTCGCGCAAAAAGCGATCGACGAAGATTTAAGTGCCAGAGCGCTTGAGCTTCTCTCAGAAAGCTGGCACGACGGCAAAAAAACAAACCGCAGAAACGAAAAAAGATCTCAGGAAGCGACGGACGGTCCGGCCGGAGAGTTGCTCGGCGATCTCGCAACGTTGATCAACAAACACAGGAACCGAGGGATCTCCGCGCAGTGGAAGGTAAAACAAATGGACCAAAGTGCGCTTGTCGTAGAAATCTCCGTCGACTTTCTCGGCAACACCGCTGTTTCACAGGAGAGCGATGCGTAATGGCACAGACCAAAGAAAACAAATTTAAGAACGCCGAAAAATTCAAAGGCGCTAGAAGTGCTATTGCAGAAAAGCAACCACTTGTACCCATGTGGTTGCTTTCTATCGCTTTTTTCATTTCCTTTGCGCTGCCCAATCTGGTCTTTTCCGGCAGGCATTTTTTCGACACGCTGCATATCATGAAATGGACGGTTACGATGGCCCCGATCGGCGTGATGACTTTGATTGCCGGTGTGCAGTTAATTCGTTTCGGTGCAAAAAGAACCGACTTCACCCTGGACCCGTTCGCCTTCGCATGGTTGATTCTGCTTTTAATCATTTCCCTTCAGCCGCTATATATCAAACTTTCTTCTGCTTCTACATTCGCCAAAGAGTGGTTCTATTTTGCATCCCTCTTTGCAGTTTATTTTCTCGCATACAATGTTTTCAAATCCAAACGACTGCATAAAATCATTCTCTGGGGTGGAAATGTAAACGCTGCGATCAACGTCATTTTCGCGGAATTGCTGATACGCGGATTGAATTCCGGTTTCCCCTTCATTCTAGACGTTCCCGGTAATTATATTGGCAATACGGCGCAACAGGAGATGTTTGGGCTTTGGACTGCAATGACTGTGTTGAACGGTCTTTTTCTTCATTTAAATTATATCGACGAGACTGAAGAAGGCCAAAATGCCATGAAAAAACCAATCATATGGGCAAATCTCGTCGTTCTTGCCGTCAACGCGTGGGGGTTATGGAGTTCGACCGCAAGAGGAGGGATCCTTTCTCTGATCGTCGCGTTCGTCGTTCTCGTCCTCAGCCTTTGGAGAACAGGGCAACACAAGGCGTTGCGCAGATCTTTCAAGCTCTTTGGAGTCATCGTTTTTTTCGTGGTCATCGTGTTGGCGGCAAGTTCCGTCTTAGGAACCGACCGGGGCGGTTCTTTGGTTTGGAAGATGCTCGATATGTTCAAGAACCCGGCTTCGATTGCCGGGCGAGCGAGCATATGGAAAACCAGTTGGGAAGTCTATCTCAAGCAACCGATTACCGGGGTCGGTCTCGGTCAATATAAATGGCATTTTTTGGATGCGCAGCGAATTATGTACCAAAAATACCCAGAACTTTACGACAAACCAGGCTATAATTGGCAGTTTACATATTGGGCACACAGCGAATATATTCAATGGCTTGCGGAAACGGGTGTTGCCGGAGCTGGTATCCTGCTCCTGCTGGGCATTTGGTGGTTGTACGCGTTCATAAAAGCCCTCGTACAACGCAAACAACTGCCGCCCGAAGCAATTTGGGGGATTGCGATGACCTTTCTTCTGTGGTTCGACGCTTTGTTCAGCCGCCCATTTCATCGAATTGAAAATTCGGTATGGATGGCACTTGCCTTTGCGCTGGCGAATCGCTCCATTCTGCCGCGATCGATCAAATTAACGGCAACGGTGAGTGACTTTATCTATAAGTGTTTTGGAGGGCTCATCGCGGGAATCGCCGTTTACGGTTTTGTTTTCCTTGCGGGCGGAATCGAGGGGGACCAGCTTATCTACAATGCCGTCGCCAAACAGAGCAGTGTTCTTGAGAAACAGGAATTACTGAAAAAAGCTGAAACGCGTTTGATGTCTCGTGACGATGCAAAGGAGCAACTCGCTCAGCTTTTCATCAATGTCGGGAAACTCCAAAAAAATGATGAAATCGTAACACAAGGTATAAACAATCTCTATCAGGCGTTTAAAAAGAGGCCGACATCCAAGTTACTCTTCGAGTTGCTCAATCATGCGCAGGAGTTCAGAAGCCAGGAGCTTCTCAGAGAATTGACGCAATATCTGAGTCCGTCGATGTATCGGATCCAACCGGCTTCCGAGGCTCAATCACAGTAATTCCTCTGCGATGGCAAAGAAAAAAGGAGCTTTTACACTCGTTGAAATCCTCATCGTGCTGGGTATTGCAGGTATAATCGTATCTGCTGGTGTGACACCTCTGTTGTTTACCGTTCGCACTCTTTCGAACACGAGGCAGGTATTCACAGAAACAAATCGAGAACGCTCTGTCTTCAATCGGATCGTTCAAGATTTAAGAGAAACCGCACAACTCCATGTCGCATCGCCGATCAAGGTGATACAAAGCGAGGAATTGGCGGAAAAACCGAGGGACGCGCTGATTGCTTGGACCGTAACTCCTTCTTATGCCGGAGGACCGGTGGGAAATGTCGTTTATGCCATCCCAAAAGAAAACTTATTCTCTGATTCGAAGGGTTCTGGTCTCTATCGGTGGATTATCGTCGAAGATATCACACAGGAAACGGACCTGCAGAAAACTCTTGAAGAGGAAGATTCGCAGTTGTTGCTGCCCCAACTGGAGGGGTTTTCTGTACAAATGTTGCGAGGTTCGGAATGGTTGGACGGTTATAACGGCACGACGCCTCAGGCACTTCGCGTGACGTTCGAATATGAAGATGCGGAAAGAATTTATGAAGCGTGGTTTCCGAACTCCTAGGAAGAGCGGCTTTGTTCTGATCACGGTTCTCTTTATATCGACGCTTCTCCTCAGTGCGGCAACGACATTCGCGTGGTTTGCGCGTCAAGAGATGAGAAGGGCGTCCCATGAAGAATTCGCGCTCGTTTCCAGAAGCCTCGCTTCCGTCGCATGCCAGATAATCGGCAGTTGGATCGGAGGCGATAGCAACAATTATGATTCTGAACTAGAACTGTTATACATGCCGGATTATCCTTTTTTGTTGTTCTTCGGCAACTGGGAAGTGACGGCGAAGATTACGCCGCAAGATCGATTGGTTCCAATAAACGGGTTGTTTTTGCCTGACGGCATTACAATGAAAACCGAATTCGAGTATGTGTGGCAGGAGTTCTGGAAACAAATGGGAAATGATCAATTGTCACTGCTGATTCTCGATTTTTTGGATAGCGATACGGAAGCGCGCCCTGGGAGCATGGAAGAGGAATATTATGTCAACCGAAAAATCAGCCACCTTAGCGAGTTGCTCAAAATCAAAAAAATAGAACGTGATATGGTTTACGCACAACCCGATTCAGATAAGCAGACGATCGATCGGTTTTTCACCGTATACGGAGATGGACCTATCAACGTCAACCTTGCCCCGAGGGAAATCCTTGCCGCACTTGACTCGGAAATCGGACCGGATGTTGCCGACGCCATTGCCATTTATCGGTCGGAAAATATAATCGAAGGGGAAAAGGATTTGGTAAAAATTCCAGGTTTCCCGATGGCAGCGCATACCAGGTTGTCCAATGTCTTGGCATATAAAAGCAATTTTTTTTTGTTAGACATGAAAGTGACAAACGCCAATCGCGAACGAAATTTTTCAGTTATGCTGAAGAGAAATGGTCAAGCCTGCCAAATTCTCAGCTGGGGAGAATGAAAAATGAAGAAACCTTTGGAATATAATAAATTTATCCTGCTTGACGACTCCAATCGATCCAAAACATCGCTTTACAATGGAAATTGTATTTTATTATACACGTTCACGAATATCGCGGTACAGCAGTTCCATTTTCCTTTTACAGGGATATCGCGTGTAAAAGAAGCATTGCGCATTCAATTTCGCCCACTTCTCGGCGATGCGTCGCAAAATGTCTCCATCGTGCCTTTCTTCATCAAGAACGAAAAAAAAACCTCCTCCGGTTGCGTTTTTCTTCTCTTTGGTCAAAATGGGTTCGACGATGAGGTTCTTTCTCAAAATGAAAAAACATCGATTTGGCCTGTTGCGCTCGCTTTTGCCGCCGAGGTCGAAGGAACCGGTTTGATCGTGTATTCTGACGAAGCGTTTATCACGACTCTCTGGCTGGAAAATTGGACGCCGAAATACCACGCGACGAGTCCGTCCGAAAAAAGCGATGTGGAGCACGAAAAGGACGCCGCCTTAAAATACATCGCATCTCAAGGCGCAACAGTCGAGCGTTTTTTTGCGGTAAATAAAAATGAACTTTCCGACGACGACATACAACGCTTTGGAACAAGCACACTCTCGGCATGTCCCGCATATGCCGCTTTGGACCTTTCAAATCGCGGAACGAATCTTCTCGAGATGCGCGAGAAGATGTCCGTTGCACTTACAAGGTTCGGAAAAATTCTCGCGGCATCCGCCGCTTTCCTGTTGATTGTTGCAGCCGGCATCTACTATCAACATTACTCGCTCTTTTCTGCGTCGGCTCTTAACGCTGAAACCCTCTATTTTACTTCCTTCGGCGAACGTTCGAGACAACCGCTCAGTTCCGCGCGCGCCAAAGTTCGCTCTTTGAATTCTCCTGATGGAGCCGATGCTTCGTTGCTTGAAGTTGTGAGGAGTTTTTCTGTCGCATGGAGTCATTTTGCGACCTCAAGCGACATTACGTTGGAATTGCTTAGATATGGTTCGGAGAATACCGACGTCATGGGAACGGCTGAAAACAACGAGTCGATTCAAAAATTGCGGTCGCTTCTCGAAGAAGAAGGATATACTCCGCGTGTCGATAACATCCAGCGTATTCCCAATGGCGCGCTTCGTTTTAACATGTCCATCACAAGGGGTGGAAAACAATGAATATCATCGCCGAGTTGAGGGAGATGCCAGAAACCCGAAAACTTACACTGATTTACCTATTGGCGGTTTTGCTTTGGATTGCTCTTTTATTTCTCTTGTTTCGAATATACGACACGAGCCACTCGCTTCGTACAAGTTTGAACACTGGGGATCAGATCGTCAATAACGCCATCCTTTATCAAGCGTCTTCGTCAAAAGGATCGTCGATACCGACACAAGCAATTCGGGGTGAACCGCTGAGCGTGCTTTCGGAAATCGTGAACACCCTGGGCCTCCGCGACCGAATGGTGCAGTTGCAGTCCAATGTCTCGGGCATTTCTCTCCAACTCGAGCGCGTTTACGGAGAGGAGTTAAAGGATTTTTTACTTACGCTGGACAGCCGCGGCCTGAAAATCAAGACTGCGGAGTTAAAAGCGTTGCCTGTCGACAATGAGCGTTTACTAGCCGTAACGCTTTTACTGGAGCAAAACTGATGAAATTTCTGAAATATTTCCTGGCGTTTGGCGCCGTATTGTGTGCGTTTTTTCTGGGCCTTCTCGTGTTTGCTCCTTGGCAGACGATCGGTATTTATGGGTTGGATTCTTTTCGGCTCAATGCGGCCAAAAGCGGGACTTACGTTCATTACGACAATTTTGAGGCGGACGGAGGCTTTTCTCCGGTCTACCGGATGCGTACATTCGATATCGAAACGCCGATGGCACGCGCTTTTTTGTCGAACGTAACGGTCAGGATTCTGCCATTATCCAGCGTTTTTTCCTTTGGCGGGGTGTGTGAGGTCGATTTTTCAGGGGGAACGATCACACTCGTTCCCAATAACAAACTCGAGTTAGGCGGCGGACATGTGAAACTTGCAATGACACGCGAAACATTTCGTGCCACAGACGCGCAATTTTCCGGAGATGTGCAACTTTCGGGGAATTTGGTTTACGATATCCAAACAAAAAAAATGATAGACAGCTCGATCATGTTCACCGTACCGGAACACATTGGTACAATGTTGAAGAACCCGATTTTGGCTCGTTTTGTCGAGTCGAACGAAAAAGGCGAGTGGAGAATCCGTTATGAAGCACAGAATAAATAAGCTTAAATTTTGGGAGAATTTTTCATTTGCTCGTTTTACAATTCGACGAGACCATGGAAGTATTCAATCGACGCTTGCTTCGACTTTTGCGCTTCGACTGTTCGGTTTCTTTCTTCTGGCGCTTTTGCTGGCTTTTTTACTCTGCATGCTTCTGGACGGTTTCCTTGCCGGTAAAACCATGCAGATACAGACACTATTGGCGCAATCCATCTCTCAAAGATCTCCCAGTGTTTTTTCTGCGGTCGCAACCGTCCCCAAAAGCGACATCACATTTTCCGCCTTTAACGTTGCAGAGAAAGCCCCTGTTCTCGAGGTCGTCGAGGAGGAGAAAAAAGAAGCGACGCCGATCGACCTCTTTCGTCTTGTCGGGACAATCCCGCCTGTCGCGGCGTGGGTCACAGTGGAAAGCGCCACTTCACTGGTGCTGAAAGATCAAGAATTTAACGGGTATATCCTATCGCAGGTGGATTCGGGAAGCGTCGTATTCTCCCTCGACGGCGACAATTACACGATCTACCTGAACTATTCGGCAAAGCAACCGGTGCCGTCTGCGCGTCCCAAGCAAACCGCGTCCGCCCCTCCCGCTGCGACACCCTCGGCACAGGGGGCAAACGTACAAAACGCCGAATTCAACGGTCAGGACGGGACGATCAGCAGAGAACTGCTGCATAGCCTCCTGATGAACCCTTATGCGGAACTTGGAAAACTCCGACTCATTCCGACTTCTTCGGGTATGATAGTGAAGATGATGCGCCCGGACAGCTTGCTGCATCAATTGGGCGTAAAGGCAGAAGATGAATTGACTGGAATCAACGGGATATCGATAAAGGATGTTCCAAGTATCATGAACGCCATCAACTCCATGATGACAGGCGCACGACTCGATTTCGACGTCGTCAGGGGCTCGGAGCGCGGCAAGCTGGGATATGTCGTTAAATAAAAAACGGGGTTTCACGATGATGGAGGCCTTGATTTCCGTTCTCGTGCTGGGTTTGGTCGTTACGGCGTCCTTGAAACTTGTCGCACTCTCCGAAAGAGGTCTGTCGGCGGTACGTGAAAAAGAAGCTTTGATCGACGAGGCGACGAAGATGCAGATTGCGCTTACAATTGATCCGTTTAATTCGTTTGGGATCAGCGACGACCTCGAGTGGAACGTTACAGAGCGGGAGGAATCTTTGTGGATCGATGATAAAATCGACATAAACGCACTGAAAATCGGCGGAGATGAGCTTACAGCAGAGATAGAAAAATTTCGAGAACAGAAATTGCGCTGGAGAGAACTTGAAATAACTTATCAAAAAAAATCGATGATCGTTTTTCTGCCTTATTCCGAAGAAGTGGCAAAAGCCGCATCGGAGGATGCGGCAGCGTTTGAGAATTGATACGTTCCATGAAGGAGTGGTGCTTGTGAAGCATATATTTCGAAGAGGCGCGTTCCTCTTTGCCTTTATTATCGTCGCCTCTTTATCAGTTACGACATACGCGGCAGAACCCGTCGTTGAAGACGAGCAGAGCGAGCAGAACCTGATCGCGGCAGCTCAGGCAATGCGGGAAAGCGGTCGGGTGCAGTTCAATTTTAAAGATCTCGAAATGATTCAATTCATTCGATTCATGTCGGAGCTGCTTGGCGAGAATATCCTTGTCGATCCCGCCGTAAAGGGAACCGTTTCCGTCGTCTCCCCGAAGGTCATCAGCATCAAGGAGGCGCGCCAAGTCATGCTCTCCGTTCTGGAAATGAACGGTCTTTCCCTCCAGGGGATGGAGGGCTATTCGAAGCTGAGCCCGGCAAACAAAGGCCCTTCCACGACAAACGAAGTGATCAAAGGCCCGCAGAGTATCGCGCCCAGTGAGCAGGTCGCCGTTCAGATCGTCCCGCTCGAATATGTCAAAGCAGCATACGTCGTCGAACCGGTCAAACTGGGTGTGCCTGGGCTGAATATCGCGCCACTCGCCGGAGGATCCGGCGTGCTTTTGACCGGCAGGTCCGTTCTCCTGAACAATGCCGTACGGATTATCCGCGCCCTTGACGCACCGGACAGCATCCGAACAATTAAGACGTTTACATTGAAGCACACGTCCGCCAAACTCGTCGAAGGCCACCTCAATGCGATTGCACAAGACCCGACGTCGAAGCTCGCGTCACTTTTCTCGATCGGAGACGAGCGGAGCAGCAAAATCAATGTCGTCGGAAGTCGCGAGGCCCTTGTGGAAGCGGAAAAAGTTATCCTGGAACTCGACATTCAGTCTTCGGTCAACAATTTTCATGTCTATCGCCTGCAGAACGCGGACGCGCAGACGGTGTCGGAGCAAATCAGCCAGATTCTGGCCGTTGCCGCAAAGCTTCAACCCGATCCGAATAACGCTTCCGCGCAAAGCAGCGTTGTGCCCGACCTCTCCACGAACAGCCTCGTTTTTACGGCGTCACAGGAGCAATATAACGCGATCAGAGGCATACTCGAAGAACTCGATGTCCAGCCCAAACAGGTTCTTCTGCGCGGGTTGATCGCCGAAGTGAACTTGAACAAACTCAACAGCGCGGGCGTCGATTGGGCTGCATGGGGCGGCGATGCAGGCGACAATTTACTCATCGGTGGCGGCGCACAGTTGGGTGCAACGGGAATCCCCGCGCAGTTTCAGCAGTGGTTCGCCGATATGACGAAACAGGAAGAGATCGTCTACGACGCGAACGGAAATGCGATTAAACAAACCAGCACCAAAGGTATGGGGCTTTTGTATGCATACATAAAAATGCTGAACACGTTCAACGCCATCAACATTCTCTCTATGCCGCGGCTGATGTGCACAGACAACATGCCGAGCGCGCTTCAGGTCGGACATGTCATCCCTCTGATGAAAGGGCAAACGTCGGACATCAGCAACCCTGCCGCGACACAGAGCAGCTACGAATACAAGGACACCGGCCTGATTCTGAAGGTCACACCGCACATTCGGAGCGGCAACCTCGTCGCACTCGACATAGAGCAGACGGTGGAGGACCTTGTCAGTGCAACGGGCAACACGACGCCGACGACGTCCAAGCGCCTGATCAAAACGAATGTATTGGTCGCAAACAACGAAACAATCATTCTGGGCGGGTTGATTCGGGAGGTCGAGAGAACCTTGAAAAACCGTGTTCCGGGTTTCTCTTACATCCCTCTGCTTGGGAATCTCTTTACGTCGCAGGAGAGGACGCGCGAGAAGATCGACCTGATGGTGTTTCTGACGCCGACGATCATCGAAACGCCGCAGCAGGCGAGAGAAGCCACCATTTCCGTCACTACGGGAGAATCTGGCCTCAGTATTGGCGAGAGACAGACAATCATAAAGAATTATGAGGAATTTCTCAAATCGAATGCCAAGGAGGGCGTGGCAAAAGATAATCTCCTTGCAAACACGGCCAGTGAGGATCAGAAACCCAAGAAAAAGGAACCCGGCCTTCCGGACAGAAGCCGGAATCGAGACGAAAAATAAGGCGATGACTGAAAACACGACAAAACTTCCTCCAGCGGAGCAGGTTCTCGATCTGATCCCCAAGGGCGTCAGCATTGACGCTTTGAGGGAAAAAGGCATTGTCCCGATCGACTCCTTCGACAATACGCTGATTGTCGGTGCTTCCTCGCCCTCGGCGATCCTCGACGCACAGCTTCTTGCGATGGGAGGGGGTAAAACGGCGCAGTTGGCGTTTTATCCCGAAGAGGAGATCACCGCGGTAATTCGTGCGCTCTACGATCTCAAAAGCGGCGTTGCACAAGACACGCTCAATGCCATCGAGTCGGTCGACGACCTTTCGCAGCTTGCGCGACAGGAGGTCTTGAGCGATACGGTCGACGCGCCGGTCATCAAACTCGTCAACGGCGTTCTGCTTGAGGCGGTCAAGGATCGAGCCACCGATATCCACCTCGAACCATTCGAGGATAAATTGCTCGTTCGGTATCGTATCGACGGCGTCCTTCACGACCGCTACGAACTGACGAAGGGACACCAGTCGCCGGTCACGAGCAGGATCAAGGTCATGGCGAAGATGGATATCGCCGAGCGATTTATCCCTCAGGACGGACGCATCGGAATCACGTTGGGGGACCGTGCGGTAGACATTCGCGTCAGTTCTCTGCCGACTCAACACGGCGAACGGATCGTCATGCGACTGCTCGACAAAGCGCGCGGGTTGCTCACGCTCGAGGATCTCGGAATGGCACCGGAGGAAAAAGTGCGGCTCGATTCGCTGATTCGTAACCCACACGGGATGATCCTTCTGACCGGGCCGACCGGTTCCGGAAAGAGCACGACGCTGTACGCGATCCTCCAGGCGCTTGCGCGTCCCGAGGTCAACATCATCACCGTTGAGGATCCGATCGAATATGATGTTCCTGGCGTCGGACAGGTTCACGTCAATGAAAAGGCGGGCGTGACGTTTGCGAGTGCGCTTCGTTCGATCCTGAGGCAGGATCCCGATATCATCATGATCGGTGAGATGCGCGATTTTGAAACAGCACACATCGGCGTGCAGTCGTCGCTGACCGGTCACCTTGTCCTCTCGACGCTGCATACCAACGATTCCGTCAGTGCCGTTTCGCGGCTTGTCGATATGGGAATCGAACCGTATCTTATCGCAGGCTCTCTTTTAGGCGTTGTCGCGCAAAGGCTTGTTCGGCGCATTTGCCCGAACTGCAAGCAATCGCTCGATGCACCGGCAACGATGAAAAAATACGGTATCGACACCGTCTATCGCGGCGTCGGCTGTGAGGTCTGCCGCGAGACCGGATACAAGGGGCGATTCGGCCTGTATGAACAGTTCGACGTTACACCTGAAATCGCCGAGGCCATCTCCAACGGCGTTTCCGTCGCAGATCTCCGCTCACTCGCCAAGAAGAATGGGATGCGGTCGCTGCTCGAGCTTGGCCTTGCGAGCGTCGCCGCAGGATCGACGACGTCGGAAGAGATGATGCGCGTCGTCGGCGAGGTCTAACGTATGCCGATCTTCAAGGTAAAGGCCTACGACCTGAACGGCGACCTGAAATCTTTTCGCAAGGAGGCCGTAACGGAGGACGAACTGCTTCGCACCCTCGGTTTCGAGGGATATGTGCCGATCTCCCTCCAACTTGAAAAGAACAAGGACGGCAAAAAAGAGACCAAACCCCTCAAGCTCGAAGACCAACACATGTTCTGCTCGATGCTCTCAGCATTTTTGCTGAGCGGCCTTTCGTTGACCGAGGTTTTGCGGCTGCTTCAACGACAGACGAGAGACAAACGGCTCCAGCCGATTTTCTCCGAACTGCGGGAATCCGTCGAATCGGGCCGTTCGCTTGCCCAGAGTATGAAGTCGCAGGGCGTCTTTCAGGACTTTCTCATCGGGATGGTCGAAAGCGGAGAACGTTCGTCGTCGCTTCCGGATATTCTCGAAAAAGCCTCCGCGCTCTTGCAAAGCCAGATCACGCTTCGCAGAAAAATTTCATCCGCATTGACGTATCCGATTCTGATGCTCGTCGTCGGTTTTTTCGTCGTCGCATTTCTGATCGCATACGTCGTCCCTCAATTGACTGGCATC
This sequence comes from Synergistaceae bacterium OttesenSCG-928-I11, assembly GCA_030266365.1. Classification (GTDB taxonomy): domain Bacteria; phylum Synergistota; class Synergistia; order Synergistales; family Synergistaceae; genus JAJDHV01. The sequence goes on along the minus strand of JAJDHV010000005.1, from coordinate 4,217 downwards.
ATCGTCGACTCGGGAGAAACGCTGCCCCTCGCAACGCGTATCCTGCTCGCGATGTCGGCTGTGATCAAAAACGCAGGACTGCCGACTCTTCTGATCCTTTTTCTCGCCTATCTTTACATGAAGAGGAAGGGAAAGCGGATTCGCCTTCCGATTTTCAGGGACGTTCGCAACCTTCTGACCGTTTCGATGCTCTTTTCGCAGCTTTCCACGCTGATAAAGACCGGTGTACCGCTCGTCCAGGCGCTCGAAATGTCCGAGCCAATGGACCCCGTGAAGGGGCGCGTTCATTTCCTTGCGGAAGAAGTACGGAAGGGGTATCGATTTTCTCAGAGCCTCGAACGGCAGGGAACCTTCTCCGAGGACATCGTTGCAATCGTGCGCATCGGTGAAGTCGGGGGCAATCTGCCGGAGTGCCTCGACCGGATCTCCGCCAACTCCTGGGAGTTCGCGCAGACATCGATGCAGAAGTGGTCGAGCCTTGCGGAACCGATCATCATCATGGTGCTGGGTGTCGTCGTTGGATTCGTCGTTTTGGCGGTTCTTTTGCCGATCTTCAATCTCTCCGATCTCGCCGGCATATAATTTTTCGTTCTTCGAATAAAAATGCCCGCGTCGTTATGCCAATGCATAAGCGACGCGGGCGTTTTCGTTTGGCTTCGACTGGGTCACATGCCCATGTACGCTTTGCGGACCTCGTCGGAGTCGAGCAGTTCGCGTGCAGTTCCGTGCTGCACGATCCTGCCGACCTGAATGACGTAACCGCGGTTTGCGATTTCCAATGCTTCCTGGACCATCTGTTCCACCAGAAGGACGGTGACACCCTTCCTGTTGATCTCCACGACGGACTCGAGCACTTTTTCGACGAGGCTCGGCATGAGGCCGAGAGAAAGCTCGTCGAGCATCAGGAGTTTCGGCGCGCACATCATTCCGCGCGCAATGGCGCACATCTGCTGTTCGCCGCCGCTCATCGTCTGTGCAAGCTGTGTCGCACGCTCTTTCAAGATGGGAAAGAGGTCGAAAACCTCTTCGAGCCGGCGTTCGATCACCGAGCGGTCTTTTTCCATGAAGGCACCGAGCTCGAGGTTTTCCCGAACCGAAAGGTTGGCGAAAAGCCTGCGCCCTTCCGGCACATAACTGATTCCTTTGTAGATGATCTTATTCGCGGGCGTCGCCGAGATCTCTTCGCCCTGAAATTTGATACTGCCTTTGCGGGGGTGCATCAGACCCGCGATCGAACGCATTACCGTCGATTTCCCGGCGCCGTTTGCGCCGATGATTGCGACGATCTCGCCCTGCGCAACGTCGAGCGAAACGCCGTGAACAGCCTGGATGCTGTCGTAATAGCAATAGATGTCGGAAACTTCCAGAATTTTTTCGCGTGCGTCAATCATTATTCTTCTCCCGGTTGGACGCTTGTTTCGCCTTCGTCTCCGCAAGCCTACGTGCGAACTTTTCCCCGAGATACGCCGTGATGACCTGTTCGTCGTTCGTCACTTCTTCCGGCGCACCTTCCGCGATTTTCATGCCGCTGTTCAGGACGACGATCTTGCTCGATATCGGCATAATGGCCTCCATGATGTGTTCGACCATGAGGATCGTCATTCCGTTCTTCTGGAGGTTCTTGATCAGCGCAACCATTTCGTTGACCTCGGTCGAGGTGAGGCCGGCAACCGCTTCATCCAAGAGGATCATTTTCGGGGAAGTCGCGAGTGCCCGCGCGACCTCGAGGCGTTTTTTATTGCCGATTGTCATCGCGCCTGCCGGCCTGTCGCGCCACTCCTCCAGATAGCAGAGCTTCAGGCATTCTTCCGCCGTCTTCCTCGCTTTCTCCTTGTCGGCGTTGTGAAGGTAGGCTCCGACCATGATGTTCTCGAGCACGGTCATCTCCTTGAGCGGACGAACGACCTGGAACGTGCGGGTAAGGCCCAGTGCTGCAACCTTGTGCATCGGCATACCGGTGATCTCCGTACCGTCGAACACGACTCGGCCCGCTGTGGGTTTATACAGTCCCGACACGCAGTTGAAGAGCGTCGTCTTGCCGGAGCCGTTGGGACCGATCAAACCGACGATCTCACCCCGGTCGACCGTGAAGGAGACGTCGTTGTTCGCAACGAGAGAGCCGAATTTCATCGTAATGCCTTGTACGTCGAGAAGCGCCATCACTCTTCACCTCCGTCCGTTTCGACCGAGACGATTTCCGACTCGGTCGCGGCAATTCCCTTCTTGCCGAAGAGGCCGAACTCCTCGAGGAATCCCATGACGCCCTTTGGCTGGCGGGCCATCATGAAGATGATGAGTGCACCGTAGATCATCTGGTCGACGCCGGGGCCGAGCGATGCAAGATATGTGCGCGTGTACTCCTGGAGCGGAATGAGGATCACTGCGCCCAGAAGCGGCCCCCAGAACGTCCCCATACCGCCTAGGATCGTGATGAGGACGAATTTCATCGACATGTCGAGCGACAGGACCATCGGCGGATCGACGCGGTAGTTGTACTGCGCGAAGAACGCACCGCAGAGACCAGCAAAGAAGGCCGACGTGGCCATCGCGGAGAGTTTGACCTTCGTGCTGTTCACGCCGAGCGATTCCGCCGTCTCCTGCCCTTCCCGCACCGCGCGCATGTAGTAGCCGAAGCGCCGTTTCTCGATGAACCGCACGACGCCGAAGACGAGCACGAAGAGACAGAGGACGCCGATATAATAACCATCCTTCTCGGACGACCAGAGGAAATATTTCCAGGAGTCTTCGAGAATGGGGTAATCGAGGCCGAGCGCGCCCTCGACCCAATCCCAGACCATGAAGAGGCGGTTGAAAATCTCGACGATCGCAAACGTCGCGATCGCGAAATAGTGTCCGCGAAGTTTGAAACAGGGCCAACTGATCAGGACGCTGACGAGTGCTGCGGTCGCCGCGCCGAGGAGCGCGCCCAGCCAGGGCGTGCCGCCGTATTTGACCATGGCGAGCGCCGCGCCGTACGCGCCGATGCCGAAGAAGACGGAGTGGCCGAAGGAGATCTGACCGCAGTATCCGCCCAGAATGTTCCAGGACTGCGCCATAGAGGCATACAAAAGGATCAGCACAAGGACGTGTGCATGGAACGCGTTGCCGATCGCGCCCGGTATGAAGGCGAGCGCTGCAAGTGCGGCAACAAGGCCGATCCAGATCTTCCCCTCCAGGTTGCGGGATGCGGTGTGTTTGACTTCGTTCATGCGATCACCACCCGAAGAGGCCCTTGGGCCGAATGAGGATAACGATCAGATAGAGCGAGAATACCGCCACGTATTTCACGACCGGCGCGATGTAGAACCCTGCAAAGGACTCGACGAGTCCGATCAGAATCGCTGCAAGAAGAGCGCCGGGAATACTGCCGAAGCCGCCCAGCGCCACGACCACGAAGGCGATCAGGCTGAACAGCGCGCCCGCCTCTGGGAAGACGGCCAGATACGAGGTCATAAAACCGCCTGCAATGCCGACACAAAGACCGCCCAGCCCGAAGACGAGCGTGAAGATCCACTCCGTGTCGATCCCCATCAACTCGGCTGCCTCGCGGTCCATCGCGGTGGCCTGGATGGCCCAACCGATGCGCGTCTTCTTGATGATGTAATAGAGCACGCCGAGCATAAGAAGCGAGAAGAGCGCGGTTACGAGCTGTGGCACGGGGATGGAAGCGTCCAGAAAACGTATGACCTTGCCGTCCATGATGGTGCCGGAGAGAAGGCGGAAATTCGGTGTGAAGCGGTTGAGGCAGAAATTTTTCAAAAAGATCGAGAGACCAAACGTCGCAAGGAGAGGCGCCATCGCAGCTTTGCCGAGGCTTCTCCGGACGATGAATTTATAACATGCGGCGCTCAACAAAAAGAGGAACGCGCCGGTGAACACCCACGAATAGAGGGGATCGAGCCCAAGAAGAACGCCGAGCCAGTAGCAGGCGTACATGGCCACCATCAGAAACTCGCCGTGCGCGAAGTTGATGACGTCCATAACGCCCCATATGAGGCTGAGGCCGGCGGCGACGAGGGCATATACGGCCCCGTTCAGCAAACCGTCTACGAGTACTTGCACAAAATTGCTCACGGACATTGCCTCCGTTTCTGCGCTTGTGGTTTCTATTCAAAGACCCCGGTGTTGGTACCCGGGGTCTTTGTTGTTGTGTTGCAATTTTGAATTTTTCGAGGAAATTCCTTCTGTCTTAGTTCCTGCCGTCCCACGCCGGGAAG
>JAJDHV010000049.1 GCA_030266365.1 Synergistaceae bacterium OttesenSCG-928-I11 | reverse complement strand
AAAGCTCCCCAGGCCCTCCGCGCCGAGGCGAGTATCGCCACTCAGGATGGCTCCGCCGAGCAACGTTCCTGTCGCGTCGGCGTTCACCGTATACGACAATGTAACCGTATCGCCGTAAACGACGGGGCTGGCCAGTATCAGGGCAAGCGATTGCTGCGCCGCGGAAACCGATTTGACCACGACGGACGTACCACCAACTTTGACGGTAAAGTCCGTCGCCGCCGGCCACGCCTTGATCTTGCCGATATCGGCGGCGAAGTCCATGCTCAACACGTCGCCGCTCACCGTCGCGCCCGATAAAATATCCGCACCGATAAACAGGCAATACGGGTTATCAATCGAGCCGCCTGCGGCGGCGGGGCTAGAACCAAAAACATCAGAAGATTTAGATTTAAAGATGACAGATTCGAGATTCAAAAAGAAAGCGGGGCGGACAGTGCCCGCAGTGCTGTCGACACCGCGGCTGTACAGGGTGCCGTCATTGCTCACGTAGTACGCGTAGTTAGAGTAGGAAGCATACGGAGAACGCGACCAGTAATTCCAACCGATGTTAGCTGCGTCATAAATAAATGTTGCCCCCTTAAAATGGGCCTTGCGAGCATTCGTGTAAGTTCCTACACCGGCTCCTTTATCATCCTGATAGTCATTATCGCCAAACCATTTTTTAATTTCGCTGTCCTCGTAAGGCCAAGTTGCCCTGTCATTCGAATCGAAACCACCTGCGAGGTCATTGACGATCCCGGACGGTAACGTTATTTTATCCAATACACCGAACATCGCCTCTCCGGACGGATATGGATAATTCAATACAACACCTTGCTCCGCAGCACTGAAACCCGTGAAAAACGTGTCGTTCAACCACTCACGAACGGTCGAATCTGCCCAGACATTGCTATCGTTTCCGCTGTCATCAAACGCCTTCTTTATGAGATTGTAGTGCGACAGCAAAATCGCACCGCTGCCGCCGCCCGTCGGCGTCTGCAACTCCATCACGCGCCACAGGATCGGCGTCTCGCCAGCGCTATCGTCTGTGTCACCATTGTCTCCAGTCTTGTGCAGGAACTGGCCGAAATGGACATAGTCCTCGTTGCCGACGATATTATCGCTCGCGTCGACACGCGGATTCAGCGTCACCGCCGCATCGGCGGGCGCACAGGAAAGAACGGTTCCAAGAAAGAAAAATACTATCAGAAGGGAATATATTGATCGAAAGAACTTAGAACGGTCGGTCGGTCGGTAAAAATCTGCGTCATACACTTCATCATGCAAAGCCCCCACTTCGAAAAATTTTTTACCACGCAAAGCGTACTCAAAATTTTAACACAAAAACACCCCATGTATTACGCAACAACTTTCGTCCATGCCGCTCACCCTGTATAATATATCTGCGGCTACAAGGGGAACGGACGAAATGAAGAAGTTGAAAATTTATTTGGAGGATGGGCGAATGCCAACAATAAGCATGTTTCTTGGCATCATTATAAGAATGTACAACAGTGGAGAACATAATCCACCGCATTTTCACGCCTCTTACCAAGGCTTTAACGCGGTTTTCGATATGGAAGGCGAGCTTACAGACGGAGAAATGCCAAAAAAACAGATGAAATTCATCGCCGCCTGGGCAGAACTTCACAAAGACGAATTGCTTGCAAATTGGGAGCTTGCAATAGCAGAACAACCGCTTTACAAAATTGCTCCCCTGCGTTGAACCTAGAGCCGTCATGGCTTATTAAAGGGGGTTTTTGCTCATGGAAACTGTATATAGCGAAAAAATAAAAGATTCTATATGCCGATCCAGCTCCCCAGCCTGGGTAGTTAGGGATGTTGTGCCTAGCACGGATTACACTATGCTTGTTACTTTTGCAAATGGAGAAAAGCGGCTTTATGATGCCCGCCCCTTACTTGAAAAAGATATATATTCTCCTCTGAAAAATGCCGCTCTTTTTATGAGCGCAAAAGTTGATGGGGATAGCATCGTCTGGAATGATGAACTTGACATTGCCCCAGAACACCTATACGAATGCTCGGTACCTATAGAAGCTCTCCGCCGCCAAAAGAAAGAATCCGTCAACGCATAAATGGAAACGCGGGCCCCGGCAGACATTTCGTCTCCCGGGCCCGCGCTTTTTGTATCGGCGTGGTCACGACCTCTTTCGCCCTACAGCCCGAAAAAAATCGGCTTGCGGCGTTCGAAAAACGCGTAGCGCGTGAAGCCCGCGTCGCGCAGGATGGCCATCGCCTCCGTCATCCGGTGGCCGACGCGGGGTGCCGTGTGGGCGTCCGAGCCGATCGCCACAACCTCGCCGCCAGACGCGCGGAACATCCGGAACACGTCCGCGGACGGCACGATCTCGCCGTCCCTGCTGCCGCTCGACGTGTTGATCTCGATCCCCTTCCCCCGCTCCGCCAGTTTTTTCAATACCGGTTCCAGTCGGTCGAAATGTGAGGAAAAGTCAACCCTTCGTCGCGCATTTTCACTCATGTATCGCACCTGATAGTTGATGTGCGCGACCACGTCGAAATCCCCGACGGACGCCATTTCCAGCAGTTCGTCGTAGTAGCGGTCGATCAGGGCGTCCATGTCGATCCGGTCGTAGTCGAGATAGTAGAAGTCACGCGCGTTCCGCAGGCAGTGCAGCGAACCGATCACAAAGTCGACGTCCGGGTCGCCGGACACCTCGCCCGCGAGCGCGTTGTCGTGATGGATCTCCCCCAGCTCGATCCCGAGCGAGATGTGCAGGCGCTCGCCGTATCGCTGCCGCGCCTCGTAGATGTCGGGCTTCAAAGCCGTCAGGACGGCGAGGCAGCTCGCCCGCCCCGCGTCGATGTCGCAGTGGTCCGTGACGGCAATTCCGGAGAGTCCTTTGCGGATTGCCTCGCGGCAGATCGCGTCGACGGAGTCGCGCCCGTCGTGCGAGTTTTTCGAATGAAGGTGGCTGTCGAAAATTTTTTTTTGCATCGCGTTTTGTTTCCTCTCCTTGAGAAATCGTTGCATATCCCGCTCTGCGGCGATATGATCGTATCCGTAACGAGCCAACAAATTATAAGGTATCAGGAGGGCGATCTCATGGCTTTCGATGCAAAACGCGCACGGGATTTCGTCGAGGCGGCCTGGCGGTACGCCGATCATCGGATCGGCGACCGGCACCCGGAGAAGAACGGACCGCTGGTCAACGCGCTGGAGGAGTATATCGAGGTGCCGAACCTCTCCCCCGCCTACGACGCGGCGTGGGCGGAGAACAGCAGCATGGACCGCGCCGTCGCGCTGCTGACGGATTGGGTCGAGCGGCTCAAGAAAGAGTGGGCGGAGAAGGGCTGCAAGACGGACGACGTGAGGACGCGCGTCGTCGGCGGCCCGGAGAACCCGGAGATGGACGGAGGCAAGCGCCGCACGCCGCTCGTCGTCGTGGAGGTTCCGGCTTTCGGCGACCCATGCGCGGAAGGAACGATCCTGCTCTATGGGCACCTGGACAAACAGCCGCATCTGGATCGCGCGCTCTGGACGGACGAGTTCGACCCGGTCAAGCCCGTGATCAAGGAGGGCAGGCTGTACGGACGCGGCGGCGCGGACGACGGGTACGCGCTCTTCGGCGCACTGGCGGCGCTCATGGCGCTGCGCGAGCAGGGGACCCCGCACGCGCGCGCGGTGATCGTCATCGAGGCGGGAGAGGAGTCCGGCAGCCCCGACCTCGAGTACTACATCGAAAAAATTTCGGCCGACCTCGGCGACGTGACGCTCATCGTCTGTCTCGACTCCGGCTGCGGCAACTACGACCAGCTCTGGACGACGAACGCGCTGCGCGGCCTCGTCTCGGGCGTCCTCACGGTGAACGTGCTGACCGAGGGCATCCACTCCGGCGAGGCATCCGGCGCGGTGCCGTCCTCCTTCCGCATTCTGCGGCAACTGCTCTCTCGGGTCGAGGACGAGGAGACGGGCGAGGTCAAGTCGCACGCACTGAAGGTCGTCATCCCGACCAACATCCGCGACGCGGCGAAGCGGAGCGTCGACGTGCTCGGGCCGTCGGTGTACAGGAAATACCCGTTCGTGGACGGCGGCGTCAAACCGGTCGACCCCGACCCGGTCGAGGTGATGCTGAACCGCACGTGGCGGACGCAGCTCGCCGTCATCGGCATGGACGGTCTGCCGAAGCCGGAGGGCGCGGGCAACGTCATGCTCCCGCACACACGGGCGGCGCTCTCGTTCCGCCTGCCGCCGACGCTGGACAGCGGGGCGGCGGCAACGGCAATCGAAAAAATTCTCGAGACAGACCCGCCGTACGGCGCGCACGTCTCGTTCGAGACCCTGGACCACGGCAACGGCTGGGCCGCGGTCGAGGTGGCGGATTGGCTCCGCACGGCGCTCGAAGAGAGCTCGAAAGAATATTTCGGCACACCGCCGATGCAGATGGGCGAGGGCGGCTCGATCCCCTTCATGGACATGCTGGCCCAAAAATTCCCGCGCGCGCAGTTCATGATCACGGGCGTTCTGGGCCCCGGCTCGAACGCGCACGGCCCGAAGGAATTTCTCGATATCCCGACCGTGCAGAAACTGACGGCGAGCGTCGCCCGCGTGATCGCGGGACACGCGGACAACGCCTGACGACAGAAAAACGAAAAAAGCACGGTCCAACCCACAATTTGCCCCCGATCGACGAAAACGTCCTCGGGGGTTTTGTGTAAATTTACGCACGAATCTTTCCGTACTGATCCGATTTACTCATTTTCTGTTCCATGGTAAGCCGCAATATTGAAAATTTGTGTATACTGTTATAAATATCGTGTTCACGATTTTTCGAAGAGGTGATTGGATTGTCTCAGGCAAGCGCCTCGGATGGGCCGGCGAAAGCGCGCGAAACGCTGCGCCTGCGAACCGTCGTCCTCGCGACGGCGAGTTTCTGTCTCTTTACATTTCTGGCGATCCTGTTTTTCGTCTTCCAGCTTGCGATGACACGGATGTTGATCGACTCGGAGAACGATCACGTGCGGGATCAGGTGGGCATCGTCACGCGGACGATGCAGACGAGCATCGAATACATCACGAGCATGACGCGCGACCTCGCCTACTGGGAGGCCGCCCGTCAGTTCGGGGCGGGCCAGAATCCCACATTCATCGAGGACAACTGGGCCGGGGGCATTCCCATGCTCCAGAGCTACAAGTGCAATCTGGTCGTCTTCCAGAACCGGCAGGGAGACGATCTGTACTGGGAGTGCTGGGACTACATCGAGAACAAACCGCTCACCCTCCCGGAGGGCTTTACGGACTACATCGACCGCTACGCGGACGAGGCCCTGCGGCTGGCCGACGAGGCCGAAACGTCCGTCGCGGCGGACGAGAGCGCGGAGGTCGGCGGCATCGTCTTCTATCGGGGCGTCGCGTACTACATCATCGCAGCGCCCCTCATCGGCTACGAAGAGGGCTCCACGGCGACCGGCACGGCCGTCATGGCCTACATCCTCGACGACAACTATTTCAAGCAGCAGACGCAGTTCTCCGATGTCTCGTTCCGCATCGCGCAGACGCCCTACGCGGGGGGGAGCGCACACTATGTCGTGGAGCGCCCGGACAACTCGACGTTGCAAACATTCGTCCCGCTGACGGACATGCGGGAGGACTCCGTCGTGCTCGAGATGGAGCAGGAACGCAAGGCATATCTCCAGGGCCTCGACATCATCCGGATGACGCTCGTGGCGCTCTCCGTGCTGGCGCTCTTCTTCATCGCCGTCCTGTACTACGTGCTCGGGCGCTTGATGCTGAATCCCATCCAGCGGCTCAGCCGCGATATCCAGGAGGTCTCGCCGAACGACTCGCTCGACACGCTGAAATATTCCAACACGCAGGAGTTCGTGGCGCTCTGCTCCTCGATCAACGGCATGCTGGACAGGCTGCGCCGGTCGATCCAGGCGGCGGCCGAGTCCCGCATCGCGCAGGGGATCCTCAAGCGCGTCCTGAACGGCATGGACGCCGACATCTACGTCTCCGATCCCGACACGCGCGAGCTTCTCTTCATCAACGACAAGATGATGCAGCGCCACGGCCTCACACAGGACGTCATCGGGAAAAAATGCTGGCAAATCCTCAATCCGGGCAGCGCGGGCAAGTGCACGCAATGCAAAATCGACGATCTGCGCAGGTTCCCCGACCGGATCGCGACGAGCGAGGTGCTACACGACGACGGGACGTACTCCCGGATCACGGACCGGTTCATCGAGTGGACGGACAAGCGTGTCGCACACCTGTCCTACGGCATCGACATCACGGAGATCAAGAATCTCGAGCGCGAGCTCATCGCGGCGCGCGACGCGGCGGAGGACTCGAACCGGGCGAAGAGCGATTTCCTTTCGCGCATGAGCCACGAGATCCGGACGCCGCTGAACGCCATCATCGGGATGGTGAAGATCGCGCGCGACACGGACGACGACGAACGGATCGTCTACTGCCTTGAGAAAATCGACGGCGCATCCGTCCACCTCCTGGGCCTCATCAACGACATTCTGGACATGTCGAAGATCGAGGCGGGCAAGTTCGAGATCTCGCTCGTCGAGTTCGACTTCGAAAAGATGATCTCGCGCGTCGTCAACGTCATCAACTTCAAACTGGACGAAAAGAACCAGCACTTCTCCGCGCAGGTGGACCGGGCGATCCCGCCTTTCATCGTATCGGACGAGCTGCGCATGTCCCAGGTCGTCACGAACCTGCTCTCAAACGCGAACAAATTCACGCCGGACGGCGGGGACGTCTCCCTCTACATCCGGCTTGTCGAGGAGGCGGACGACAACCTGCTCCTCCAGTTCGACGTCGTCGACAACGGCATCGGCATCTCGCCCGAGGGACAGTCGAAGCTCTTCCGTTCGTTCGAGCAGGCGGACGGCTCCATCTCCCGCAAATTCGGCGGAACGGGCCTTGGACTCGCCATCTCCAAAAGAATCGTCGACCTGCTCGGCGGCTCGCTCTGGGTGAAGTCGGAGGAAGGACGGGGCTCGACATTCAGCTTCACCGCGCGCGTGCTGAAGGGCGAGCGCGCGTCCCGCGCCCTGCCGCTTCGGGAGGACGAGTGGAAAAACCTGCGGGTCCTGGCGATCGACGACGACCCGGGCGTGCTGACGTTCTTCGCGCACGCGGCGCAATCCGTCGGCCTGCAATGCAAGACCGCGTCCGGCGGCAGGGAGGCGCTCGACCTCATTTCGTCCGGCGAACGGTTTGACGTGATCTTCGTGGACTGGAAGATGCCGGACATCGACGGCATCGAGCTCACCGCGCGCATCAAGGAGCGGTACGGCACGCAGGCCGTCGTCATCATGATATCGAGCGCGGAGTGGAGCGAGATCGGCGAGCGCGCCCGCGCCGCCGGCGTGGATCGCTTCATCCCGAAACCGCTCTTCACCCCGACGATCGTCGACTGCATCGAAGAGTGCCTGAGCGCGACGACGCACCACCTGCCGGACGCATCGGTGAACGACGGCGGCATCTTCAAGGGCAAACGGATCCTCCTCGCGGAGGACGTCGAGGTGAACCGCGAAATTCTGATCTCCCTGCTCGAGGACACCGGCGTCGAGATCGACTGCGCCGAGAACGGGCGCGAGGCGCTGGAGACGTTCGAAGCGACGCCGGAGGCCTACGACCTGATCTTCATGGACATCCACATGCCCGAAATGGACGGCTTCGAAGCGACGCGGCGAATCCGCGCGCTCCCCGCCCCCCGGGCGGCGACCGTCCCGATCATCGCCATGACCGCGAACGTCTTCCGCGAGGACGTCGAAAAATGCCTCGCCGCCGGCATGAACGACCACGTCGGAAAACCGCTGGACATGGACGAAATCATGGGGAAGATGAAGCGATATTTGCGGTGACGAACAACGACCGTTTGAAGAACTCGATAAACACGTTATACACGTCGAAGTTCTCGACCCTGTTGTAGTAGAGCAGACGGGTGGGGCGGACATACGCCTCACCTTTTATGTTTGCGATTGTCTGTGTATAAAAATGTTCTTCTGGCGGAATGCTGATCGACGGCAGCAGCGTAAACCCTAACCCCTCCCGGATAAAAGGAATGCAACTCGACGAGTTGTAGGTGTGGATCACGATATTCGGAGGCGCAGAAAAGTTTTCCCGCCACCAGCCGTCAATCTGCCCCTGCAACTGGGGGTCCGTTCGATAGCCGATGTAGGGCATGTATTCGAGTTCTTCCAGCTCGATCGGTTTCGAGGAGACGATCTGTATCGTCTCCTCGAATATGTTCAGCTTCCCCTCATTCCAGGGATGGTGCCCCCGCACGACGCACATCAGGATCTCGCGGCGCTCCAGTTGGTTCATCAAGTCGCTGCTGACGCCGGAATAGAGCCGCAGCGTGGTTTCCGGATGTAAGTTGGAAAACTCCCGAAAGAGCGACGGCAAATACATCGTCGCGAAATGCGGCGGCGCCCCCATGTGAATCGTGCCCCGCACCACACCGTCCTGTTTCCGCACTTTTTCGAGGACCTCGTCGTACTGGGAGAGCATTTCGTTCGCGAACGACAGCAGGCGTTCCCCTGCGCTCGTGAAAACGATACCGCGGTTGCTCTTGATAAACAGCGGAACGCCCATCTCCTCCTCGATTTTTTTGATCCGATACGAAACGGCGGGCTGCGAGAGAAAGAGCTTCTCCGCCGCTTTGATGGCGCTGCCTTCCTGATGGATTGCCTTCACCAGTTCCCAATCCTTTTTATCCATGCCGCTCCTCCCAGATTTGCAATAAATAACGTTTATAGTCAATATCAATTTTATAATGTTCATTTTATAAAAACAACCACTATAATGATCTCAAGTTGAGAGCTCTGCAACAACACGTCGACGAACCGCAATGGATTCCGGCACGATTCGAACCCGTGCGACTTCCAAAGGAGCATTGTCTGTCATGAAAAGTATGAAAGAATTGCTGAAATCGGACGGCATCATCGTCGCCCCTGGCTGTTTCGATCCGCTCTCCGCGCTCGCCCTCGAAAAAATCGGTTTCACCGCGGCCTACCTGGGCGGTTGGGCCGTCGGCGCTCATTTGGGCGTCACGGAACCCCTCACGACGCTGACGGAGATCACCGATATCACAAGACACATCGCGCACGTCACGAACATTCCCCTGACCGTCGACGCGGGGGCCGGTTTCGGTCACCTGCCGATGATCCGGCGCTGCGTCCGCGCGTTTGAACAGGCGGGCGCACAGGCCATCCACATCGAAGATCAGGTCGTCCCCAAACGCATCAACTATCACAAGGGCCGCCTCGACCTCGTATCGGTCGACGAAATGCTGCAAAAGCTGGACCTGGCGTTGAAATCCCGGAGCAGCGACGACCTCGTGATCATCGCACGCACGGACGCGGGGCGCAACAAGGAGGAATCCTTCGATCGAGCGATCGAGCGGGCCAACATCTACGCGAAAACCGGTGTCGATATGATCAAAACCTTCCCGCGCAACGAGGAGGAGATGATCCGCGCGCCGAAGGAAATTAACGCCCCCCTGTGTTACGTCGCATCCGAAGGACTCGGCCGCCCAATCCCGACGCCGGACGAGGCGAAATCGCTCGGCTACAAGATGATCGTCTATCCGCTGACACCGGTCATCTCCGCGTTCGGCAGCATAAAAAAAACCTACGAGCACATGTTCGCGACCGGAAAGAGCGGCTTCACCCCAGAGGAGACGAGCAAACTCTCGAAGGAGATCATGTCTCTGATCTCCATCGACCAGCTCGCGGAGATGGAAAACGGCATCAGGCAGTAAAAAGATCGATCGCCTGACAGAGGCGAGAGAGACCTGGCACCACCACAAAGGAGGAATGAGACTATGACACGCAGGACGATCGCAATTATTCTAGCGATATTGGCAGTGGCACTCTCGTGCGGGTATGCATGCGCCGCAACGAACGACTGGAAGTGGGAACGCTCTGTCGAAATCGTCTGCCCCTTCGGACTGGGTAGCGGTCCAGACATCAGCCTTCGCGCCATTCAGCCGGCCCTTGAAAAGGAACTCGGCGTGCCGGTCATCGTCAACAACCGCCCCGGATCGGCCGGCTTGGTCGGGAATGAATTCTTCATCCGCCAGCCTGCCGACGGTTACTCCTACATGATCATCACCACGTCGATCGTCATCCATGAAGTGAACAAGGCCCTGAGCTACAGCATTCTTAAAGATTGTGTGCCGATCTGCATCCTCAATCAGGACGACTACATCCTCGTCGCCGGCAAGGAGGCGCCCTACAACGACCTGCTGGAACTCGCCGCCTACGCAAAGGACAAACCCGGGAAGGTCACCGTCGCGTGCGAATCCATGGGCGGAACAGACGAATTTCTGCTGAACGCCCTCATGAAAGAGTTGGGCATCGAACTCAGGCTCGTCCCCTTCTCAGGCGCATCAGAATCCGTATCGTCCCTCATGGGTGGGTTCGTGGACCTCATCATCGGATCGCCCGGTGAGGTCGGCGCGTACATCGAGAGCGGGAATATGAAGGGACTCGGCGTGCTGAACGAGACGAGGAACGCCATCATCCCGGACGTGAAGAGCGTCAAGGAGATGGGTCTCGACACAACCTACTTCACGTTCCGCGGAATCGTCGCGCGCAAGGACGTACCGCAGGCGGCGATCGACTCGATTCGCAAAGCCTTCGCAAACGCGGCCCAAAGCGATACTTGGAAGGAATGGATCGCCAACAACGGGTTGAAATCGGACGGATTTGCGGCACCGGAAGCATTGACAGAAGCTTACACCGACAGAATCGAGATGATCCGAACCGGCAAGGAATCTTCCTCTTCGTCGGGCAAGTGAGCGGAGACGAGCGGAGTACAGTTAGGCGGGTGATCGATGTTTTTCGTCGATCACCCGGATTTTATCAGCCGGAGGACTAATATGATCTACGAACTCTGTTTCAACGCGTTTCTTCTCCTGGTCGCAGTCGTCTGCGTCGTCGATGTGTCCGCAAACGCACCGCCGCCCCTCCCGGGGAGCATGAGTGCGGCTCAGTGGCCGCAGATCGTCTTCGGGCTCATGTGCGTCTTTATCGTTATCAATATGATCTACATCTGGAAAAACCGCCCCGACAACGTCGGAGAGAAAACTGCCGCGGGCATTTCGAGCGTCGTGCCGAAAAAACTCGTTGTCGCGCTCCTCATTCTGTTCTCATATATTTTTTTTACTTGACCTCACGGGTTTTCTGCCCACAAGCGTCGCTTTCTCGGCAGCGTACATCCTGTTGTTGGGCGGCAAGAGCGTGCTCAGGACCGCAATCGGGGCAACGGCAATGACGTTTGTCGTCTACGGCGTCTTCATTAACCTCATGGTCATGCTCCCGCGCGGCATCGGCATTTTCCGAAATTTTCACCTTTTTATGGAACACATCGTCCGCTTGTAGGAGGTACGACCGATGGAACTTCTTCTCACGGGATTCGGGGTCGTTCTCGACCCATCCACGCTCCTGTACATCTTTATCGGGACGGTCATGGGCGTCATTTTCGGCGCACTGCCCGGCGTCAACGCCTCCATGGCCTGCATGCTGGCATTCCCGTTCACGTATGCCATGAAACCGCTCCCGGCCATCGCTTTTCTCGTCACCATCTACTGCGCCGCAATCACCGGCGGTGGGATTACGGCCATCCTCTTTAAAATCCCAGGGACCCCGGCAAGCGCTTGTACCTGCCTGGACGGATATCCGATGGTCATGCGGGGCGAGGCAGGCAAGGCGCTCGGTATCTCGCTCGTTACGTCCGCAATCGGGGGCATTTTCTCGGCCCTCTGCATGCTTTTTCTCACGCCGTACATGTCCGCAGCGGCTTTGAAGTTCGGACCGTCTGAACTCTTTGCCGTCTCGTTCCTGGGGCTAAGCGTAATGACCGCACTCGACGAGGGCAACGCGCTGCGAACGGTGATCTCCGGCCTCGCCGGTTTGGGGCTTGCGTGTGTGGGGATCGATCCCATCCAGGGGATCAACCGGCTGACTTTCGGATCTATCACGCTGATGAGCGGGATGGAAATGGTCCCGGTCATGGTCGGCCTGTTCGCGGTCGTCGAAGTACTCCGCCAAACCGTACACCGCACCCAATTGGAGCAGGTCGGAGGCGGCACGAAAAACGTCGTCGCAAAAATCTGGGGCCTCGGAATATGGGAGATGAAGGGAACAATCCTCCGGTCGTCCATCATCGGAACGAGCGTCGGCATCCTGCCCGGTGCAGGGGCAACGATCGCGTCATTCATGAGTTACGTCGCTGAAGTCCGCAGCTCG
>JAJDHV010000048.1 GCA_030266365.1 Synergistaceae bacterium OttesenSCG-928-I11 | reverse complement strand
TTACCTTTCAAGCCCTTTCTTATGTCATAGATGTATATCGAGGGCACGGCAATGTTCAAAAAAAACCGTTTAATGTCGGTTTGTATATATCATTTTTTCCTCAATTAATTGCTGGACCAATAGTTAGGTACGAAACTATAGCAGAGCAAATTAACGAAAGAAAAGAAACAATGATAGATTTCGGGGAAGGCTGCACTCGATTCATTAAAGGATTATCGAAAAAAGTTTTGATAGCAGATAACGTTGCCCTACTCGCAGACTCATGCTTCGGATTACTTTCATCGGGAGAAGCGATTCCGACATTCGATGCCTGGCTAGGCATTATTGCTTACACTTTGCAGATATATTTTGATTTTTCTGGTTACTCTGATATGGCAATTGGCCTTGGTCTCATGTTTGGTTTTCGTTTCAAAGAAAATTTCAACACACCATATCTAGCAACAAGCATCACTGATTTTTGGCGAAGGTGGCATATTTCACTAGGCTCTTGGTTTAGAGATTACCTTTATATCCCTTTGGGGGGAAATAGAGTCACGTCAAGGTCAAAACATATTTTTAATTTATTCATTGTTTGGTTTTTGACTGGATTGTGGCATGGCGCGAACTGGACATTTGTTATCTGGGGTTTAATGTTTTTTTGCTTACTTGTTTTTGAAAAATACACCAGTTTTACAAAAAAACAATATTTTCAACAAATTTCTCACATATACACGATGTTCTTTGTGATGATGGGTTGGGTAATATTCCGCTCAGACAGTTTAGCTTCTGCTCGAGATTATTTAATTTGTTTATTCACTTTTCAACATGGCCTGATGGGAGCAAATACCTTCCTCATAATCAGACAGTATTTTGTGTTTATTGCACTGGGCTTGTTTTGCATTTACTATTCAAGCCTTCATTTTACCCCAAAGAATCAAAGGCGATTTTCGTTAATATATATCTTTGGATTTATTTTCGCTTTTCTTCTATCCGTATTTTCTGTGGCAAATTCAACTTACAGCCCATTTATATATTTTAATTTCTAGGGGATGAATTTATATGTTCGACAACCGAAAAACTATCGGGAGAATTTTCATTTTCATCATTTTTTTGATCAGTTTACCAACATGGTTATTTGCGGCGCGTCCAATGGGAGGACAATTGTATCGTGGAATTCTTAACAGTTTGCCAACAAAAAAAATATTTAAAAATATGGAAAATGCTTTTAGTAGCGGGCTTTTTGGGAGTGCTATTTTTTCTGGCTTCGATACAAATTTAAAATTTATTTTAACAGGACAACTATTTTCGGCTCAAGTACTACTCGGGAAAGATGGCTGGCTGTTTTATAAGTCTCAATCTGACGGAGATTCAATAGGTGATTTCACAGGTACAGCTGTTTTTTTAGAACGTGAAAAAGAGAGAATTTTGAAATCACTGACAGACGCGAACAAATACTGTTCTGAGAACGGTATCTTTTTCACATTTTTAGTTGCTCCAAATAAAGAGAACATATATGCAGACAAAATGCCCACGGAGATAGTGAAAGTAGCTGATAAGACAAGAACTGATCTACTAATTGAATATTTACGCGAAAAAACAAAAATAAATATCGTTTACCCCAAAAAAGAGCTTCTCGATTTGTGTAATCAATATCAACTTTGGCATAAACATGATACTCATTGGAGTAGTCTGGGGGCCTTTGTTGCGGTACAGCAATTGATTGATTCATGGGGATATGGACGATCTTTTTTAAAAAATGAAAAAATCAAAACTATATTATTAAATAACAACAACAAAGAAGCTGATGGAGATTTGGCAAAAATGTGTCATATGACTTGGCTTTTCAAAGAAAAAAAGAAATATTCGATTGACGGTGAAAAAGTTATTGATCCTAAAAAATTCAGCGAAGAACAAAAAGAAGGTTTTTCGCATTTCGTCAATCCATCATACTTACATGATGAAACGATGCTTTTAATTGGGGATTCTTTCAGGGTAGCTCTCGTATCACACTTATTTCAACAATTTCATCATTTATTTGTTATTCACAGATACAACTATTCCCCTGAAATTTTACAAAAAATTAATCCAAATAGAGTAATAGTAGAGTATGTAGAACGCTATGTGGCCGATTTTGCAAATTGGAAAATTATGTAAATATAATTTATCACCTAAAGTCAAATATACACATAATATGTATAAAAATAAAGATTAAAAGTACAGCGAATGAGGATTCTCGATTTTTTGAACGACTTGACGCACGACCTGGCACGATTTTTCGTCGCGCACAGACGATTCGCACGCTTCATCGCAGCGTCTGCATTCGCCATGCTGCTTCTGGCGAATTTCTTCCTTTATAACGACTATCGGAGCCTCCCGCTCACGGCCGCGAAGCGGGGCGAGATGCGGAGCGGCGAAGCGCTCTGGATCAGGTATATGATGCCCCGCTTCAGCTGGGAGGAAGAACGAACGGCGTGGACGGAGGACGCCTCTCGCGCCTTCGCGTCGCTGCAAACCGCAACGACGGCGCGTACGGGGCATTACGTCGGCGACGCCGATTTGCCGCGCGCGGAACCGCTCGTCGTGGACGCGACGCGCATGAAAACGGACGTGCAGCTCCTGTTGTTACACAGCATGACCATGAGGGAGCGGGCGTACATCGGCGAAGTGAATCCGTCCCGCAGCGTCTCCGTCTTCGCCCGCGCCGGCGAACGGGCCGAAGTCTCGGTCCCGGCCGGCTCGTACAACGTCGTGATCGTCACCGGCACCCGATGGTCCGGCGACGAATACGGCCTCTTCCCGACCGGAGTCGGCCGTAGCGTCCGCGACGCGTTCGAGTTCGGCGGCGTCAACCGCCAGCTCGTCGAGGCCGACTACGGACACGAGGTACGGTCGAAGGAGAAAAAATTTCGCGGCTACCGCTTCGCCCCCATCCCCAACAAAGACGGGACCCCGGGGTTCCGCGAGGTGAAGATGAACCAGATCAAAAAAAATTGAGCCGCCCCCGGCTCATTTTTTTTCTCCCTATTCTGCTCGACACGCATCTGCCTATTTTTTGAAAATCTCCCGGAAGTCCAGCGTGTGGTTGTAGGCGACGATGAACTTGACGTCGTTCCGGCTCGGCTTGCCGTAGAAGGTGTCGTCCTCGTAGCGGAGCCACGCGGGGTAGATACCCGCCGACCAGCCCTTGAGCGGGCCCTCCGTCGGGACGTATTCGAGGCTCAGGTCGAACTCCGTCGCGTGGATCGTGCCGCGCGCGTCGCAGCTCTCGATCCCCCAGCCGTAGTTGAAGCTCGCGCCGATGCGGAGGCCGGGCATGCGGGGAAAAAATTTCTGCGAGAGGTCGTACGTTGCGCCGATCTTGACGACGCGTGTGCCGTCCCACACGAAGTCGTCGAGCTGCGCCCACGTCTGGATGAAATTTCGGTTGTCGCTGTTCGCCCACGGCGTCAGGCGGAACTGCATCTCCTTGCTGTCCTCCGCGTCGGTCTGCCCATAGCCGAGCTGGAACGACCATGGGCCCTTCGCGTAGCGCGCCGAGGCGCTGAAGTGGTACTCGTCCGTCGCGTCCGTCGTGAAGTCGTAGGCGAGCGTTTCGTCGTACTTGCCCCAGATGAAGTACCCCGTCAGCGTGAGCGCGCCTCCGTCCGCGAGCGTGCGCGGGTACACGACGGCGACCTGCGCGTTCTTTCGGAAATCCCGCCCCTCCCCGAAACCGACGTCCACGAACGCGGATTTGTCGGGCCCGAACGCGTAGCGCGCGCCGAACGAATGGATGTAGTCGATCCGCTCGCCGTCCGCGTATCCGTCGCGATTTTGGTGCCACTTGTTCGTCATCGGGCGGAAGCGATCGTCCCAGTCGTTGTGAAAGCGGTCCGCCCAGCCGTAGCCGAACTCGAAGTCGCCGACGCTCCACTTGGCCTCGACACCGCGATAGCCGTGCGGGTTGATCCCGCCCGACGTCCCGATCGTGCCGACGCGGATCGGCGTGTAGCCGCCGCGAAGCGCGAACGATTGCGCTGCGCCGCCGAAGCGAAATTTCAGCGCCGCTTCGCGATACGACGCGCTGCTCGAGTCGTCGTTGCGGCGCGAGTCGTACAGCAGAACCTCGGAGTTGCCCTCGCCGTCGCCGAGGTTCAGGGCGAGGCTCGCGTCGATCCCGACGACGCCCCACGCGTAGCCCGAGCGGAAGTCGAGCCCGTAGCCGAACGCGTCGACGTCGATCTCCCCGGAGCGGTTGCCGGGCGCGTCGTGGTTGTCGCGGTCGCGTCCGTAATAGATCGCGCGGAAACCGAGCGTCGCCTCGTCCCAAAAAGCGCCCGCGTCCCCCGCGGAGCATTGGGAGGCGAACGCGAAAAACGCGGCTGCGGCAATCAAAACGACCGCCGACATGCCGCGCGATTTTTTTTTGATTTTTTCGACTCTTTCGATCCGATCCCTGAGCATCGAAAACACCCTTTTCATGAAAATAATTTTGCGTCTGCGATCACAGTATAGCAGCAGCGGAGAAAAATTTTTCCGGCCTACTCGCACTTGACGCTCTTTGCGAGGCCCCCTTCGGAGGTCTCGCGATATTTCGCGTTCATATCCCGGCCCGTCTCGTACATCGTCTCGATCACCTTGTCCAGCGACACCCGCGGCGCGGTCGTCCGAAGCAGCGCCATGCGCGCCGCATTGATCGCCTGCACCGCCATGATGGCGTTGCGCTCGATGCACGGCACCTGCACGAGGCCGCCGACCGGGTCGCAGGTGAGGCCCAGGTTGTGCTCCATCGCGATCTCCGCCGCCGAACAGACCTGTCTGGGGCTTCCGCCCATCAGCTCGGCCAGCCCTGCTGCGGCCATCGAGCAGGCGACGCCCACCTCCCCCTGACACCCCACCTCCGCACCGGAGATGGAGGCGTTGCGCTTGTAGATCGCGCCGATCGCGCCGCCGGCGAGCAGATAGCGGCTGTAAACGTCGGCGTCCGCAGGCGCGACGAACTTGTCGTAGTATGCGAGCACCGCCGGAACGATCCCGCACGCGCCGTTCGTCGGCGCCGTCACGACGCGTCCGCCGGCCGCGTTCTCCTCGCTCACCGCGAGCGCGAAGAGATTGACCCAGTCGATAATGACCATCGGGTCGTTCGAGAGCCCGCCCGAACCCTTGAGGCGACGCCACAGCCCGATCGCCCGCCTCGGCACGCGCAGCGCGCCGGGCAAAAGTCCCTCCGCGCGCATGCCGCGCTCGATGCTCTCCCGCATGATGCGCCAGATCTCCGCAAGCCGCGCGTCGAGCTCGGCGGCACCGTGTACCGCCTCTTCATTTTTTCCGACAAGGCCCGACAGCGACAGGGCCTCCCGTTCGCAGAGAGCGATCAGCTCCTCCGACGTGTCGTACGGAAAGGGGATGTCCGCCGTTTGCGCGCCCTCGCCGCTCACCCCCTCCTCGAAGGCCTCCGCCCGGCAGAAGAATCCGCCTCCTGTCGAATAATAGGTCGCCTCGAAACTCGCCTCCCCGCCGGACGCGCACAGCACCATGCCGTTTTCGTGACAGGGAAGGTTCTCCGCGTGAAAGACGAAATCCGTCCCCCACTCGAAGGCGATCGGTTCGCCGCCGGCGAGCGGGAGCAAACCGTCGTCGCGCACGTGCCGGATAAATTCCGGTATCGCGTCGACGTCCACCGTCGAAGGATCGTAGCCCGCCAGTCCCAGCAGCACCGCACCCTCCGTGCCGTGCCCCCTGCCGGTCAGCGCGAGCGAGCCGTACAGCTCGACCACGATCCGGCTGGCCGGAAACGCGCACGCGCGAAGCCTGCGGGCGAAATCGCCCGCGATCCGCATCGGGCCGACCGTGTGGGAACTGGACGGGCCGATTCCGGGCCTGAAAATATCCAGAACGCTGATCATCGGAATACCGCCTTTCGAGAAGATGATGTCGCCGTTCATCGTCGCGTCCCCCCTCGTTTTTCAGAACACGAGCTGCACCAGCAGCATGTAGGCGATCGTCCCGCCTGCGATGGAGAGGAGCATCTGCCTTTTCCATACGTGCAGGGCGATCGTCGCGCACGCCGCGATCAACTCCGGCGCGCCGTGGTTTCCGGACAGAAACGGGACGTCCTTGAAACAGTAGACGACGAGCATCCCCAGCGCCGCGGACGGCAGAAACCGGCCGAGGTAGCGGACGAAGTCCGGCGTGCGCGAGCCGGAGAAGACGAGAAAGGGCAGGTAGCGCGTGATCATCGTCCCCAGCAGCACCATCGCGATTGTCACAATCACTTGGGCGGTTGTCATGACTGCGCCTCCTCCCCTTCGATTCGCCCTCGGAAGAGCGTGAGCACGATCAAAATAATCAGCATCGAGGGGAGGATAAAATGCTTCGCGCCGAAGAGCGCAAGGCAGAGGACGGTAGCAAGCAGGCCCACCAGCGATGCCTTGTGGCTCGTCTCCTTCCGCCACTGCTCGAGGAAGATGACGAGGAAGAGCGCGGTCATGACGAACTCGATCCCCTTTGTCTCGAATGTCACGAGTTTGCCCGCGACCGCGCCGACCGCCGTACCGAAAACCCAGTAGGCGTGATTCAGCACCGTGACGGCAAACATGTACCACGTCCCGTCGACGCCGGGCGGGACGTGCGCCGTACAGTTGATGGAGAACGTCTCGTCCGAGAGGTAGTGCATGAGATAGATTTTTTTCATGCCCGTCCCCCGGTATTTTTCGAGCATCGACACGCCGTAAAAAAGATGTCGCGCGTTGACCAGAAGCGTCATGAAGAGCGCGCCGAGCGGATCGAACGGTCCGGTCAACAGGCTGACCGCGACGAACTGCATCGAGCCCGCATAGATCAACGCGCTCATCAAAATGGGATAGAGCGGGTTGAAGCCGAACGCGTTCATATAGATGCCGTAGGCCGCCCCCAAAAATAAAAATCCGGTAAAGATGGGCAGCGTCGTCGGAAACGCCGCGCGAAACGCACGACGCACGGCTGCCGTGGAATGTGTCGTCACTTCCATTCACACATACTTCTTTTCCCGGACACGCTTCGGTTTTGCCGGTTTGATTGGGGCAAGGTAGAACCTTAAACCAAGAGTGCGCAACAACTTCGTCATCGTGTCCATTCGGGGGGACATCTTGCCATCCAGCAAGTTATAAATGGTTTGTCTGCTCATCCCGGATTCCCTTGTAATATTCTGGACCCCTCTGGCTTTAATCATACGTTCCAACGTTTTCAAAAGGTATCTGTCTTCGCCCGTTTGCTCGAACAGCTCAAACTCTTCTCGCAAGGACTGCATCGCCAATTCAACATCCTCCCGATAAAGCTCCGTTACAAACGCGCCCCAGTCGGGCATGGCATCGACCAATTTATTCGAGGCCTTGTTTTCTGTATTCACCGTATCGGTCATGATTCGATCTCCTCATATCTGTTTTCGAATTCCTTCAAATATTCCTTCGCCTTTGCGATATCCTTACTCTGTGTTTTTTTGTCTCCTCCGCAGAATAACAATACAATCACATCTTTCTTTTCTGCAAAATACACGCGCAAACCGATCTTAAAACGCAATTCCAAAATTCCGTCACCGATGGATTTATAATCGCCGTAATTTCCTTCTTCTACCCTATCGATGCGCTCGACAACTCTTCTTTGCTGGTTTTTATCCTTCAAACCGTGAAACCAGGCGCTGAAGGGTTTTTTGCCATCGGGCGTTGTGTAGATGACGATTCGTTTTGGACGGCTTTCCATCAATCAAACTCCCATTCTTTTAAAACAATGTAGTTTATTATAGACGCCCAGTCAATAAAATTATACAGATTGACAACGAGGGTGGCAATCGACAAATCCGCCCCAACCGTTGCGGAATAAACGCATCGGTTGGGGCGGATTCATTGGCATTTTCTTGAATGCAATGCGTGTGTTTCTCGCTCCGGCTTATCCCGTTTTTTCGAGATTCCTCGTCGTATTCACCATCGCCTTGGCATCATCCGCAACCGCATCCAGGTTGGGGCGCGACGCCCTTTCGGATGCTGCGGCATCCATGCGCTCACGCGGTCTGCGCACCGCTGCTCGCGCGTCACGTTCGTCGAAAAAATCGTCCCATGCTTGGGTTTGCTCGTTTTCCGCTTCGACAAACGAAGGCGCGACGGCCCCGAAGATCTCTTCGTAGCGGCGTGTCGCGGCATCTCTGTCGTCGGAGGAGAAAAGATGCGGCCCGATGGGTTCGCCTCTCACGATTGCGGCGTCCTGCACCGCACAAATTCTCGTCATTTCTTCGGACGTCGCCGTCATTTTTTTGCCGGTTTCGATAAAACGCTCCTGCATGGTCTCGTCTGGCGAGAAGGAGAGCTTCACATCCCTCATCCACACATACGACATATATTTTTCGCATTCGCCGAAGAAATCGATCGTGCCGGTCATCGACGGCTCCGTCTCCGCATCGGGGGAAAGGGCGACGTCGATGAATCCGAGATAAGCGTCGTCCGAGATCGAATGCTTGTGATATTCCAGCATCGCTGCGACTTCGACCCTTGTCGCCCGGGAGAGGTCGATTTGATCGATCTCGACTCGATATGCCTTGTTGACATTGTCCTCCCAGGCCTCCACATACACGACCGGGTTCTCCGGGGTCGAGCTCTCGTCGACGCAAGCCGCCATCGATCTTCCCGCGAACGAACCGTCTGCGCCGTAACCGGCGCTGCTGCCGCCAGAAGAGGCGAGGAAGATCATGTTCGCGCCGAAAGAAAAATTTTCATCCCTCTCGACTTCGGTCGTCGCTTGCGCGGGAATCTTCGTGTGTATCGCGGTTTTGACGTTGTTGTCGGGTGGAATCGCTGTGTTGGGCGACACCTGTTCGGAAAAGGACCGGGTTGCAGTGGTTTTCGACGCGCCGTCTTCTTTCGGTGCGGCGGCAGTCGACGATTTGTCGTTTCTTTGAGAACGGAGCGCGGCGTAATTCTGCGCAAAATAGGAAGCGCCGATGCCTTCGATCATCTTGAATGCCTCGCATTCTGCATAATCCGTTAAGAAATTTTTCATCCATGCAGTCGGGCGTGGGAAGTTTTCAATGATTTATTGCATCCTCCCGTTTCTATTGTCGGCATTGCAGGCGGAAATCCTGATACGGAGAAAAACTGTCGCGCGATGGGCGAGGTTTGCAGGCGAATGTAAAAATTTTTTCGGGACGACGATTTGACACGAAGCGGCAACGATGCTAGAATGCCACACATTCCACAGGAGAGGGAGGCATGTATGATGTTGCACAACGGATTCAACCAGACCAGCACTATCATTATTATTATCGACGCGGCTCCCCCTCGTGGGATCGGCGTTTAACGCCGTTTTCGAAGCGAGCGGTCGGAGCCTTCCAGAAAAGGAAGGCTCCGATTTTTTTTGATCTCCAGGTTTGAATAAAATAAGGAGGCGTTATCGCAATGGTCAACACAATGGAGAAGACGATCGAGGTTCGGTGGCACGGACGCGGCGGACAGGGCGCGAAGAGCGCGTCGGCGGTCCTGGCGGAGGTGCTCTTCGGCGAAGGAAAGCACGTACAGGCGTTCCCCGAGTACGGGGCGGAGCGGCAGGGCGCGCCGATCAAGGCGTACAACCGCGTCTCGACGAAGCCGATCCGCAGGCGCTGCGGCGTCGAGAACCCGCACATCGTCGTGGTCGTCGACCCGACGATGGTCGAGAGCGCGAACCCGAGCGAGGGGTGCGCCGACGACGCCATCTACCTCGTCAACACGCCGGAGGACGCGCGCGCGCTGCGCAACCGCCTCGGCCTCACCGATTCCGCGACCGTGCTTGCCGTCGACGCGACGAAAATCACGCTCGAGGAGATGGGGCAGAACCGTCCGAACGCGCCGCTGCTGGGCGCGCTCTCGCACGTCTTCAGCGACGTGCCGGTCGAGGCGTTCGCCGACCACTTCACGAAAAAAATGAAGTCCCTCTCCCCGAAGGTCCTCGAGGCCAACCGCCGCGCAATCCTGCGGGGCCGCGAGGAGGCCATCATCGTATGAGCGACCTCGAAGCGGCGAGCTTCGGCAAGCCGAAATGCTGGCGCGACGTGCCGCCGGGGACGATTGCGTTCGGCGCGACGGCGCGCCTCGTCGAGACGGGCCTCTGGCGCAGCATGCGCCCCGTGCTCGACACGGCAAAATGCGTCTCGTGCATGAGGTGCTGGCTCCAGTGTCCCGACGCGTCGATCGAAACAAACGGCGAAAACAAAGTGAGCGGCATCGACCTCTTCTTCTGCAAGGGGTGCGGCATCTGCGCCGAAATCTGCCCGACGAAAGCGATCTCGATGCACCCGGAGTCGGATTTCCAGAAAAACGAGGGTGCGCCGAGAGAGCTGGGAGAAAACCCGGGAAGCGTGGGTGAGTTCATTGGCTGAGCAAGATAAAAAAAACGAGAAGAGAAAAGAGATGACCTCGGGCAACCTCGCGTTCGCCGAGGCGATGCGCCAGATCAACCCGGACGTCGTGGCGGCCTACCCCATCACCCCGTCGACGGAGATCCCGGTGCGATTTGCCGAGTACGTCGCGAACGGTGAGGTCGACACGGAGTACGTCGCCGTCGAGAGCGAGCACTCCGCGATCTCGGCCTGCGTCGGCGCGTCCGTCTCCGGGGCGCGCGTCATGACGGCGTCGTCGGCGAACGGCGTCGCCCTGATGCACGAAATTTTCCCCATCGCCGCCGCCTTCCGCGCGCCGATCGTCTTCGGGCTCGTCAACCGCAGCCTCGGCGCGCCGATCAACATCCACTGCGACCACTCCGACAGCATGCCGGAGCGCGACTCCGGATGGGTGCAGATCTACTGCGAGGACGCGCAGGAGGTCTACGACAGCGTATTGCTCGCAACGCGGCTTGCCGAACACACGGACGTTTTGACCCCCGTCTTCGTCTGCCAGGACGGATTTATCACCAGCCACTGCTACGAGCCGGTCGAGTTTCTGGGCGACGAGGCGGTGCAAAAATTCGTCGGAACGCGCGAGATGCACTACCCCCTGCTCGACGTCGACAACCCCGTCTCGTACGGCTCGTTCGTCATGTCGGAATATTATTACGAGATCAAGCGCAACCAAATCGAGGGGATGAACAACGTCCCGCGCGTCTACGACGAGCTCGCGGACGAACTCGCCACGCTCACCGGGCGGACGTACCCCAAGCTCGAGCAGTATCGCTGCGACGACGCGGAGTTTGTGATCGTCGTCATGTCGTCCGCGACCGGCGTCGTCAAGGACGTCGTCGACGACCTGCGGCGACGCGACGTCAAGGCGGGCTGCCTGCGCGTGCGCATGTTCCGCCCCTTCCCGACGGCGGACCTGTGCAGTGCCCTGCGCGGCAAGCGCGGCGTCGCCGTCCTCGACCGGAGCGCCAGCATCGGCGGCACCGCGCCGCTCGCCTCCGAGGTGAAATCCGCGCTGTACGATCTGGACGAGCGCCCAAAAATTCAGGAGTACATCTTCGGCCTCGGCGGGCGCGACTTCTTCCCCAAGGACGCGGAGGCGGTCTTCGAGCGCATGCAGAACGACGACTACGAGCGGCGCGCGCGCTTCATCGGTCTGCTCGAGTCGTGCGAGACGACGGAAGGGGGGAAATAAGATGACGTTCAACGTCAAGGACTGCCTGAACAAGCAGAACCCCCTCACCGAAGGGCACCGCATGTGCCCGGGCTGCGGCGCGCCGACGGCGCTTCGTCAGGCCTTCATGGGCATCGACGACCCCGTCGTCGTCGTGGCGGCGACCGGCTGCATGGAGGTCTCGACCACGGTCTACCCCTTCAGCGCGTGGCGCGCGCCCTACATGCACATCGCGTTCGAGAACGCGGGCGCGGGCGTCTCCGGCGCCTGCGCGGCGTACAAAGCCCTGCACAAAAAGGGCCACTTCCGCGACAACGTCAAGTTCGTCGCGTTCGGCGGCGACGGCGGCACGTACGACATCGGCCTCCAGTCCCTCTCCGGCGCGCTCGAGCGGGGACACGACTTCACGTACATCTGCTACAACAACCAGGGCTACATGAACACCGGCGCGCAGCGCAGCAGCGCGACGCCGAAATCCGCGTCGGCCTCCACCTCCCCGGCGGGAAGCGTCGTCCCCGGCAAGCTCCAGCGCGCGAAAAACCTCACCGAGATCGCCGTCGCGCACGACATCCCCTACGTCGCGCAGACGACGCTGCACAACCCCATGGACTTGATCGCGAAGGTCAAGCGCGCCGTCGAGACGCCGGGCCCCGCCTTCGTCAACGTCCTCGTCCCCTGCACGCTCTTCTGGAAAATTCGGCCCGAGGATCAGGTGCGCGTCTGCAAACTCGCCGCAGACAGCAAATTCTGGCCGGTGTACGAAGTCGCGGACGGGAAATACTCCCTTTCCCACGACCCCAGGACCCCCGTACCCGTCGAAGAATTTTTGCGCGCACAGGGCCGCTACGCCCATCTGTTCAAAAAAGGCGCGGAGCGGGCCGACCTCGTCGCACTCGCACAGGAAGATGTCGACACGGAGTGGAACAAGTTGAAGGCAAGGGT
>JAJDHV010000047.1 GCA_030266365.1 Synergistaceae bacterium OttesenSCG-928-I11 | reverse complement strand
CGGTTTTGCCGGCAGCGTGTAGATGCGCGCACCGGTCGCGTTCGCGATCGCGTTCAGGATCGCGACGTGGCCGGAGCTCTGGTACGACTCCGAGCAGCCGGTCGAGCCGTGCGGCCCGTCGGGGTGCTCGCTCTCGTGGAAAATGACATCCATATCGTCGGGGACGTCGTTGCACTTGGGCACACCCGCGCCCGCCATCGTCGCGTGCTTCACGACATCGTCGTAGTCCTCGGTGAGCGCAAAGCCGAGCGAATGCGAGAAACCGCCCCACGCCTGTCCCAACACGGACTGGTAGCTTCCGACCTTGCCGATGTCGGAGACGAGCGTCATGCGGTCGACCTTCACCTTGCCGGTCGCGACCTCGACGTCGACCTCGGCGAGGTAGAGGCAGTAATTCTGCCCCATCGCGCCCCAGCCGTGACCGGTATCCGGGTCGAGGTCGGCCCACTTGCTGTCGTAGACGCCCCTGTATTTCGTCGGGATGCCCTCGGCCTTCATCTCTTCATATGTGCGGAACGTGCCGTCCGGTTTTTTCATCGCCGCGATGAGCTGGTTCGCTCCGTCGATCGTCGCCATGCCCGCCACGTGGTGCGAGCGGCTGCCGGAGGACGAGCCCGTGTCCGGGCACGTCGCCGTGTCGTTCTGAACGAGGTGAATCTGCTCCGGCTTGAGGCCCAGCGGACGCAACGCTTCATGCGCATGCACCATCGCGCCGATGTCGCCGCCCTGCCCGACCTCCTGCCACGTGTTGTAGTGCGTGACGCTGCCGTCCGGGTTCAGCTCGATGTCGATCTCGGAGTGGTCGGGCGACTTGCCGACGTGATACCCACCCCACGCGAGGCCGACGCCGCGTTTCTTGCCGGGTTCACCAAATTTTTTCGCGCGTTCGAGCGCCGCTTCGTAGTGCGGGCGCATCGTGTCCATCATGCTCTTCATGGGATACCAGCGATAGGGAACGGAGTTCGTGCAGAGATCGCCCTCCTGCGCAACGTTGATGTAGCGCAGCTCGAACGGGTCCATGCCGATCTTCTCCGCCAGCATGTCGACGAGCTGTTCGCTCGCGGTGTACGCCTGGGGCGAGCCGAAGGCGCGATACGTGATTCCGTGGTTGTGGTTGCTGAACGCTGTCTGCACGAGCCCGCGGATGTTCGGCACCTGATAGGGATAGCCGAAGAAGCGGCAGACCTTCGACGTCAGGGCGCCCGCGAAGTCGCTGTACGCGCCGTGATCGATGCCTGTGTGGTAGTCCATCGCGATGAACTTGCCCTTTTCGTCGCACGCGAGGCGCGCGTTGGTGTACGACGGCGAGCGTTTGCCGGTGAAATGCTGGTGCTCAGGATAGCTCATGACGAGCGAGACAGGCACGCGCAGGTCCATGGCGCAGACGGCCGCGATCGCGTACGACGCAGCGCACATGCTGTAGCCGAAGCTGCCGCCCGCGTGGTTCATTGCGATGCGGATCTTGTCCTTCGGCAATCCGATCGCGTCCGCCATGAACGCGATGTCGCCGTACAGGAACTGGCTCTTGCAGAGGACGGTGACGCCGTCCTCCGTCGGATACGCCTGAACGGCGTCCGGTTCGATGGGGAGGTGCGGCTCGCGCGTCGAAGAAAAACTCCCCTCGACGGCGTACTTCGCGCGATCGATAATTTCTCCTGCATTCTCACCCTTGAGCAAGGGCTGCTCCACAAAACAATTCGGCGTGCCGGGGTGAATCTCCGCTGCGTCTGGCGCTGTTGCGTCGACGTAGTTCAGGTACGCGGGCAGCTCTTTGTAATCGACTTTCACAGCTGCGGCAGCCGCCCTCGCCTCTTCTCTGGTGCGCGCGGCCACTACCGCGACGACGTCGCCGTACCGGAACAATTTTTTGTCGCAAAGCACCGGGCGCTCCTTGCCGTCCGCATATTTACGCACGATGCCCTGCGGCGCCAGCATGCGATTCGAGCCCTTCACGTCGGCGGCGGTCAAAACCTTGACGACGCCCGGCATCTTCTCCGCTTCCGCGAAGTCGATCTTTTTAATTTCCGCGTGGTGCACATACGGCATCACAAGCGCCAGGTGCAGCGCGTCGTGCGGCATCTTGAGGGCGACGTCGTCGCCGTAGTCGGCCGTGCCCAGGACGCGCGTTAACGCGAGGGGTTTCGGGTAGTCCGTGCCGTAGATTCTGCCATCGCCCGGCGCCTTGAACGTGATGTCGTCCATCGTTTTCTCGCCACGCATGACCGCGGCAGCCGCCATCACGGCGTCGACGATCGGCTTGTAGCCGGTACAGCGGCAGATGTTCATGTTTTTCGTGAACCAGTCGCGAACGTCCTGCCTCGACGGATTCGGGTTTTCGCTCAAAAGCGCCTTCGCCGACATGATGAAGCCGGGCGAGCAGAAACCGCACTGCACGCTGCCGTAGGTGATGAAAGCCTGCTGAAGGGGATGGAGGTTCTCCGCGGTGCCGATGCCCTCGATGGTTTCGACGCTGGCATATTCGGGGACGCTCTTCATTTTCTTGATGCAAGCCCGAACGACCTTGCCATCCAGCAGGAGAGAACAGGAACCGCACTGCCCTGCGCCGCAGCCAACCTTCGTTCCCGTCAGCCCCAGACGTCTGACGACATCCGCCAGCGAGTCCTTCTCCGGGTTGCAAACAAATGCCCTTTCAACCCCGTTGATGATGAGAATTCTTTTCTGTACGTCCACGTTTCGAACCCCCTCGTTTATTTTGTTTTCAGCCTTTTCTCGTACAAACAACGCCAAATATAAAATACCAATTTAGGGATGGTCGTGACAATGCGTATGACTTGCGTGTAACCCGGGGCATCCGAGCCCGTCTTCGCAATCGCGAATCAGCGGCAACTCGTTTGCGCACATTCCCCTCACCGCCTCGTTCAGCGTCAACCCGCTTCCATCATAGCGTGTCACGCTGTCGCCCGCGAGAACTTCGAACGGTTCTTTTCGAATGCCTCCGCAGATAATCGCTTCGCAATTCTCGTCGAGCACCTTGTGCGAAAAAAAATGATCGCAGTTTTCGTCCTCCGAACAATAAACCCGCACAATTTCAAAGCGATCAACATCGATAATATGCAATGCCTTCGCATCGCACAATTTTTCTGCCACTTTGGAATCGAGGCCGTCGCCCGTCGCCGCAATCGCGATCTTCATAAGCGCCACACAGCTCCAATGTAGGATCGATTGAGAAATTCAAGTTTATTTGTCCCTTATTTCGGGACGGAAAGATTCGTTATACGAAACACTATATCAGTTGCAAATAAAGTCGTCAATTCGATGTAAATTTTCAAATTTCGACAACATACGATATATTTTGTTGGAATACAGAAATTATTTGCTGAAATAAAATAAAAAATAATAATTTGGATCGGTTATTTCAATCAAATAATTTGGCAACTAAATTTCACCCCCGAAACAAAGATAAAACACAGTTGCATTGAGACTTGAAAAATCAGTAAAAATAACGAAACTTTGGATTGCTTTTGCGCTGGCAAAAAACATTAGGAACATGCCACCTGTCATTTTTTCATTGTTTTCACATTCTATTACCTTTTAAATTTTCAATTACTCATTTATATATAAGAGGTTTTTTATTTTGTTTCTATTATTCATTCGTTGGTTGAAAATTGACGATAATTTCTGCAAATGTTATAGTGTTCCGTAGAACGATATCGATAGTCCCGTTATAAGGGACATGGCGGTGATCAGTGTGGTCGAGAAAAACATCGAAGTGATCGCAAGAGCAATCGACATCATCGAAAATATCGCCTTCGCGAAGAACAATCTCTCCATTCGCGACCTCGCGTCCGCAACGGGCTATTCGAAAAGCAGCATCCACCGTATTTTGAAGACGCTTATCGCAAAAGGATTTATCAGCAAAAATTTCAACGATTGCTACGCACTCGGGGCAAAATTTCTCGTCCTGAAGTCGGTGCGCAACATTTACGAAAGTTACATCGAGATTCTGGCACCCATCGCTGAAGAAGTTGTCGAAACGACAAAACAAACGGCTCTCGTCAACGTGCTCGACGGTGACAAGGGTCTCTGCATTTTCAAACACGAACCCAAGGCCGCCGTGAAATTCGTCACGGAAATCGGCATGCACATTCCGCTCGTGGCGGGAGCCAGCGGAAAAGTTCTTATGGCCTTCGCCCCCACGGAAGTTCAGGAACGGATTTATGCAAGCGACCTCACGCATTACGCGCGAAACACGATCATGGACATGGACGCGCTTCGGGCGCACATGGAAAAAATCAAAAAAGACCGACTCGCCATGAGCCGCGAGGAATTTCAGGAAAACGCGTTTTCCGTCAGCGTACCGATCTTTTTCCCGAACGGACAGCTGTTGTCGCAGTACGGGATAGCGGGCACGGCCGTGATGCTGGATGAAAACGAAGAATTTTTCATCAGCGAAGTGCGGCGAACCGCGGCAAAAATTCAGGCGGAGGTTTCGAAGTCGATCAACCCGGATTAAATGAACATGCGCAATGACTACAGTGCGGTAGTAGTACCACAAAAATCAGGAGGGTGATTTGCAATGAGAAAGCTGGAAGGTCCCAAGATCGTCACATCGTCCGTTCCCGGTCCCAAAGCGCAGGCGCTGCTCGAGAAACACACGAAGAACACGCCGCTCGGCCTCTCCCAGGTCCTGCCGACATTCGTGGCACAAGGCGACGGCGCGTTGTTCGAGGATGTCGACGGCAACGTCTTTCTCGATTTCGCCGGCGGCATCGGCGTCCTCAACATCGGTTACTCGCACGAAGAAGTTGTCAAGGCCGTCAAGGATCAGGCGGACAAATTTTTCCACACGATGATCAACTGCGTCTTCTACGAGCAGTACACGAACCTCGCGGCGAAACTGAACGAAATCGTGCCGATCGAAGGAACGAAGAAAACGCTCTTCCTGAACAGCGGCGCGGAAGCCGACGAAAACGCGATCAAAATCGCACGCAAGTACACGAAGAAAACAGACGTCATCACGTTCACGGGCGCATTCCACGGACGAACGCTTCTCGCCATGACGCTCACGAGCAAGGTGAAGCCGTACAAGTTCGGCTTCGGCCCCTTTGCGCCGGGCGTCCATCGCATCGAGTTCCCCTACTGCTATCGTTGCCCGTGGGGCCAGGATAAAGCGACGTGCGGCACCTTCTGCGCGACGCGGCTCGAGGATTTCTTCCTGGAATACGCGGCACCCGAAGACATCGCGGCGCTCATCATCGAGCCGGTACAGGGCGAGGGCGGCTTCATCGTTCCGCCGGATGAATATCTCATCGCACTCCGCAAGATCTGCGACAAATACAACATCGTCATGATCGCCGACGAGGTACAGAGCGGCATGTGCCGCACCGGAAAGATGTTCGCCTGCGAGTATTGGCCGGTCAAACCCGACCTGGTCACCATCGCGAAGTCCATCGGCGGCGGCATCCCGCTATCTGCCGTCACCGGCAAGGCGGAGATCATGGACGCGCCGCACGTCGGCGGCATCGGCGGCACGTACGGCGGCAACCCGATCGGCGCAGCAGCGGGCCTGAAGGTCATCGAAGTGATGCAGCGCGACAACTTCGCGGAGAAATCGCGCGTACTCGGCGAGAAGATCGACGCACGCCTGAAAAAAATGCAGGAGAAATTCCCGGTTATCGGAGACGTTCGCGGCCTCGGATCGATGAAGGCGATCGAACTGGTCAAGGACCGCAAGACGAAGGAACCCGCGAAGGAACTGGTCGGACAGGTTGTCCAGCAATGCTGGAAAAACGGCCTGCTCATCCTCTCCGCAGGCTTGCGCGGAAACGTAATCCGGTTCCTGATGCCGCTTGTCATCACGGACGAGCAGTTGAACAAGGGCTTCGACATACTCGAAAAAGCGCTTGAGGAAGCGACGAAATAGCGATCGTAAAAACAGCAACCAGGTGATGCCGCATCTGCGAGATGAAAGAGGAGGGAACGCGTATGGGTTACAAGGACAACGAATATGGCAGACTGAGGAAGATTCTTCTCTGTAAACCGGACTACTTCGAATGGGAAAAAATCAACGAGGTTGCGAAGAAGAACCTGAACGAGGACCCCGCAAAGTTCGACGCAAAAGTCGCAGCTGCTGAACACGAGGAACTTTCAGACGCGCTCCGTTCCGCAGATGTGGAGGTTCGCTTCATCACGCCGAGCAAACCGCACCATTACATGGTTTATACGCGGGATATCGGCAAAAATGTCGGAGACGGCGCGTTGATGGGACGTTTTCGCCTCCCCGTCCGCATGGGCGAAGAGGACCTCGCCGAAGACTGGATTCGCAAGAGCGGTTTCCCTGTGTACGGAAAGGTAGAGTGCGGCTCCATCGAGGGCGGCGACATGCACTTTATCGACCCGCACACCCTGTGCGTGGGCGTCGGCGCACGCAGCTCCCTCGAAGGTTGCGCTTCCGCGCAAAAATTGATGGACAGATTCGGGGTCAAAGTCGTTCCCGTCGACTTCGAGTACAAATACCTGCACCTCGATCTGCTCTTCGTAATCGTCGCGGACAAGGTCTGCCTCGCGTGTGAAGTCGGTCTCCCCGATGCGTTCGAAAAGATGATGAAAGACCGCAATTTCGATATCATCCGCGTCTCCGAAAAAGAGGCGATGGAGCTCAAGTGCAACGTGCTGTCACTCGGTGACGGGCGCGTCCTTTCGTCGAAGGGCAACGACAACGTAAACGCGGCACTCAGGGCACGCGGATTCGAAGTCTACGATCCCTCGCTCTCGATGTTCACCCTGGGCGGCGGCGGCCCGCGCTGCCTGACCTTCCCGCTCGAGAGAGATCCGGTCTAACATCGCTTTGATGGATGAGTGGAACGCGGCGACGCTTCCACTCATCCGTTTTTCGGGACTGCCTTTGACGAAACAGTTTACGACGCGACAGGAGGGGATCTATGTGAAAAAGACTTCCTACACCACCGCACAGTATCTGAAGTTTATCGTCCCGTCACTTTTCGGCGCAGCGTGCTTCCTCTT
The DNA here is from genome assembly GCA_030266365.1 of Synergistaceae bacterium OttesenSCG-928-I11. Classification (GTDB taxonomy): domain Bacteria; phylum Synergistota; class Synergistia; order Synergistales; family Synergistaceae; genus JAJDHV01. The sequence continues at coordinate 5,564 of JAJDHV010000047.1, read as the reverse complement.
GCCCATCCCCACGGAGACGGGCACATTGACCACCATCCTCGGCATGCTCGTCGACGCCACGAGGGCGGTGCTGAAACCGTATCTCCCCTATATGGCCCTTGTGATCACCGTCGCAGCGGGGCTTATGACCGCGATCGCCGTCTTTCTCAAACCGAAATGGATCATGGAGAATGAGCTCCTCAAGCGAACGTTTTACGTAACACCGCTCTGGTGGATCTCCCGAATCGCCGGAAGCATCATCATGGTGATGGTCGTCTTCAAAATCGGGCCGGAGTTCATCTGGAGCATGGACACGGGCGGCACGTGCGGTATTGTCCTGCTGCCCATACTCACGCCTCTTTTTGTATATGCCTGTTTTCTGATCGCACCCCTCACCGATTTCGGATTCATGGAGTGGGCAGGGACCCTCTCCCGCCCCTTCATGCGCCCCCTCTTCACCCTTCCCGGGCGCGCCTCGATCGACTGCCTCGCTTCCTGGCTGGGAAGCCCGTCCGTCGGCGTCATCATCACGCGAAAACAATTCGAGGAAGGATTCTACAGCGGACGCGAGGCAGCGGTCATCTCCACGACTTTTTCCATCGTCGGCATCGCCTACATCTATGTCATGGTGGAGTTCGTCGGACTCCCCAACATGTATTTCCAAATGCTCATCTCCACCTATGTCGTCTCTCTCGTGCTTGCCTTCCTCATGCCTAGAATTTGGCCGCTCGGGAAAATCAAGGACACCTATTACTACAAAGAGACGGACGATTTCCGCGCGGAAGGGCGAATTCGGGAAGACGACATCGACCCGGAGTACACGCTCTCCCAGTGGGCGCTCAAGACCGCGATCGAACGTGCGGAGAGCTCGACGTTCGACAAATTCGCAAAAGAAGGACTGAGGTCGCTCCTCGGCATCTACAGCAGCATCTTCCCACTCGTCATGTCGTGGGGCACGCTCGCCCTGATCATTGCCACCTACACACCGATTTTCGAGTGGGTCTCGTACCCGTTCTACCTGCTGCTCTCGCTGGTGAAATGCCCGGAACCGGCGCAGGTGGCGATCGCATTCGTTCTCAGCTATGCGGACCAATTCCTGGCGGGCGTCATCGGCGCGAGCGCCGTATCCGACGTCGCGAAATTCATGTGCGCGGGCATCTCGATCACCGGACTCATCTACCTCACGGAGGTCGGCGTGCTCGTCCTGGATTCCAAGATCCCGGTCAACTTCATCGATCTGACCGTCATCTATATCGAACGCGCGATCGTGACGATCTTCCTGTTGATGCCGTTCGCGCTCTATTTCTGCTCCTGAAGCACACAAAACGAGGGAAATGCGGCAATTTTGCGCATGCAACAAACGTAAATCACCACAAATAAGGGAGGTTGTTGTAGTCATGAAGAAACTTGCCAAGTTGTTGTTTGTCGTTGGTCTCATCGTGCTTTGCACCGGAATGGCGTTCGCCGCCGAAAAGGAAATCCGTATCGGCGTCGTCGGCCCCATGACTGGCCCCGGCGTCCAGTACGGGGCGAGTATGAAGGAATCCGCGCAGCTTGCCGTCGATGAAATCAACGCGGCCGGCGGCGTGAACGGCCGCAAGATCGTCGTGTTCTTCGAGGACGACGAGTCCAACCCGGCGAAGGCAGTCAGTTCCATGCAGAAGCTGATCAACAAGGACCAGATCGCCGTCGCGATCGGCCACTACAACAGCTCTTGCACACTGGCGACCATGCAGGTGACGCAGCGCGCGAAAACCCCGCACCTCTGCCCGATATCCACGGCTGCTGCCGTCACGGAGAGCGGAAACAAATATATTTTCCGCAACTGCGCGACGAACCCGATGCAGGTCGGACAGCTCGCAAACTGGGCGTTCACGAACCTGACGAAGGACGGCGGAACGAAAGCCGCGGTCATTTATGAAAACACCGACTACGGCACCGGGCTCACCGAGATTTTCGTCGACATGGTCAAGAAAAACCCGAAGTGGGAGATCCTCGTGCAGGAAAGCTACAACCCCGCCGACACCGACATGATCGCGCAGCTCACGAAGATCAAGTCGCTCAATCCGGATGTTCTGATGATCGGCGGCAACCTCACCGAAGCGGCTGTCATCATCCGTCAGGCGAAGGAAATCGGACTTAACATCCAGATCATGGGTCTCGGCGGCGGCTTCTCGAACGACCGCTTCGCCGAACTCGCCGGCGTCGAAAACGTCGAGGGCATCGTCAACGTCAGTTACTTCGAAAAGTCGTCGACCAACCCCCTCGCGCAGGAGTTCGTGAAAAACTACATCGCGAAATACAAGAAGGACCCCGACATGTTCGGTGCCGCAACCTATGAAGCAGTCGATATCGTTGCCCAGGTTGCAGCGAAACTCCCGGAGAGCGCGTTCGACAACACCGCGAAATTGCGCCAGGCCATGCGCGACGGCATCGCGGGACTCGACGCACTGCCGGGCGTTCAGGGACCGACCACATTCGACGAGACCGGCCAGGCCGACAAGATGGTCTACATCGTACGCTGGGAGGGCGGCAAACGGGTTATCGTTTTCCCGTAACGAAAGCTCGATTACCCAACAAGTTGCTGCAAGAGGCGTATCCGGAGTTACATTCGTGCGCCGCATCTCCCTGCGAAAGGTAGGATCGAACAATGCTGCTCCTCCAACATCTGTTTAGCGGAATCGTACTGGGATGCACCTATACGTTGTTTTCCCTGGGCCTGACGCTGATCTACGGAATCCTCGGGATCGTCAACTATGCCCATGGAGAACTCTATATGTTTGGTGCCTTCCTCGCTTTCTACGCGGCACTGATATTGAAGGTCAACTACTTCATGGCCGTCGTCGTCGCGACAATCGGCATGGCCGTGCTCGGATACATCATCGAGAGGGCGGCTTTTCGCCCCCTGCGCGGATACGACGACACGAGCATCATCGTCGCGACGATCGGTCTTTCCATCTTCATGCAGAATCTGGGCATCATGATCTTCGGCCCGGACCCTGTACGACTGGAGACGGTGACTGCCGACATCAGCGTCAACATCGGCGGTTTGACGGTCGGGTTGCAGCGCATCATCGTCGTCGTCGTGACCGTGGCGCTCATCGTCGCGCTGAATCTGTTCAGTCAGAAAACGCGGATGGGCAAGGCCATGCGCGCTTGCGCACAGGACCTGACGGCGGCCAAGATGATGGGCATCAATATCAACAAGGTCACCATTACGACAACGATCATCGGAGCAGCGCTCGCAGGTATCGGGGGTGCCCTCGTGGCACCCCTTTACCTCGTCTCTCCGGTCATGGGCATCAAAGTCTGCACCAAGGCGTTCGCCGTCGTCATCCTGGGGGGCCTCGGCAACGTTCCCGGCGCGATCTTCGGCGGATTTCTCGTCGGTATCGCGGAAAGCATCACGGCGGGTATGATCTCGTCGCACCTTCGCGATGTCGTCGCGTTCGCGATTCTCGTCGTCGCGCTGCTCTTCAAACCGGAAGGGCTCTTCGCGAAACATATGCAGGAAAAAGTGTAGGTGAATGGCATGAAGAAGGAATTTCTCGTCTATATCGCCATTCTGGTTGTAGCCCTGATGTTTCCTGTGCTGGTCGATGACGTTTATATCATGCACACGGGCGTCCTCGCCTTTATTTACATTCTTTTGGCGACAGGGCTCAACCTGCTGACGGGTTACACCGGCCAGCTTTCCCTCGCGCACGCTTCATTCTTCGGGGTCGGTGCCTATACCTCCGCGATATTGACCGTCACGTACGGCTGGGGCTTCTGGCCCGCCATCATCGCGTCGGCAGTGCTCGCCGGAGTGTGCGGCATCTTCCTCGGTTTTCCCGCGCTCAAGCTCAAGGGACCGTATCTGGTCATGTCGACAATCGGTTTCGTCCACATCACGCACGAGCTGTTCCTGAACTGGGTCAGCGTGACGCGCGGTCCGATGGGTATCACCGGGATCGATTTTCCCCCCGGCTTCAACCTGGGCGAGTTCGCGGTGGATTTCTCGAACCCGCACCATTATTTCTATCTGGTCCTCTTCTGGGTCGTGATCGTCTTCATCTTCGTCTATTCGCTCATCAACTCGAAGATGGGCCGTGGACTGAAGGCAATCCGCGAAAACGACATCGCCGCGGAGTGCCTCGGCATCAACCTGAAATCGTACAAGCTGTTCGCCTTCTCCATCGGGGCTCTGTTTGCGGGCATCGCCGGAAGCCTTTACGTCCACTACATCGGCTACGTCAGCCCGGACAGCTTCACCCTTGCGGAGTCGATCAACATCCTCGTCATGGTCATCCTGGGTGGCATGGGGACGCTGCTGGGGCCGATCTTCGGCGCAGTCGGCATTACATTTCTGCTCGAAAACATGCGTTTTCTCGCCGAATACCGCCTGATCATCTACGGCATCATCCTGATGCTGATCATGTTCTTCGCGCCGGGCGGATTGATGGGGTACGTCCTGAAATTCACCGCCGGCAGAAACAACGAAAAACTAAAAATGGTGCAGGAGGACGAATAAATGTCTATCCTGAAACTGAAAGACCTCACAATCAAGTTCGGCGGATTGATCGCAGTCAACGCGGTCAGTCTCCACGTCTACGAGAAACAGATCTACAGCATCATCGGACCGAACGGTTCGGGGAAGACGACGATCTTCAACCTGATCACCGGCATCTACACGCCGACGTCCGGCGAGGTCATGATCCAGGACGAAGTAACCTCGGGCCACCGTCCCGACTATATCAGCAAAAAAGGCGTGTCGAGGACATTCCAGAACATCCGGTTGTTCAAGAACCTCTCCGTCCTCGAAAACGTCCTGATCGGCAGCCACAACCATATCAAGACGAAATTCATCGACGTTCTGCTCCAGACGCCGCGTAAAAAAACGATCGAGCGGCAGTCGGTCGAACGCGCGCGTTACCTGCTCAGCATTTTCGACCTGGAACAGTTCGCGGATCAGCGGGCGGCGAATCTGCCCTACGGACCGCAGCGAAAACTCGAGATCGTCCGGGCACTCGCGAGCGCCCCGAAACTGCTCCTCCTCGACGAACCGGCGGCGGGCATGAACCCCAACGAGACGGAGGACCTGATGCAGCTCATCCGCAGGGTGCGCAACGAGTTCGACGTCACGGTGCTTCTTGTCGAGCACGACATGGGGCTGGTCATGCAGATTTCGGAATATATCACGGTCCTCGACCACGGGATGAAAATCGCGCAGGGCACCGCCGCCGAGGTGCAGAACAACCCGGCCGTCATCGAAGCCTACCTCGGAAAGGAGAGCGCGTGATGCTGAAAGTCGAAAACATCAACGTCTATTACGACAGGATCCACGCGCTCAAAAGCCTGTCCATCGAGGTCAAACAGGGCGAGGTCGTGACGATGCTCGGCGCGAACGGCGCGGGCAAGACGACGACGATCAACACGATCATCGGCGTCTTGCGCTCGAAAACGGGACGTATTTCGTTCATGGACAAGGACATCTCGAAAGCGGACTCGTCCCAGATCGTCGAAATGGGACTCGCGATCAGCCCGGAGGGCAGAAAGATCTTTCCCCGAATGACGGTGCGCGAAAATCTGGAGATGGGCGCATA
>JAJDHV010000046.1 GCA_030266365.1 Synergistaceae bacterium OttesenSCG-928-I11 | reverse complement strand
AGGAACCGCCATCTCATCGGTGGAAAAGTAGTGCCGTTCGATTTTGTACGGATAGTTGCCGTAATAATTGGCCTGCGCCTGTGTCACATCCTCGCCGGTGTGGAAGGGCGTCACGGTTCCGGCCCGCGCGGCGTACTCCCACTCCGCCTCGGTCGGCAGACGATAGCCGCCCGCCTCCCTGTTCCAAGTCACGGTCGAGCCGTCGATCGTGTAGGCAGGGGGAAGGCCTTCCCTCTCGCTTCTGGCGTTGCAGTAGGCGACGGCGTCTAGCCAGCTCACGTTTTCGACCGGCAGTTCGTCCCCTTCGAATTCGCTGGGAGAGCGGCCGCTCGGTTCCCGGTATTCGCGCTGCGTCACCTCGTGTCGAGCCATGTAGAAGTCTCGCAGGGTTACGGAATGCGATATCTCGTCCTGTTCCCGCAAGAATTCCGAGGGCGGGCTGCCCATGGCGAAAACGCCGCCTTTCACTAAGACGAACCCGGCAGGGGGTCCCGTTTCCGCCGAGATTGACTGGGTTGCCGATAATACGATGACGCTCAGGGCAATAGAAATTTGAAATAGCTTCCTCATGCTGCATTCTCCTTCCTGAAATCTCTCCGGTTCATTGCTTTAAGACTTCCAGTGTTGCGGTAAAATTCCGATTCATATTTGCAAGCTCCCCTTTTCCCGACTCGATCTTACCAAGGATATAGAGCCTCGAATCACTGCCGTAGCCATTGTAAAAGACGGCGAGATTACCCCAGGGCGCGTAGTAGGTAAAGTCTCCCTGATTTGACGAGGAAAGCGGAGCCTCAGACGACAGCTTCTTGGGCAGGTAAGCGATCTTTTCCGCTCGGGCGTAATCTTCGAACGCCAGGGTGAGCGGCAGCATCGCGACAAACTCCCGAGTGGCCTGCGAATCGTACAGATTTACCAAAACCTCCCCGCCTTCGAACGACATTCTCAATTTGAGATTTTCCGCATGACTTGCTGCCTGGGCGGCATCCGTGCAGATCGTGACACCCAATATCAGAAGAAACGCACAAACAGCCAGAATTAGAAAATCCTTCACTATTTTTTCTTCAATGTAGAACATAGGTTGAACCCTCCCTCAGAAAATAAAAAAATCGACTCACACAAGAACATCCACGATGGCCCCGGTGACGAAGGCGAAGCAGAGCGTGAAGACTAAATAGCACGAAAAATGCCGTGCACCGAGCACGATCTTTAGCGCACCGAGGTTCGTGATCTTCGTCGCGGGGCCGGTGATCATGAAGGCCGCAGCCGACCCCATGCCCATTCCCTTGTTCATCCAGTCGAGCAGAAGCGGTATCGTTCCTCCGCCACAGGCGTAGAGCGGAACGCCGAGCGCGGCAGCCATCAGGATACCGAAACCCTTGCGTCCGCCAGACTCGCCGAATCCGCCGAAAACCCAGGCCACCGCCTCCTGAGGCACATACCGCTGAAAGAGTGCTGTGAGGGCGATGCCGACGAGAAAATACGGTCCGGTGACGCGGACGTTTCTCCAGATGTTTTTGAGCAGTCGGATTGCCAGATTTGGGTCCGTGTCCCGGTTTGCCTGCTCTGCAAAGCCCGAGAAGTTGAAAAAGCTTTTTCCATTGAAGAAAAACCTAACGCACAACCCGGCAACAGCGCCGCAGACAAAGCAGGAGATCAATCGGACGACGAGCGCTGTTTTGCCCAGTACCGCGCTGTACATCAAGAGCTGCGGGTTAAGCAGAACGGAACTCATCATGAACGCCGCGAGCCAGTCGTCGCGGACGCCCTTCTGCGAGAACGACGCGGCGATGGGAATTGTGCCGTACATGCAGAGGGGCGACGCGATCCCGAGCGCACTTGCCGGAATCACCCCCAAAGCCCCTAGCCGCTTGTCCTGAATCCACGTCAGCAACGAGTGGATTCTATTCTTACCGAAGACGGAGATCGTCGATCCGATCAAAATCCCCAGCGCCCAATAGGGAAGAATCTGGTCGAGCTGTATCGTGAAGTAGTACCAGAGGTAGACGAACTCCCTTTGGGCGATTTCCATCATGTTTTATTTCGCGTCCAGGTTGACGAGGTCGTACTGCCTGCTGCCGAGGCCGATCGCTTCGGCGTGGACGATTGTGTGAACTCCGTTGCGCGACTCGATCCGCTCGATGAGCGACTTGCCGTCCGGCGCTGCGTAGACCAGATCGACACAGGCCTGGTCGAGCGCTACCGGGTCTAACGACGAGAGTATGCCGATGTCGTGCATGTCCGGTGCGGCAGGGTTTCCGTCACAATCACAGTCCACGGACAGGTGATTCATCACGCTGACGTAGAGGATTTTTTTACCATTATCGAGATAATCCGAGACGGACTTCGTCGCCTCCGCCATGGACTCCAGAAAGGGGTCCTGCGCGCCGCCCCATGGGTCGGTTTTACTCTTCCCCGCGCTGTGAATCCAGGCTTTGCCGCTGCTTGAAGCGATCCCGATGGAGACGTTTTTGATCGCGCCGCCGAAGCCGCCCATCGCATGTCCCTTGAAATGGGAGAGGACGACGTAAAAGTCGTAGTTCTCGAAATTCTTGCCGACGTAGTTCTCTTTCAGGTTCTTGCCGCCATTCACCGGCAAGGCAATTTCGCCGTCCGCGTCCATGATGTCGACCTCCGCGATGGCGGTGAAACCGTGATCCTTCGCCACCTGCCGGTGCATCGCCGTCTCGGCGCGGGAGCCGCCGTAGGCCGTGTTGCACTCGACGATGGTGCCCGATACGCTCTGCACGAGGTCCTTGATGAGAATGGGCGAGAGGTAGTGTGGATTGCCCGCCTCTCCGGTGCTGATCTTGACCGCGACCTTGCCGGACGGCTCGCGTCCCAGAGCCTTGTATGCCGCCATGAGGCCGTTCGGGCTGATGTCCTTCGTCATGAACACCTTTGGCTTTGCTTCGCTCGCGATGGTAACTGTCGAGACGGTGAGCAAAACCAACGCTGTCAGCAATGAACGGTACAAATACTTTTTCATGCAAGGCGCTCCTTTCATTTACGGTTGTACTGCTCGTCAGTGACCGGCTCCATCCATTCGACGGCGTTTTCGTCGAGATATCCGGTTACGGCGATGTGCGTCATTGCCGTAGTTGGCGAAGCGCCGTGCCAGTGTTTGACGCCTACCGGGCAGGTAACGACGTCGCCCGCCTTGATCTCGGTAACGGGGCCGTCCCACACGCCGGTCAACCCGACACCGGAGACGACGATCAACTGCTGCCCGCAGGGGTGCGTGTGCCAGTTGGAGCGCGCGCCGGGTTCGAAGGTGACGTAGGCGGCGCTGGCGTTCATCTCATCCGTTTTATCGAAGAGCGGATCGATGCGCACGTTGCCGGTGAAAAAATCGGCAGGGCCCTTTGCCGACGGCTGCGACCCGGCGCGTGTGATCGCCTGCGATTTTTCTGAAGTTGTACCGGTGACGACGTTCAGCAGTTTCTCGACCTCCGGCTCAGGCAGACCGACGCGAACGAGCGCGCCCTTATGGAATGCGAGCTGACCTTCCGTTCCCTTCATGCTGGCAAGTGCCGCGACGGTCGCAATTTCACGGTCGATCAGGTTGAGGTTGTCGCGTGCGACAAGGTCGCAAAAGAGGTGTTCCTTCAAAAATGCATCCATTGGCGGCGTGAAGGCGTAAAGCCCCGTGCCCGTCGGTATCGGTGCTCCGGCCAGCGTTGTCTGGATTTCCGCGCCGATTTCGTATTTGCTCTTCTGCGGGAACGGCGTCGGTGCCCGCCCCTCTTCGTCCTTGATTCCCTTAGCCTTGCGTTCGTCCACGACCTCCATAAATGCGGCAATGCCATTGAGGCTTCGTGGGAAACCGCAGTATGCGTACATCTGCATCAGGACTTCCTTGATCTCGTTGATGGAGAGCCCCGCCTCCAGCCCGGCGTGCAGCTCTTTTTTCAAGCGAGGAATATCGCCCTTTGCCGTGAACGACGCGATGGTGCCGATCTTCTCGCGCCTTGGCGTCAATATCTCCGCATCGCTCGCACCGGATACGCCGGGAAAAAGCAGCACGGAAAATATTGCGGCTAGCGCTGCAAAGAGAAGAATATTTTCTTTCAAACTCAGTACAAAGTTCAATTTGTCCATTTTTCTGCCTCCTGTGTGTTTTTTTGTTTTCTCCGATCTGTTCAATGATTACCGATAAGCCTTTTCATAAATGTCGACGCAGTCCTCGATGCTGAGGTCGACGCGGTCGCAGGCGAAAAGAAAGCCCATCGTGTCCTTGGCGTTTTTCGCCATCTTCTCAAACTCGCTTGGCGTGATGCCGTAATCGGACATCTTCAGGTCTGCGACACCGCAATCCTCCTGGAGCTTGACGAGCGCGGTTATGAAATCCTTCGGCTCTTTCGCATTGTCCATACCCATGGCGCGCGCCATCTGGACAAACCGTTCGTCACAGACGTGTTTTTCGATGAAAAATGTGAAGTATGCTTTGCTCAGCATGATCAGTCCTGCACCGTGGGGTAGCTCCTGATGGTAGGCGCTCATGGCGTGTTCGAGGGAGTGCTGGCTCGATGTGGAACCGACGCACATCTCGATGCCTGAGAGATAGTTGCCGAAGGCTACTCGTTCTCGCGCTTCGATGTCGTTCCCGTTGCGGACGGTTTTCGGCAGATATTTCGCGATATTCTCGATTGCCGTGATACCAAACATGTCGCTCATGAGGTTCGCGCGGTTTGCGATATACCCCTCGACACTGTGAAAGAGCGCGTCGAAGCCCTGATAGGCCGTGAACTTCGGCGGCACCGTGGTCATCAGTTCTGGATCGATGATCGCTAGAACCGGAAAGAGGTTTTCGTGAACGATGCCGGTCTTTTCATTCGTCTCCGAGTTGGTAATAACCGCGCCGAAGTCCGTCTCGGAACCGGTACCAGCCGTCGTCGTAATGGCGACGATGGGGAGCGGCGTGTTTTTGATCGGTTGCCCCTTGCCGGTTCCGGACGCGACGTAATCCCAGAGGTCACCGTCGTTCATTGCCACAATCGCGATGGCCTTGGCCGCATCCATGACGCTCCCACCGCCGAGCGCGACGATGAAGTCGCACTTATGCTCGCGCGCGAACGCGCCACCCGCCATGACGGTGCTCTTGAGCGGGTTAGGTTCGACCCTGTCGAAGACGGCGCTCGTCACGCCTGCTGCCTTTAGCTCTTCCTCTGTGCGGCTCAAATAGCCGTTCTCGCGCGTGGATTTGCCGTTCGAGATGACGATCATCGCGTGTTTTCCCGGCATCTTCTGTTCGTGAAGATAGTTCAACTGGCCTCTGCCAAAAAGCGCTTTCGTCGGTACGTACATCCGAAAAGTCATTGTCAATGCTCCTATCGAGTGATTTGGTAGTTTTTGGGGACTCCGGAATCCCGTCTGAAAAGACCCTATCACTTGGAGTGAACTCGAAGTCAAGCGCTTTGAAAATATTTCCTGCGATTTTATGAAATGCTCCGAAATCGCTTGACTTCGAGTTCACTCCAAGTGATAGGCTGTTTTTTACGGTCGAAAGGCCGAATGAAGGGGGATTTGATATGCAGGTTATGGAGTGCCGAACATGACGTATCTGGGCGAGGAGATAAAAAAACTTGGCTTTGGATTGATGCGCCTTCCCAAAAATGGCGAGGACTTCGACATCGATCAGATCAAAGCGATGGTAGATCGTTTTATGGAGAGCGGCTTTACTTATTTCGATACTGCGTGGGTATATCCGGGGAGCGAGGACGCGATTCGGCAGGCGCTGGTCGAGCGTTACCCCAGGGAGCGCTATCAACTGGCGACCAAAAACGCCGCCTGGATGAACTGCGAGACGCGAGAGGATGCCATCGCTCAGTTCGATGTTTCACTAAAGCGGACGAGCGCGGGTTATTTCGATTTCTACCTGCTGCACAACCTCGGAGAATCCCGCACCGATTTTTTCGACAGGTACGACATGTGGAGTTTCGCGCAGGAGAAGAAGCGACAAGGGCTGATCCGGCACGTCGGATTTTCTTTTCACTCCACGGCTGATGAGTTGGAGGAGATATTGACCGCTCACCCCGAGATGGAGTTCGTGCAGCTTCAGCTCAACTTTGCCGACTGGGAGAATCCTGCGATTCAGTCGAGGGCCTGCTACGAGGTTGCGAGAAAGCACGGCAAGCCGATCGTGGTGATGGAGCCGGTCAAGGGCGGCATGCTCGCGACGCCCCCTGAATCGGTGGCGGAAATTTTAAGGAAGGCCGACCCGACCGCCTCCGTCGCATCGTGGGCGATTCGTTTTGCCGCGAGCCTTGAAGGGATTATCACGGTTCTCTCCGGCATGAGCAACCTTGAGCAGATGGACGACAACATATCCTTTATGAAAGACTTCACACCGCTGTCCGTCGAGGAGCAGGCGGTTCTGGCTGAAGCGCAGGAGGCGCTTGACAGCATTCCCTTGATCCCCTGTACCGTCTGCAACTATTGCGCAAAGGTCTGTCCTGAGAACATCGGCATCTCCGGCGCGTTCACGGCCATGAACTACTTGACCCTGTACGGCGGAAGAGAAGCTGCTGCGTATCAGGGAAGCTGGTTGATCGAAGGGCACGGCATGAAAAAACCGGACCAATGCATCAAATGCGGCAAGTGCGAGCAGGTTTGCCCGCAGCACATCGCGATTCGCGACGAGCTGGAAAGGACAGATCGAGCGTTGTTCTTGCCTGATGCGCAGTGATTCCAAATAAGAAGGAAATTTTGAATGAAAATGAGTCTTTTTGTATGTGTAGCTTTGTTGGTTGTTTGTTGCGTTGCTATGCTTTCCTACCCCAGAAGGGCTATGGCAGCGGATGGGGGCGGCGGTAAGAAAATTCTGATCGCCTATTTCTCTTGGTCGGGAAACACGCGGGAGATCGCGGGACAGATTCAGGAGCGCGTCGGCGGGGATCTCTTCGAGATCAAGACCGTGAACGCCTATCCGGCCGAGTATCGCGCGTGTACAGATGTTGCGAAGAAGGAGCAGAACGAGGACGCACGACCGGCTCTCTCCACAAAGGTCGACAATATGGACGATTACGATGTCGTCTTCATCGGTTATCCCAACTGGTGGGGGACGGTTCCGATGGCGTTGTTCACTTTTTTCGAGCAGTACGATTTTTCCGGCAGGACGATAATACCGTTCTGTACACATGAGGGAAGCGGGCTTGGTCGCAGCGTTGGGGATATAAAAAAACTATGCCCGAAATCTACGCTACTTGAAGGTCTTGCGATCAGGGGGTCCGGCGTCAAAAGCGCGCAGAACGATGTGAACTCCTGGCTGAAAAATATCGGGATGGCGAATTGACGCGAAAAGTTGTAGAGTGATGCGACAGCAAAGATTGCAAGTGAAGGAGGAATATCGATATGCCGGTTATAACATTTGATTCCAGCCCCTTGAACAAAGAACAGAAGCGGCAGTTGATCAGCGAGCTGACGGAAACGGCCTCCAGGATTACCAATATTCCTAAGCAGGCGTTTGTTGTCTATCTCAGAGAATACGATAGAGACAATATCGGAACGGGCGGGGTATTGCTCTCGGAAAAGGTGCCCCAATGAACATAGCCGAAGTCAGCCAAAAATATGAGATATCCGCCGACACGCTCCGCTATTACGAGCGCATCGGCCTGATTCCCCCTGTAACCCGCAACAAGAACGGCGTCAGAAACTACACGGACGAGGATTGCGGATGGGTGGACTTTGCGAAGTGTATGAGAGGTGCGGGATTGCAGATAGAGGCGCTGATCGAGTACGTCGCGCTCTATCAGCAGGGAGAGGATACGAGCGAGGCGCGCCGGGATATCCTGATCGAACAGCGCAGGCAGTTGGCGGAACGGTTGGGCGAAATGCAAAAAACGCTGGAGCGGCTCGACTACAAAATCAAAGTGTATGACAAGATCAAACTCCCGAATGCGGGCGAGCGCATCGGGTGTGAAAAAGAAGAGAACAAGCGGTGAATACAAAGCGGAAGTTGCACATTCATTTACTCTGGCAACTTCCGACTAATGAGTGGCTCCCGTTTTTGGAGCCACTCATTGTGTTTGCATCGCGATGATACACGGCGGCGGAAAATCGACTCTATTCTGTCGCGTCCGTGCCTCGAAGGATCTCGTCGACGGTCTGCTCCGGCGTTTGGTCACCGTTGTCGATCCACAGACCGATGCGCGGTGTGTGCATCATGAAGGATTCATGAAGGCTTTCCACCGAAAAACTGTGATAGCCAGTTTTCCCGCGAGCTGCCTCCCGCTGACGAACGACCTCCGCAGTGGGGCAGAGGGCGACCGCCTGTACAGGCTCCGGTGCAAGCAATTCCAAAACGTACGCAAGTTTTTCTCCGTAATAATTGTCCTGCATTACTACCGTGAAACAGGCCTCGTGGTATCGCTTCGCCGTCTCGACTGTAAGGCGATAACGCAAATCGAGTGCGACAGGGCCTCCGAAGAGGGTTTCTCGCTCATCTCCTCGCGACCGCTCACAATCATCTTGCGGAAGATGTCGCCGCGCAAATGCACAGATTTTTCGAATCGCCGTGCCAGCAGTTCGGCAACAGTGGACTTCCCGCTCGCCATGACACCTGTTATCAAAAAAATCATTTTCTCACTCCTTGCTCGCCACGAATGTGCGGAGATATTCGGGTAGCGTGGTGCCCGTATATTGCACTTCGTCCTCCGCACCGGTCTTGCCAGCCAGCACAGCGTCGGTCATCTGCGCGAGGTTCTTTGCCCCCGACGGAGAAAAACCCACTTGTTCCAGCGTCGGCAGCCACTCGTTGCCTTCGGGATATGCCGTTTGGAGCGCGTTTACAAGCCATTTCTTGCTTTCTAATGTCAAAAAGGGCGCAGTTGAATCAAAATCAATACGGTTTTTTTCTTTATGGTACTCGGAGTTTATATATCCCGGATTGCATATGAGAAACAACATCAGTTCCGGGGCTAGATATGGTATGCCATCATTGTGTAATATAGCTTTATCAAGCGTCCTTGCGATGCCTTTCTCTTCGTCGCAAATGAATTTGCCATCCCGTCACGTATTGAATATGATCTCGATAAAATCGAGTTCCAATTGTTCTTCATTCAGAATCTCGTAATCAAAGCTACTTTCCTCACATTGCTTAGGCATAATTTTGATTAACGAACTACCTGGTTTCACCGCCCAAATACCATGAAGTCTTGGAAGCCTTTCGTCGTCGTAACTTGATATCGGCGACAAATAGCTGCTTGATTTTTTATCATCAGTCCATTCAACTCTGTGTTGAAATACATTCCAGCCAGCGGAAAGCATGAATTCGACTATGTTATTTTTATCTTCATGGAAAAACCAAATCCGGGGTTGGACTTGTCAATGAAACCCACTTGCGCGTTACAGCCGAAACATGTCTGCGCGAGATTGATAAAATCCTCCGTTGCTTTGACAACCAAGTCCCTGTTGATGTCCTCGAAACCGTCTATGGGGTACAGAATATTCGCGGTGTTCTCGGTGATTTTCCCGATCTCACTTTGACGCCATGTCCAACGCCGTGTTCTGACCTGATGATTTGCCACATATATGAGTTCATCGGGGGCAGGCAATTCCATTTCATCCGAACCGAAAGCCAAAAATGTATCGCCTTCTTGAGCAAAACGCACATCCAACCCTTCGCCGACCGTATCCAAATCGTGTGCGCCGATGGGAAGACAATATTTGAGCGACAGCGCGTTCCCCAAGTCCACCGCCGGATTGATGGATGGAAGCCCCTTTTTCTTCGCGATTCGCGTCAGCAACGCCTCTATGGAACACATAAATTTGTTGGGGTTGATTTCAAGAGCTTTAAACGCCTCCCGGTACGGGAGAATTTCGGGTGCTTCCTTTATTTTTGCGTTCTCGAAGTATGCTTCCCTCATGGCGATGTTTTCGGCAAGCAGCGCGGCAATTTGCGGCTGCGGTTTCGCGTTGTCCATGCCGCTCACAACCACCGCGCCAAAAACTGCGTTTGGCAGGTACTCGAAGACTTTTCTCTCAACTGAAAAATACATTTTATTCCTCCCGACATAAAGCCATGTTGGCAGAACAGATTTTTGAATTCGAAAACGAATTTCTCCGTATCACCGCTCTGCGTATAATCCATTATGGCAGGTTCTGCACAAATTTTCTAAGCGCGTACAAATATACCTGCGAAAATTGTATACTTCCGATGGAGCAAATAGCTACACGAGGCACTGAATATGGATGGAGGAAATTTTATTATGAGAGACGTAACAATTATGGTTTTGAAGTCGGTGCTAGTCTAGCGACATGAAGCAAATTTTTATCATACTTGCAACCGCAATAGTTATTTATTCATCGTTATTTTCCGTTAATGCAGTCGATGCAAATGGTGTTGACGGGCCAGGAGATTTTACTATCGCCATTGACCCCGGACATCAAGCACGGGGCAACCGCGAATTGGAACCGATAGGCCCTGGCGCGACTCAGAAAAAAGCGAAGGTCGCTCCCGGCACGCGAGGCGTTGCCACCAAAGTACCGGAGTATCGACTGACGCTCGATGTCTCTCTAAAATTGCGAGACGAGTTGCTCGCGCGCGGATATCGCGTGTTTATGATACGTGAAACAAACGAAGTGAACATAAGCAATAAAGAGCGGGCGGCTATGGCGACCGAGGCCGGTGCGGATATTTTTGTTCGTGTTCACGCGGACGGCTCGGAAAATAAGAATGCCACCGGAATACTAACAATCTGCCCCACCCGCAATAATCCATATATACCGCACCTGTATGCCCAAAGCCGCGCTTTATCCGATGCCATATTGTCGTCAGTGACAGCAGCGACAGGCGCACATAAACGCGGCGTTCGGGAAGTGGATAACATGAGCGGTATCAACTGGTCGACAATGCCGGTAACGATCATCGAAATGGGTTTCATGACAAACCCGACGGAAGACAGGCTTATGCAGACCGAAGAGTATCAGCAAAAACTCGTTATGGGAATTGCCGATGGGATTGATTTGTATGTTGGCAACCAATAGACGACAGACCAATGAGTTTTCTCGCTTCCCTCAATGGCGGGTAGACTTTGCCTCACCGGTACTATCGATCAATTATCCCGATCTTCGGAGTAATCGCGCTCTTCACAGCCGAACTCGTAGCGTTCCCTGCTTACCAGCCATCGCTCCAATTCATCGACGGGATAACGGATCGTTCTGCTGGTGTCTCTCGTGTATTTAGGACCGCGAAGTTTGCCGCTTCTTCTGCCTTCCCGGCGGCATTTTTGCAGAAACGAGCGAGACTTGCCGATATATTTTGCAGCTTCTTCCTCGGTCAGCTCTCTGTGCATCAACCCAGGTGTGAGGTCATCGATGTTCTTGTCTCCGAGGAGTCGATATTTTATTTCCGATATAAAGGCCTGAATTTCCTGAGAGTCGCTTGTCACAGGAAGTTCACCCAATATTTTCAAGTTCCCTTTGTCGATATAGACATCAAGCACCAAACCCATTTATAACACCTGCCTTGAATAAGAATGAATTTTTAGGGCGGGATGGAACGCGGTATTATGAACCATCCCGTCACATCAGTTTTGCAGTAAGGATCGAGCATCGTCATTTCTGTCGCGAAGCGAGTAACGCCAGCTTTCGGGCGTCGGTGATTCTTATGCTCGCGCCCGCCATCTTCTCCCTCAGCTTGCGCTCCGGTATGAGTTATGATCATATCTGGTGTATGAGAGTGAGCTAAGCGAATAAAAGAGGCGTATCCTGTTGGAGTAGGAACTACCCGGTTTCTAAACCAACATTGGAGGGATACGCCATGAAGAAGGATACCTGTTCGCATGATTTTGGTCGAGAGGCAGCGCGAGATGCATTGACGGAGATTCTGCGCGAAGGAGCGCAAGAGCTCCTTCGTCAAGCTGTCCAGGCGGAGTTGGAGCTGTTTTTGGCGGAATATTCATCCGTTTGCCTCCTCGACGGGCGCAAGGCAGTGGTGCGCAACGGCAGCCTGCCATCCCGGACGATTCAAACCGGCATCGGGGACATCGAGGTCCGGGTGCCGAAAGTACGTGACAGGAGCGGTGGCGGGGCGAAGTTTAACAGTTCCCTTGTTCCACCATATCTAAAAAAGACGAAGAGCATGGAAGAGTTTCTGCCGTGGCTCTATTTGAAGGGGATATCGACCGGGGATTATCAGGAAGCGCTTGGAGCCATCCTTGGGCGGGATGCCGAGGGGTTGTCGGCAGGGACGATATCCCGTTTGAAGTCGAAGTGGCAGGACGAATACGAGATTTGGAACCGGCGCGACTTATCCGGCAAAAGGTATGTGTATTGGTGGGCGGATGGGATATACAGCAATGTCCGTATGGATGATCGTCTCTGTCTGCTGGTGATTATCGGCGCAACGGCGGACGGCAGGAAGGAGCTTGTGGCGGTAGAGAGCGGCTATCGAGAATCGACGGACAGTTGGCAGATTGTGATGAAAGATCTTCGGAGTCGTGGTCTGGAATGCGGTCCGAAGCTTGCAATCGGCGATGGCGCGCTTGGTTTCTGGAAAGCGCTCACGATGGAATTTTCTGATACGCAGCACCAACGCTGCTGGGTTCACAAGACGGCGAATGTTTTGAACAAGCTGCCGAAGTCGATGCACGACATCGTAAAGTCGTCGCTTCATGAGATATGGATGGCGGAGAGCCGCGACTCGGCCGAGAAGGCTTTCAACCTTACATTATCGAAGTTTGGCGTAAAGTATTCGGCTGCG
>JAJDHV010000045.1 GCA_030266365.1 Synergistaceae bacterium OttesenSCG-928-I11 | reverse complement strand
GGAAGAGCGCAAGAAGAGCATGCACCCAAGCCCCGCCTCCCTCTGGAGGGAGGTGCCGGCAACGCCGGCGGAGGGAGACCTGCCCAGAAACGCTACTCTTTTTCTCCGACACCCCAAACACCCGAAAGTTTTACGTGTCTTCCCCTACTCCCCTTTGCCGAAACCTTTTTGGAGAAAAAATTCGGATGTAGTATAATTCGGAAGCACGCAACGGAATGTCCGGTGCATACCATGGAGGTGTTGGATATGGAAATGACCACATGTCACAACTGTGGAAAAATTTACGCTTCCACCGGCGACGCCATCTGCAAGACTTGCAGGGGGCTCGCGGATATCGTTTACGACAAGGCACGCGCGTACATCCGCGACAACCCGAAGAAAGAATTGGACGCGGACTCGTTGGCAGAGGCGATCGGCGAGGACAAGCGCATCGTCGAGATCCTGATGATCGAGGGGCGCTTCACCGGCGACCCGAGCGACGCCGCGCCCATCGAGAGCACGGAGGACAAGAAGCGGCGCAGACTGCTCGAGGACCTGCAGAAGAACCTCTCCTCCCCCTCGCAGCGACAGAAGATCACGACGTACGGCAGCGACCGTCACGGTAGGGACTGATGTTCAAGACGCACGGCATCGTACCGATCACCGACGGCGTCTACTGGATCGGCGCAAACGACCGGGAGACGGATAAATTCGAGGGACTGTGGGAGCTGCCGCACGGCATGGCCTACAACGCGTACTTCCTCGACGGTGACAAAACATGTCTGATCGACACCGTCAAGAGCTCGTACATGGACGACTTCCTCTTCCGTCTGAGCCGTCTTTTGGGCGACCGTCCGCTCGACTACGTCATCGTCAACCACATGGAGCCGGACCACTCCGGCGCGATGGAGCTGATTCGCCGCCTCTACCCCGGCGTCAAATTCGTCGGCAACGCCAAGACCGCCGAGTTCATGAAACATTTCTACGGCATCGAGGAGGGCGTCGTCACCGTCAAAGAAGGCGAGACGCTCGACCTGGGCAGCCGCAAACTGGTCTTCGCCTTCGCGCCGATGGTCCACTGGCCGGAGAGCATGGCGACGTACGACCCCGACTCGAAGATCCTCTTCTCGAACGACATCTTCGGGGGCTTCGGCGCGGTCGAGGGCAGGCTGTTCGACGACGCCGCGGACTGCGGCTGGGCCGTGTCCGAGATGATGCGCTACTACGTCAACATCGTCGGCCGGTTCGCCAGGCCCGCGCTTGCGGCGCTCGCCAAGGTCCGCACGCTCGACATCTCGATGATCTGCCCCTCGCACGGCCCCATCTGGCGACGCGACCCGGAGCGCGTGATCGCCCTGTACGAGAAATGGAGCCGGCAGGAGACCGAGGAGGGCGCAGTCGTCGTCTACGGCTCGATGTACGGCAACACGAAGGTGGCGGCGGACGCCATCGCGAACGGCCTCTCCGGGAACGGCATCAAGACCGTCCAGGTCTACGACATCTCGCGCGCGAACATGTCGTACGTCACAACGGACACCTGGCGCTACCGCGGTCTCGTGCTCGCGAGCTGCACGTACAACCTCGAGCTCTACCCGCCGATGGCGGCCCTGTTGCGGCTCTATGAGAACAAGAACATGAAGGGGCGGCACATCGGCCTCTGCGGCACTTACAGCTGGGCACCCGCCGCGCTGAAGGAGATGCGCGAATTCGTCGACCGCAGCAAGGGCGGCTGGACGCTCGTCGACCCGTCGCCGGAGATCAGGTCGTACCCCACCGCGGCGGACATCGAGACCTGCGAATTACTCGGCAAAAACATGGCGGAGGCGATCCGCGATAAGTAGCCCGATCTTGCCCGGCCCGTACGGAAAGACGATCGCGCACATCCGCGAGCTGTTCCGAGACCCGAGGGACATCGGCTCCGTCTGCCCCAGTTCTCACTTCCTCGCCGATACCATGGCATCGGCCATCTCCCCGACGCTCATCCGGTCGGGGAGATTTGTCGAGCTGGGCGCGGGCACCGGGCCGGTGACGGAGGCGCTGCTCAAACACGGCGTTCAGCCGGAGCGCCTCTACGTCGTCGAGAAGTCCGAAGCGCTCGCGAAGTGCCTGTCGGAGCGTTTTCCAAGGGTAAACGTTCTCTGTTGCGGCGCGGACGACATCGCGGGCCGCATCGGCGACGGCCCGCCCGTAAAGGCGGTCGTCTCCAGCCTGCCGTTCCGCAGCCTCCCGGAGAACATCTCGCGATTGATCATGAGTGAGCTGGAGCGCGTCCTTGCGCCCGGCGGCCTTTATATTCAGTTCACCTACGCGCTGATCGGCGAAATGCCGTTCGTACCGGCGCATTTTCGCAAGCTGCGCTCGAAGATCGTGCTGCGCAACGTCCCCCCGGCGAAGGTCGAGGTCTTCCGCAAACCGAAGCGGCGGGAGGCGGCATGAAGGCATGAAGATCCTCGCGCTCAAAATCTACATCGACTCGATCCAGGGCTATCGCGAGGGCGTCCCCAAGCTGCTCGACATCATGAGCGAGCTGGACATCGCGGCGAGCATATACTTCGGCATGGGCACCGAGGACGACGGCTCGGTCATGTCGCGCATCTTCCGCGAGGAGAAGGAGATCGTGGCATCGGCGCCCGGCATCATCCGCGACGCACACCGCCGCGGCCACGACTGCGGCATCTACGGCTGGAACCCGCGCGAGTGGCAGTTGCGCCTCGAAAAAATGAAGGACACGACGCTCGAAGCCGACATCAAGCGCAGCGTCGAGTACTTCGCCCGCCGGACCGGAAACCGCCCGGCCGGTTTCGCCGCGCCGGGATTCCGTGCCACGTACATCAGCCTTCGCATCCAGGACGACGTGCGCTTCAAATATTGCAGCGACACGTTCGGACACTATCCATTTCTGCCGAAAATTTCGTGGAAGACGTTCGCCACACCACAGGTCCCCGCCACACTCCCGCCGCTCGAGATCATGCTCCAGAAGTGCACCGAGGCGGTCGTGCGGACGCGGATGGAGAATCTGTCGGACACCCTGCCGGACGGCCTCTCCGTCCTGCCGATGAACGCCGTCGTCGCGAGCGTGCCCGAAATTTTTCCGCCCCTCTACGAGTTCATCACACGCTGCCACGACACGGGCACACGCTTCGTCACCCTGCACCGCGTCGTCCAGAGCCTCGACGCCAAAAATCTCCCCCAGTGCGAGGTTGTATCCGCCAAAGCCTTCGGCATGCCCCGCGAGGTGGCGGTACAGAGCACGGACTGAGACGCCTTGCGCACTGCGCAAGGCGTCTCAGTCCGTTAAGGGGTTTCTGTTCGGGTGACGTCCCTAGTGCCTTCTGCGAAGCACCGTGCCTGTCAGCGCCAGCAGAGCGAGCAGGCCCACAAGGCCGGCGTTGCAGCCGACATCGCCGCCTCCTCCCTGCGAGGACTCCGTTTCGGCGTATTTGGGGTGCAGGAGTATGCCGCCGTTATCTCCACTTCCATTGGGTTTGATATTGTAGATCGTGTCGTCGCCCTTCCTTTTGACGAAGAAGTCGGAGAACTCCACGTTGTGGAGCGCGCTCGTGGGCACCGTGAAGTCGAGCCTGAACATTCCGTTGAACTCCGCCTCCGCCCTGGCGGTGTCGGTACCCTCCTCACTCGGTTTCATGGCTTCGTCCAGGAAGAGCGAGTAGTCCGATGAGATCAGGTTGCCTTCGCCGTCGTAGACATACATGTTTTGTGCCCCGTAGATGACGGGCACCGCCCACTCGATCTCGTTCGCGGCCGTTCTGGCCGCCGACTCGTTCGTCGAACCGAAGGAGCATGCCATGCTGTATGCTGTTTGGCCGTTGTGCAACAAAAAGGCATCCTCGCTTGGGCTCTCGACATATTCATAGTGCGTGAAATCCAATTCTCCGGCGTCTTCTTCTTCCGGGCTTCTCCTGCCGGAAGCCTGTGCCAGTGACGCGAATGCCTGGGAGCTGTCTTTCATATCCTCGGCGTCTTCCTCGGAGCAGATGACCGTTAAATGTGTGCCGATCTCAATGTTGTGATTTGCTTTCAAGTTACCCTTTATTCTCAAGACGTAAGGCCCCGCCAAGGAACTGTATGTGTCGATCTTGGGCGCCCTGAGAAAAGTTTCGTAATATCGGTCAAGCACTTCCTGCGACACGCCCTGTTCTTTCATCCGATCATAAAAAGTTTGGTAGAAGGGACCAACGGGTCCATACATAATCCCATACATACGCGTCAGTCCATAATGGTTGATGAACGAGGATTTTCGATTGGTCCAATCCTCGCCGCCGTTTATCGCTCGAACCGCATCCCCCGGCTTACCCTTCTCTTCGTATATATTCCACCTGAACGGATTCGTCCCCGTTTTCGCGCTCATGCTTTCTTCCTTTAGATTGTAGACGCCGATATAAGATTGGTCGCCCGTGCTTATCGCCAAGCCGCCAAGCGCTTTTGCAAAATACTCCTTCTCATCCGTATTCAACGCCTTCGCGCCTTTGAAGCCATAGAACGTTAACTGGGGTGAGATCGCGATGTATGCAATACCTCTTTTTTCATTGTTATATTCTTTTATGGTCAGCTTTGAACTTATGGAGTGAATCGTCACAGCCCTGACCAGCACAAGTCTCTTGGTTCTCGCGTATACTTTCACAAAAGTTCCGTCCGGAAACTCTTTCAGCAGCTTGATTGTGCGGGCTTCCTGGTTGATCTCTACATAGTCTTCCGTGTTCTTTCCATCAACGATCCTCCCTAAGCTGATTATTATCGGGTCGTGGCTGAAATCGATCTCCGTACCGTCCATCGAGTTCTCGGAAGCCCCGAGTCTCATCATAACTTCCAGCTCGTCCTTGATGCTCACCAAGTCACCCTTGCTGTTGCGCATCATGACGGTCGGGTATTGGAGCCCGAGCTCCGGCTCTTTTTCTACCGCCCTCCTGTAAGCGCCGTACGTCGTTATACCTGTGTAGGAAATCGGTATCTTATACGTCATTCCAACCTGCAAACCGATACTCGATACCGTTTCGCCGTTCGATCCCCACAGGGTGAAATCCTGGAGCGGCAACCTGTTCTCTTCGGGATACAGGTCGATGACGACCGGTTTTTTGATAATGTCCTGGATTTCGATTTCTTCCGGGAAGCCTTCATAATTCTCGACTTTCGCAAAGGTGCCGCTCCGCGTTGCGATGCGTTCGCCCGCGCGGCCCGAGAAAAGGTTACCGTTGAGTATGACGGTTTGGAGATAGGCAGAGGTTTCGTCCATGTATGTTTTGTACTGATACTGCGACTTGTCGGAGTCGGCGGCGCTGAGGACGAGTTCGAGTGTCCCTCCCGTGTTGCTCGCATTCCTCGTGATGTTCTGAATGCTCCAACAGGCGGACGGCCTGGTGTCGTTTTTATAGTCCGTCACGTTGAACTCCGCCGCCTGGGCAAGTGGTGGAAACACGGCCCAGTTCACGGTCAGGATTGTATTGCCGGTGTTGTTGTCCCGCCGGCTCGGCAATTCCGGCACCTTGCCGACAAAAGAGTGGAGTTCCCAGGTGTTTTTCGCCGCGTTGTACGTTCTGTAACCGGTCATCTCGTTGATTCCAAACGAGAGTGAGTCCGGGATGTAGCCGAGTACCGCCTCCGGAGCCATCCCCAGGATGATGTGCGGCTCGCCGTCGTAACCCTGCGTGACGTCCAGCCTGTACGTTGTCTTTTTATCCGGGTAGAAGACGTTGGTGACTGTAAGGGTCAGTTCTTTCTTTTCGCCATGTCCATCGAAGGCGATGTTGCCGCTGAGGGTGCCGTCCTTCACGGTGGCCCCAAAGTCGTTCTCCAGGAGAAAGGCACCATCGTTTACCGCGGCGTTGATGGTGAAGTTTTTGGCATAACGCGACGTTGTGAGTTTTTGCTGTGTGTCGGGAGGCATTTCGGTGTTGGGATGATCCAGCAGTTTTTCACCCGTAAACCCGTCGGTGACGGTCAGCATGGAGAGTTTGGGGTTGGCCGCCGATGTCGTGATATGCACCGCGACCTTGATTTCCAACTGCGGGTTGCCCTTCAAATTGCCCGGGTAGATCTGATCTCTGTACATCGTCAGGTAGAGCGTGGTGTCTGCGCCGCCACGGTCCACTGTAAAGCCTTTGGTCATGAAACCGCTTTGAATTCTGTCGTCGGGCGCCTCGGAATTCTTGATCGCGGTCGAAACGTATGATCGGGTTTCGTCATTGAACGTCGCCAGAAGGTGGAAGGTCGCGTTCTTGATGTTGATGTCGCCCGTGATCGCGGGGCTTATGGAGTAATAATGCCAGCCGTCGGTATTGGTGAAGGCATTCGGCTGAAAACCGGGCGTCGACGTCGAGAAATGGTAAATGGGAACCTCGGTTGTCTGGCCGTTGTAGGTCATCAGAAGCTTGAGATCGTACAAAACCGCCTCGTTTCCCCTTTGGACAAAAAGGGTATAGTGGGCCTCGCTAGTGGTACCTGTTGAGGTGTCAGTCTGTTCCAGTTTGATGGGGATTTCCGTCTCGCCCGCTACGATGGTGATTGTCTTTCCTTTGCCTGACTGCACGACTTCGCCACCGACCTTGATACCGACACCCGCGGCAGCTTCAGGCACCACCGTCACGCTGGTCGTCTCCGTCGGGAAGCTGGCGTAATACGCCATCTGCCCCGCTTCAAGCTGTATGATCTTCTTCTGGCCGCCGGACGCGGTCACCGTCAGAGCTTCAAGCTTTGGTGTCGTGCCATCGGTTCGTCTAATGAAAATCGTATAGGGGACAGCCGCATTGCCCGTCCCCAGTGTGATTTCCGCCCGGTTGGAACCCGCTGCGAGGTTGATCGTCCCGCTGCCGGTGCCCGTTCCCATGTTTTTCGTACCGTTGAAGTTGGTGGACCACTGCGTGCCGAGGTTGTCCGGGGTGAACGCCACGGTCGTCTGGGATTTGTCGTCCAACACTTCCACCTCGAATAAAGCGTGAGCCTCCTTGTCGAGCAATGGGGCGCCGCCCGGATTTTCCCCGCCGACGAGTATTTTCCCATCTTGATCGCTTTGGATGGCATCTCCCAGTTCGAGATCCTTCAATTTGTCGACCGCATCGACCAGGGTGATGCCATTGAACGCGCCGAGCAGTTTTTTCTCCTTCGGAACGGCAAGCACGTACGAATCGGCCGTTGTTGGTGACGGTTTGTAAGACAGGGTCGTTTTGTCCATCAGATCGCCGCTGGTCACAATCTCGAAAACGCTGAACGTCCGGAATTTGTCATTGGCAGAGAAGACATGTGGAATAACGCTCGCGATTTTTTCTTTTTTGCTGAAGGAAAATTTTGGAATCGTGTACTGCGCCGCCAAGGCGACCCCTGCAGCCGCACCTCTGCCTGCCGCATTGGTTGCCACCTCCAGCTCGACGCCGGTAAATATTACGAGGACGTGATTTTTGTTCAGCTTGACAGCTCGAGGAAGAGCCGTATATAAGTTTGACGTGTCGTCATATGTCACGGCTCCGCCATCATCATCAATAGAGTACTTGGACGACCGATACGCTGCCGTCGCAGCGGACGGCAACGCTGCAACCAGCAGCAGAACCGCGGCGAAAAAGATCATCCATCCCTGCCAGAAAAATTCTTTTCCCGCTTTGAAGCACTTCATTTATCCACACCTCCGCCTCTATAGGGTCACAAAACATGCCCTCTATATTATACACAAGATAGCGAGAGAGTGTTACAAAAACAAGGTAAAATCAATGTTTTTGATTTCCTGAAGAAATATTATGGAAACATGACCGTGGCGGATTGTCGCCGAAACGGGCAGGGCGGTACGCCCCGGCGATTATCGTGCCAACAGAAACTTCCACGCCGGTACGACCGCGATCGTACCGGACCGCGATTCGATCGACTCCTCCTCGCCCTGCGTGACGACGAGGCCATGATCCACACCCAGCTCCGACATTGCCTCACCCAGGGCTGCGAGTTCTCTTTTTCGTGTTTCCGGGTCCGCGAGGGATTCGCAGACCTGAATCAGTGTGAGCGCTTGTCCGCGCTGTTCGCTTTTGAAGACGAAATCCACCTCGCGGCCCTTCGCCGTACGATAATAGAAAACCTCGTTTAAACGCCTGCGGAGCTCGATAAAAACGATGTTCTCCAACAGCCGCCCGCTGTTTGTGAGGATACCGGAGGAGACGGAGCGCGCAAGGGCGTGGTCCACGCAGTAAATTTTTTTGGGGTTGACGAGGCTGCGCGAAAGAGACGCGTCAAAGAGTCGCACGGAGAACAGAAAATAGGCGTCCTCCATCCATGCAAGGTACTCCCCGACATTTTGCTTCGATATTTTGTGCCCCAGCGATTTCAAATAGTTGAAGAGCGCGTTCAGCGAACAGGAGGACGCGATGTTGTCTGCCAGGCGGTGCGAAAGATCGACGAGCGCCCGCGGATGCGACACGTCGTACCTGTCCGCGATATCCCGAAAAAGCAGCGCGCCGTAATACTCCTGATGAATTTTCAGTCGGATGCGCGCATCGTCGCCCAAAAACCCCAGGACCTCCGGAAACCCACCGCACTCGCGATATTCTTCGAATGCCTTTTGGCTCAGCAGACGGGTTTTGCTGGACAGCGCGTCTTTGCCGGTGCGAATTTTTTTATAGCCGAGATATTCCGCGAAGGAAAAAGGGAAGAGCTCCCAGGAGAGCGAGCGCCCACGCATCTGCGTGCCGATTTCCTTCGAGAGCATGCGCGCCGACGAACCCGTGACGTAGACCTCGCTCTTCTCCATTCTCGTCACTCGATCGACGAACCCCTCCCAACCGTCAAGCATCTGTATTTCGTCAAAAAAGCAGTAGACGGTCTCCGTGTTTTTCTTTTCGGGGTAGAGGCCGTAATAAGCCTCGAGCACCAGAGCGGGGGAATCGAGGCTGCGCAGGCGGTCGTCGAAAAAATTGATGTGGAGGATATTCTCGCGGGCCACGCCGCCCGAGAGCAGTTCTTTTATCCGCTGCAACATGAGCGTCGATTTGCCCGAACGCCTGACGCCGATACACACCGATGCCTTGCCGGGATGCGGTTCGATTCTGAGATCGCGCGGCACGCCGAAGTCCGCATCCGTGACGAACTCCTGATAGTCGAGAATGATCTCCTTTAACGTTTCCAGCATAAATACCCCTCCAATCGGTTAATATTTTAACCGATTTTCCGGGAAAGTGGAATAAAATCAGGACAATTTTGACATGGGATCGTCAATCGTATTTGCGCCCTCGCGCGTCCGCGCGCGGGATTGCGACGCGGGCGCGCAGGCCGCCCTCCGGCCTGTTGGAGAGGCGGATGGTGCCGTTGTTCAGGAGGGCCATGTTGTACGCGATGGAGAGCCCGAGGCCGGTGCCGCCCGAGCCCCTGTTGCGCGAATACTCCAGCCGGCAGTACGGCTCGAAAACTTTTTCCAGCATCTCCGCGGGGATGCCGGGGCCGTCGTCGTCGACGTCGATCGTCACGAAGGCGTCGTCGCTGGAAACGGAAATCCGCGCGTTGCCCGCGTATTTCACGGCGTTCGTCAGGAGATTCTCGACGCAGCGCTTCAGCGAGGTCGGTCGGGCCATGACGACCAGCGGCGCCTCGTCGTCCGGCGGCATGTCGCCTGAGACGACGTTTTCGCCCTGCGCCTCCATGTCGTCCACCAGGGTCCAGACGAACGCCGTTACGTCGAGCGGAGAAAATGCCTCGGACGAGTGCAGGCTTTGGGCGAGCTCAACGCCCTGCTCGACGATCGACTGGATCTCGTCGATGTTGGCCCTGAATTTCTCCCTCAACTCGTCGGGCTTGATCTTGTCCAGGCGGAGCTGAATGCGCGCGAGGGGCGTCCGCAGGTCGTGCCCCATCGCCTCCAGCATGCTGTTGCGCTCGCTCATATTGTCGCAGATCCGTTTCCGCATCCGGTTGAACGACTGCGCGGCCTCGCGGACCTCGATACTGCCGGACTCCTCCAGCGGCACGGCGGACTCCGGACAGCGGCCGAACGCCTCCGCGGCCTGGCGAAGTTTGTGAAGCGGCTTCGTCGCCCTCCGAATCAGGAAGATCGTGGCAAAAGAGATGACGAGCGTGCCGACCAGGATCAGCTCGCGCTGCCTGCGTATCAGGTTCAAGTCCGTCAGGATCATCGGCTGCACCAGTTCCAGCCAGATGTCGTCGTCCATCCGGATGACAACCTGCAACAGGGGAAAGAGATAACCGCCGTAGTGCGGATCGGACGCCTCGGGCGACGTCTCGTCGAGCACGCGCGACCGGATCTCGGCCCGGTCGATGTCGTTCGCGCGCATCGCCGTCTGGAGCGCCTTGCGCACGCCCGCCGCCTTGTAGTAATCCTGCGTCTCCCACTCGGGCCTCTCCGTCAGGATTCGAACCCGAAACGGCTTTTCGAGCAGCCCCCTCGTCCGCGCGATGTCCTCCACCAGTCGCAGCCGCCCCTCGCGGTCGGTGTAGCGAATCGTGTGGTACATCGAGATGACGTAGTCGTGCCCGATGCTCAAAAATTCTTTGGCATAGGACTTCTGAATGGAATGGACCGCGAAAAAATTGACGCATTGCAGCAGGACCGCCCCGACGATCGTGACCAGCAGCAGTTGGCCGAACAGCGAGTCCGGCCGCAGCATTTTTAAAAATCGCCTCGCCTTCACGACGCGCCCTTCTCGACCGGCGTCGCCAGCATATAGCCGTCGCCGCGCATGGTGCGGATGAGGCTCGGGTTCGGCCCCTTGTCGCGCAATTTCGCCCGCAGTCGGCTCACCTGCGCGTCGATGCTGCGGTCGTAGATATTGAGGCTCCGCTCCGCGAGATAGTCCATGATATTGTCCCGAGTGACGACCTGCTGCGGATGATCCAGAAAGAGCGTGAGCAGCCGGAACTCGGCCGCGCTCAGGGGGACGATGACGCCATCCTCGTCGATGAGGTGGCGCGCCATGACGTTGAGCTTCCAGCTCCCGAACGAGAGCACCGAGGCCTCCCCCTCCACACCCCCGGACGACTGCTTCGCGGCGGCGATGGACGGCACATCGTCCGCGTAGCCCGATCTGCGCAGCAGCGCCCGGACCCTCGCGATCAGCTCGCGGGACTGGAACGGCTTGCAGAGATAGTCGTCGCCCCCGATCTCGAGGCCGACGACCTTGTCGGTCGTGTCCTTCAGGGCCGTCAGGAAGATGATCGGGATGCGGCCATACGGCGTCCCCGGGACGCGAAGCGAGCGGCAGAGCGTCAGCCCGTCCTCCCCCGGCATCATGATGTCCAAGAGGATCATGTCGTACGTCCCGCGTTCGAGCGCGGCGTACATCTCCACGCCGTTTCGCGCGGCGCCGGAGGCGAAACCGTACTCCGCCAGGGTCTCCGCGATCAGCTCGCGCAGCTCCGCGTCGTCGTCGACGATCAGTATGTTCGGCCGTTCCGTCTCCATGGCGATCCCTTCCCGCGAAAAATAATTGGATAAATGTCCGTTGCGATCATTCTAATACGGCGCAAGGCAATAATCCAGCGACGTAATCTGACGTCGCCGCAAGGTTTCGTCAGGCAACGCGAGGTTACGTCTCGCTCCCGTCATACTCCCGTAAGGCAGGCGCGGTAAAGTATCAACCATCGAGGGAGCAAACAGCCCACCCCGAAAAAACGAAACACAGGAGACCCAGGAGGTGGAAGCACAGGAAAAAAATGAATCACCGAACAAGGCAGCAAACACATAAATCGATCACACAAAAAAAGAGGAGAATGATCAAAATGACAACGTCGAAAACAAGCAAGTTCGCAAGAGTATGCATGCTGGGCCTGATCGGCTGTTTGATGGCCCTCGGAGCGATGGGAACCGCCAGCGCCGGCGACACGATGCCGGGAGAACGCGCGGCCATGGAGGAATTCAACAGGATACCGAGCAAGCAGATCGTCTGGTCCTCCGAGGAACTGCGCGAGGGCGCGGAATACGCGGCACGCCTGGACAGCTCCGACCCGTTCCCCTCGGACCTGAAACCGTACGACTCCGTCTCGTGGACGTCTGAGGAGATGCGCGAAGGCGCGAAAAAAGCCGAGGCCGCCAACCGGGAAAAATAACGCGCCTCATGTAAGCCTCACAACACACCATCCATACAAGAGCGCCACGGGCGGGAAGCGACAACCCCGTCCGTGGCGCGTCAATGTTTCGGATGATTTTTATTTATCGATTGTCTGCGCTTTCGGCAGCAGGCAACTTTTCGTCCAATTCGGGAAATTTCGCCCTGATATGCGCTTCGACTTTCTCGTAAGCCGCAATCGCTTCGGGAATAGCGACCCGCAATTTCTCTTCGTCCATCTCGATCCCGTAGCCGTGTATCATACGGTGACGAAAATTTTTCATTTGCCGCATAACTTCGCCGATACACTCAGGCAAAAGGCCTTTCGCTTTTCCGGATTCAATAAGCCTTGTGTGCCAGGATTCATCCTTGACGATCTTTTCACCAAAAACATCCTCGATAAAGAGCCTGATGATGCGCTCTATACTCATATAGAGGTCCCCGAGCAGCTTTCCCGCGCCTGCATTGATGCGCATCCGCCAAGGTGAAGGTTCCTCGCGGATGATCTCGCGCAACTCGTTTATCGTCTGGCGGCTCTTGTCAAACACGATCCATAGTGACTGTTTTTGATGTTTCTGCAACATAGATTTCCACCCCCCGATGCAAAATTATAGGGACGAGGAAACTTTCTCCCTCGATACGGATCACGTCAACGGATTTACCGTTCAACTCATCCGCCCAAAGCAGGCGATTCCAAAATTTGTCATAGTCGCCATCCGACAAACCCTCGACCGCAAGGTCGATATCGCCGGCCTCTTCTTCCGGTACTTCCAGACACGAGCCGAACAGCAATACGCGCGAAGCGCCGTACTCCTCCGCAACGGCCCGGATAAATTCCAAACTGGTTTCGCGAAGCATGAAGCATCACCCGCTTTCTTTCGGTGCTATCAAATTACTGATACGCTCACCATTCTGACGGCAATTGACACTGGTGTCGATTATTCGTGCAACATCATCATATCAGGTTTGTGCAAAATACGAATTGAAATATTGCAGGCATCAATCGCAGGCATACGATATACGATAAAAGATCTTGCTTCATTTTTCGTCTACATTTTTCAAAAACACCATACATGATGTTACAATTCTTTCAGACAGAAAGGTTGCATTAGAGCAGATTAACTTTGAAATTTTACGATAGTATCAAACAACGCTTGAATGGGCCTTGAATCTATACAGGCACATTGAGAAAGAACAACGTGAATATGCTCTAAAAATATAAAAACTGGCATGAGATATTATTCGAATCTCAAACCAACGATTGGGGTGAATCGGTATGGAGTTAAAAGAGATCACAATCAAGAATTACAGATCTATCGCGGATATGGAGATATATCCGGAACCCACTTGTCAAGCGTTTGTCGGGATAAATGAAAGCGGAAAATCCAATATTTTAAACGCCATCTCGCTGTTATCTCCGGAAAAGAATTTAAACAAGGATGACGCAAGAATAGAAGGCGCGGATGAAAGC